>DASUKH010000255.1:0-18786 GCA_036278835.1 Allostellaceae bacterium
CCCCCCCCCCCCCCCCCCCCCCCCCCCCGGGCAGCCGTGCTGAGGCCGTCGCCCTCACCCGGCTCGCCGCTCCCGCGGCGAGCCACCCTCTCCCGCATTGCGGGAGAGGGATTTTCCGCGGTTACGGTCTTCACCAGCGGCTCGGCCGCGAGGAGCGCGTGGATGCCGGCGGCGGCCGATTGGCCGACCATGCCCTGATGCAGCACCGCCCGCAGGTCGCGCAGCGGGCGGAACACCTCGGTGCCGCACATCAGGACGATTAACAGCGCCTCGATCGTCATCGCGCCATGCGACACCCGCCACGCCCCCAGCGCCAGAGCCGCCGCGGCGCCGATCGCGATCCCGGCATCGGTGATGCCGCGCGTCATTACGCTGGTCGAGAGAACGCGCATCGTGGTGTCGGACAATTCCCGCGCGCGCACGGCCAGCCGGCGGCCGAACGCGGCGCTCTGGCCGAAGGCCTTGAGGGTCGGCAGGCCCTGCACCGCGTCGAGGAATTCCGATCCGAAGCCCTTCATCGCCTGCTGCCGCACCGTACTGGTGCGGTTCTCACGGGCATGGAACACCGCCGGCGCGATCAGGGTGACGAGCGCGGCGGCCAGCATCACCGTCGCAACTGGCGCATCCCACCACACGATAAAGGCGAAGATCGCCAGCGGGGTCAGCGCCGCGATGGACAATTGCGGCAGATACTGGCCGAAAAAGCTCTGTAGCTGCTCGACCCCGTCGACCAGCGACAGCATGACCCCGCCGGTGCGCTCGCCGGCGAACCACGCGGGGCCGAGCTCGGCGATCTTGTCGTAGAGAAGGCCGCGCAGCTCCTCCTGCACCCGCGCGGCATTCTGGTGGGCGATCAGGGTGCGGACATGGTCGAGCCCGGCGCGCAGAATGACCGCCCCGGCAACCCCGATCGCCAGCGAAGCAATCGTGCCGGGCGCCGCGCCGGCGAAGACCCGCGCCAACAGCGCGCCGAGCAGCGCGAAGCGGGCAATGCCGAAGGCCGAAGCGGCAAGCCCCAGCCCGATCGCCAGCGCGATCCGCCCGCGCAGGCCGAGCGTCAGCGCCCACAGGCGCCGGTCGAAATACATCAGCCGCGCTTTTTTTCGACGTGCCCCTGCAAATCCGCCGGCGATAAGGTGCGCGGATCCTCGACATCGACGGTCAGATGGTCGGTCGGCATCGGGGTCGCGGTGATCAGCGCCACCCCGTCCGGCGCCTCGAAGCGGTGCCAGGTGTTGCGCGGCACGATCGCCAGCATGCCGGGCTTCAGCACGTGCGACTGCAAGCCGCTGTCGCTCATTACGTGCAGGGTTGTCGCGCCCTCGACGATCTGCACCAGCTCGTCGCCGTTCGGGTGACGCTCCCACGCGGCATCGCCGCTGAATTTGACGCCGAACACGTGCCCGTCGCGAAACGGCGCGATATTGACAAAGCCGCCGCTCGCTTTGCGCTCGGCCTCGGTGGTCTCCGGCCGGCGCCCGCGCAGCATCGTCAATTTCTCCAACTCGCCGGCGAGATTTATGATCGTGGCCACTTGTTCCTCCGCGGCTGCGTGCCCCGAGGGATCATACGACAGATTGCCGCATCGTCGAAGGCGACGGGCGCTCACCCGGACCGCCGGCCGGCATGCCGGCGGGACGCCGGCGTTCCGTGGCCCCTCCGCGTTGGATCGGGGCGCCTCTCAGGCGGCGCGCTGCTCGTGGGGCAGCGAGACGACCCGGTTGCGGCCGGAATTCTTTGCCGCGTAGAGCGCATCGTCGGCCCGCTTCAGCACGCCCTCGATTGTCTCATGCCCGGCACCGGCCGCGGCGACCCCGATGCTGACGGTGACCGGCAGGCTGTCGCCGCCCGGCAGCGCGAACGGCAGGTCGGCGACCGCAGCGCGCAGCCGCTCGGCGCCGACCACGGCGCCGGCGAGGCTGGTTTCGGGCATGACGACGACGAATTCCTCGCCGCCAAGGCGCCCGACGAGATCGACGCTGCGCACGTGGCGGATGGCGCGGGCGGCCAGCTGGCGCAGCACCGCATCCCCCGCGGGATGGCCAAAGCGGTCGTTGACCCCTTTGAAATGGTCGATGTCCAGCAGCGCCACCGCGGTCCGCTCGCCGCCATCGCCGCGGCCGAACAGATCGCTCAAATGGGCCGACACATAGCGGCGGTTGTAAAGCCCGGTCAGTTCGTCGGTAAGCGCCAGCGACAGGCTGCGCCGGTAGTTTTCCTGCAACCTTTCCTGCAAGTGCTTGCGGCGCAGCTGGATGCGCACCCGCGCGAGCAGCTCGTTGCGATCGATCGGACGGACCAGATAGTCGTTGGCGCCGAGGTCGAGGCCCTTGGCGAGGCGCGGCAGGTCGCCCGGCCCGGCGGTCAAGAGGATCGGCAACAGGCGCGAGCTTTCGTTCGCCCGCCATTGCGAGACAAGTCGCAACGTGTCGCCGTCCGGCATTGAGAGGCTTGCGACGACCAGCTCGACCGAGGGGCCGAGCAGCTGTTGCGCCTGCTCGCACGAGTCGGCGCAGAGGATCGAAGCGGCGAGCGGGCGCAATGTCGCGGTTATTCGCTCCGCCTGCACCTCCTGTTCGTCGATGACCAGAATCCGCGCCGCTTTCGGGTCGCCCAACGGCGCGGGTTCCACCAGCCCGCCGCCGAAACGACCGCAAACGCCCTCGCGCCGGCGTAGCTCGTGCATCATCCGCCGCAGCCGGATCAGCGAGCGCACCCGCGCGAACAGGGCGATATCCCTGAACGGCTTAGACAGGAAATCGTCGGCGCCGGCTTCCAGCGCACGCAGCCGGTCGGCGATGTCGGACAATCCGGTAATCATCACGACGGGAATATCGGCGGTGCGCGGGCTCGCCTTCAGCCGGCGGCATACTTCGAACCCATCCATACCCGGCATCACGATGTCGAGCAGGATGATGTCCGGCAGCTCCCGCTCCGCGACCTCGAGCGCGCGCGCCCCGTCATGGGCGCCGAGCACCTCGAAATACTCGTTGGCGAGCTTCGCTTCGAGCAGCTTGACATTAAGCTCGATGTCGTCGACCACCAGGACGCGGGCGGTCATCAGATGGTCGCCTCCTCAGGGATAAAACGCCGGACGGTGCCTAAGAGAATCACCACCGAAGCCGGTTTTGCAACAGCCCCGTCGAGACTCGCCAAGATGGGGTTCCAGCGCATAGGCGCCTGCGATGTTTGCGTCGGCGCGCACAAATGCAATTAACGGCGTGACCGCGATCCTGTGCCGCGACTGCACCGCACTCGCCGCCACGCCGGCGGCGCCGGAGCGCTGCCCGGAATGCGGCTCGCCGCGGGTCGTCGCGCACCCGGAACTGGGGGAGCTGGCGATCGCCCATCTCGATTGCGACGCCTTTTATGCCACCGTCGAAAAGCGCGACCGGCCCGAGCTGGCGCAACGTCCGGTCATTGTCGGCGGCGGCGCACGCGGGGTCGTGCTGGCATGCTGCTATGTCGCGCGGCTTTACCGGGTGCGTTCGGCGATGCCGATGTTCCAGGCGCTGGAATTGTGCCCGGATGCGGTCGTGATCCGGCCCGACATGGCAAAATACCGCGAGGTCGGGCGGGCGGTGCGCACCGCCATGCTGCGCCTGACGCCGCTCGTCGAGCCGCTGTCGATCGACGAGGCATTTCTCGATCTGAGCGCCGGCGACGAGAGCGCCGCGCCGGCGCAGCTCCTGGCGGCGCTCGCCCGCCGCATCGAGGCGGCGCTCGGCGTCACGATCTCGATCGGGCTCAGCTACAACAAGTTCCTCGCCAAGCTCGCCTCCGACCTCGACAAACCGCGCGGCTTCGCGGTGATCGGTCGGGCAGAGGCGGCCGGTTTCCTTGCCGACAAGCCGGTCTCCTGGCTGTGGGGGGTGGGCGGCGCAACCACGCGGCGGCTCGCCGCCGACGGCCTCATGCGGATCGGCCAGTTGCGCGGCCTCGACGAGCGCGAGCTGGCGCGCCGCTACGGGCGGCTCGGACGGCGCCTTGCCCAGCTGGCGCGCGGCGACGATGATCGGCCGGTTACGCCTTCCGGAAAAGCGCGCTCGATTTCTGCCGAGACCACTTTCGCGCGCAACGTGAGCGATGCCCCGACCCTCGCCGAGGCGTTGCGGCCGTTGTGCGAACGGGTGGCGGATCGGTTGCGGCAGAGCGCGCTGGCGGCGAGCGGCGTGACCCTGAAACTGAAAAGCGCAGATTTCCGGGTGCGCACCCGCTCGCGCCGCCTCGCCGACCCCACGCAACTTGTAGAGCCGATTTTTTCGACCGCCGCTCACCTGCTTGCCGGCGAAGCCGACGGCACCCTGTTCCGCCTGATCGGCGTCGCCGCCGACTCGCTGGTCGACGGCGCCACGGCCGACCTGCCGGACCTGTTCGGTGCACCGGCCGATGCCTCGATCACAAAAGATCGCGTCCCCCGCGAAAGCCGGGGCCCACTCCGCCGGCAACGGGATGCTTGAACGGTGGGTCCCGGCCTTCGCCGGGACTGCGGAGCTACTGCGAATTGCGCTCGCTTGCAGCCAGCCCCAGCATCAATTCGAGGTTCTGCACCGCGGCGCCCGAGGCGCCCTTGCCGAGATTGTCGAGCCGTGCGACGAGCACTGCCTGACGCCGCGTCTCGTTGGCATGCACGCACAATTCGAGCCGGTTGCTGTCGTTGAGCGCCTCGGGCCCGAGCTTGCCGCCCGCAGCCGGAACGACGACGCGGACATGCTCGCAGCCGCGATAGGCAGCGGCGAGCGTCTCGTGCAGGTCGGCGCCGCGCGGGCGGCCGGGCAGGTCATCCAGGTGCAGCGGCACCGATACCAGCATGCCCTGCCGAAAATGCCCGACCGACGGCACAAAGATCGGCCGCCGGTTGAGGCCGGAATAGAGCTGTGTCTCGGCCACGTGCTTGTGTTCGAGGCCGAGCGCGTACAACTCGAAAGCCGGACCGCCTATCTCCTCGTGCGCCTCAATCATCGCGCGCCCGCCGCCTGAATAGCCGCTGACCGCGTTGATCGAGATCGGGTGGTCGCGCCGGATCAGCCCCGCTTCGACCAGCGGGCGCAGCAATCCGATCGCGCCGGTCGGATAGCAGCCGGGATTGGCGACCTTGTCGGCGGCGGCGATCCGCCCGGCCTGGCCCGCGATCATCTCCGGAAATCCGTAGATCCAGGCCGGATCGACCCGGTGCGCGGTGCTGGCGTCGAGCAGCTTGGGAGCATCGGCGCCAAGCCCGTCGGCCATCGCAGCCGCCTCGCGCGCCGCGTCGTCCGGCAGGCAAAGCACGACGAGATCGGCTTCCGCCATCATGTCGCGGCGCGCCGCCCTGTCCTTGCGCAACGCGGCGGGAAGGCTCTTCAGCGCGATATCCGGCCGGTTTTCGAGGCGGGCGCGGATGCCAAGCCCGGTGGTGCCCGCCTCGCCATCGATGAACACGCCCGGCTTGTTGCCCGCCATTCGATGCTCCTGTAACCCCCTACCCTGACGAGCTTTCACACGCATTCCCGGCGAAAGTCGGGACCCACGGTGGCAACATCCCGCCGGTGGACGGGTCGTTCCCGGCTTCCGCCAGGAATGCGGTGAGTAGAAAAATCAGCGTGCGCCGAACTCCGCGAGGAGCGCGTCGCGCACCGTGTCGAGGTCGAGCCGGTTGGCGTCGATCAAGGGTGCTGTCTCGGCGATGATTTCGTCGATGCCGCCGATCAGTTTGAGCCGCTTGTAAAGGTCTTCGCTGTCCAGGCCGAGACCTTCGCCCAATATCTCCATGAAATTGACGACCTCGAAGCTGCGCCCATCGCCGGCGTCGCAGATGTCGCGGTGGCAGGCGTGGTAGATCGTCGCCAAGGTGGTGACCCCGGCATCGGCCACTGCCTGCAATTCGCGCTGCACGAGGTTGCGCTTGAACTCGGGCAGTTGGGTAAGGCTGTTGGCCTGCGTCCCGACCCGCGGCACGTCGATCTCGACGAGTTCGGCGCCGGGGATGATCGAGATCAACTTCTTGACCGCATCGACGACGCCGGGAAACACCGGTCGCTCGTGCAGGGCGATCCGCTTCTCGACCCGCCGCTTCATCATGCCCGCGAGCTGGTCGGCGCGATCCGCGAGGAAGATCAGGAACGGGTTGAGGTCGAACGGCTTCGCACCGAACGCGATCTCGTAATTCGGCAGCGACACCTCGCTGATCGAGATCTGGCAGGACGGGCACCATGAAAGCACGGTCTGCGCGCCGGCCGAGGCGAGGCCGTCGATCGTCGCATAGGCGACCTTGTTGTTGGTGACGAAATCGCCGGCCCGGTATTGGTAAACGCCGCAGCACTGGCCGACCCCGCCCATCACCTCGTAGGTGATGCCCAACAGCTCGAAGATGTCGAGGCAGAGCAGCGCGATGTGCGGCGTCTTCAAAACATTGCAGCCGGTGTAGAAGACGACATCGGGCGGGTGGTCGCGCTTGTCGCGCGGCGGCGCGAAGCGGGCCAATACCTCTGGCGGCATCTGGAGGCGCGACAGCACGCGCACGCCGCGGCTCATGTTCTGGAACCCCTTGCGCCACCGCGCCGCGAGCGGCGCCGTCCCGCGGTTGCGGCGGGCAAACCCGCGCGCCAGCTGCACCATGAAGCGCGGGTTGATGCCGTGCTTGCAGGCCGGGATGCAATAGCCGCTGCCGCTGCATGCTTCGGTCCAGCGCACCGCCGCCTCGTCACCCTCGCCGCCGGTGATCAGATCGACGATGGCGCCGGCCGTCTCGCCCGGGTCGGCCGCCGCGATGCCGGCCGGCTCGGTCATCGGACAGGCGCGGAAACAGTCGCCGCAGCGGGTGCAAGCCTCCGCCATCGCGTCGGCGCGCACCCGGAACGCATCGAACAGGTCAATCCCCGGCTCTGCTGCGACCGTATCGCTCATGTCATCTTCTCCAATCGCCGCCGTCAGGCGGCCAGGGCCGCCGGGTGGAAGTTGCGCGGCAGGCCGGCCTTGGCGATCGCGCCATAGAGGACCACCTCGGGCAGGGCGCGATGCACCAGTTCCCGGACCGGCGCCAGCTTTTCGATATCGATGCCGGTCGCGACGCCCATCGCCTCGAACAGGAACACGGTGTCTTCGAGCACGATGTTGCCGGTGGCGCCCGGCGCGTAGGGGCAGCCGCCGAGACCGCCCAGCGAGGCGTCGAAAAACCGGCAGCCGGCCTCGAAAGCCGCCAGCACATTCGCAAGGCCGAGGCCGCGGGTGTCGTGGAAATGCGCCGCGACCGGCAGCGGCGCGACATCGGCGATGACCTTGCGGAACACCCGCCCGATCGCCGCCGGCTGCCCGTAGCCGACCGTATCGGCAAGGATGATGCCATCGGCGCCCGCCTCGGCGATCTCGCCCGCGATGCGGCGCACCCGCTCCTCGTCGACATTGCCCTCGATCGTGCAGCCGAACGAGGTGGCGAGACCGCAATTGACCCGCGGTCGCTTCTCCCCGCCCTGCTCGCGGCACAATTGCGCGACCCGGCGAAAATCCTCGATCGACTCTTCCGTGCTGCGACGCACGTTCGACTTGTTGTGTCCCTCGCTGACCGACAGCACGAAATTCATCTCGGGGACGCCGAGGGCGAGGCCGCGCTCGGCGCCGCGCGAATTCGGGATCAATGCGGAAACGTGCAGCCCCGGCAAGCTCATCGCGTGGCGCACGACCTGTTCGGCGTCGGCCAGTTGCGGCAGCAGCCTGGGCGGGACGAACGACGACACCTCGATATGGCGCACCCCGGCTGCATACTCGGCGTCGAGCCAGGCGAGCTTGGTCCCGGTCGGCATGATGTCGGCGATGCTCTGCAGCCCGTCGCGCATGCCGACTTCGCGGATCTCCACCCTCTCGGCCATGCTGCCCTCCACCCGCGATGCGATCACGCCTGAAAGCTAAGCCCTGCGCCGCTCCGCGGCAACCGGCAGCGGGTCAACGGCAGCGCGCATCTCCTGCCCGTTTTCCGCCGAACAGCCCCGCTATCTCCGCATCGCGAAAGCCGACGCCGCTGCCGCGCAAACGGGCGCTGCGGGCGCCCGTCGGCGTGACAAAACCGCCGCGGCCCCGATCACAGCTGATCGGAGCGCTTCCACCAGCCGCGGCGTGGATTGGGCGGCTTATCGGTAACGACCAACACATCGTCGTTCGGCCGCACGGCGGCGATTTCCGGCTCTTCTCCCGCCTCGGGTTGCGGCTCCGGGGCCGGTTCGGGCGCCGCGCCCTCCTCGAACCGGCGCTCTCTTTCGCTGACGAACGGCACGCCCGGCCCGGCTTCAGCGGTCGGTGCCGGCTCCGCATCCGCCGGGGCCGCGCTGCTCTCGAAAGCAGCGGCATCCGACGCCGTGGGCTTCACCGCGGACGGTGAGGCCTCTTCGCCGGCGAGCGGGGCGAGACTGGCCGTCTCGATGTCGTCCGCCGCCAGCGCCATCTCCGTAGGCCAGGTCTCCGGTTCGGCATCCTCGGCCGCCGGTCCCGCAGCGACGGGCACGACCTCGATGGTCTCGGCGGCCGGCTCGTCCCGGCGCGGCCGCAGCCGGCCGCCACGCCGGCCGCGCCGGCGCCGCCGCCGGTCCGCCTCGGCCTGACGTTCGGCCTGATCCTCATTATCGCCCCCTGCCGGCAGGCCGTGCCCGTCGGCAGCCGCCTCGACCGGCTCGCCGGCCCCATCCGCCGTCGGCGCCTCGCGCTCTCGCGCCTCGAAACGCGCCTCGCGTCCGTTTTCGGGATGCCGTGGCCGGCGGCGGCGGCGCCGGCGGGCGCGGCGCTCCTCCTCTCCGCTCTCCTCGCCGGCCGTCATCTCCGCGGCCTCTTCCGGCGCCTCCTCTTCGTCGTCCTCCGCGGGCATCACCGGCGCCTGGATCGCGCGCAGCGGCGGCGCCTCGCCGGCGCCGAAGGCGCGCAGCCGCTCGAGGCGGAAACTTGGCGGGATCAGCGAATCGTCGCGCGCAACCATCACCTTGACGCTGTACCGGACTTCGATCTGCGCAACCGATTCGCGCTTCTGGTTGAGAATGTAGAGCGCCACATTGGTCGGGACGTAGATGCAGATCTCGGCCGAGCGGCGCCGGATGCCCTCCTCTTCGATCGAGCGCAGCACGTAGAGCGCCGTCGATTCGACCGAGCGGATAAAACCCGTGCCGCCGCAATGCGGGCATGGCTGGGTCGAGGTCTCCGCGAGCGACGGCCGCAGGCGCTGCCGCGACATCTCCAACAGCCCGAACGGGCTGATGCGGCCAACCTGGATGCGCGCCCGGTCGTTCTTCAGCGCCTCCTTGAGGCGGCGCTCGACCCCGATCTGATTGCGGTGCTCCTCCATGTCGATAAAGTCGATGACGATCAGCCCGGCGAGGTCGCGCAGCCGCAACTGCCGGGCGATCTCGTCGGCTGCCTCGAGATTGGTCCGCAGCGCGGTTTCCTCGATGTTGCGCTCGCGGGTCGCGCGGCCGGAATTGACGTCGATCGAGACCAGCGCCTCGGTCTGGTTGATCACGATGTAGCCGCCCGAGCGCAATTGCGCGACCGGCGAATGGATCGCGTCGATCTGGCCCTCGACCTGAAAGCGCTGGAAGAGCGGCACCTGCGGGTCGCGATAGGGCTGCACGCGCTTGGCATGGCTCGGCATCAGCGTGCGCATAAAGGCTTTCGCGGTCTTGTAGCCCTCCTCGCCCTCGACCAGCACCTCGTCGATGTCGCGGGTATAGAGATCGCGGATCGACCGTTTGATGAGGTTGCCTTCCTCGTATATCAAGGCCGGCGCGGTCGAGTTCAGCGTCAGGTCGCGAATCTCGTTCCACAGCCGCAGCAGGTATTCGTAATCGCGCTTGATCTCGGCCTTCGAGCGCTCGGCGCCGGCAGTGCGGACGATGACCCCCATCCCTTCCGGAATATCGAGCTCTTCGAGGATATCCTTGAGGCGCCGGCGATCGGCAATGCTGGTGATCTTGCGCGACACGCCGCCGCCGCGATTGGTGTTCGGCATCAGCACGCAATAGCGCCCGGCCAGCGACAGATAGGTGGTCAGCGCCGCGCCCTTGTTGCCGCGCTCCTCCTTGGCGACCTGCACGAGCATGATCTGGCGCCGCTTGATGACCTCCTGGATCTTGTAATGCCGCATCGGATCGGTCCGGCGGCGCTCGGCATCGGCCTCTTCGACGTCCTCGGCCTCGTCGCCGCCGAAGGTCTCGACGCTTCCGGAGACGGCCTGATGCTCATCGCCGGAATGGTTGTCGGTGAGGCGATCTTCGCCGGCGTTGTCGCCGGACGCCTCCCAGGCAGGGTTGCCGTCGCCGGAGGGATCGTAATCGTCGGCAAACGCGCCGGCCTCAGCCGCCACGACGGCGACCTCGGCGATGCGCAGCGCCACGGCTTCAGGTTCCGAGAAGGACCGGTCTTCAACCGATTCGGGGTCGGTATCATCTGTCCCGGAGCTGCCGGCTTCGGCGGCGGTCGGGATCGCCGCGCCCGAATCGTCATCATCCGACCCCCGCGGCGGGCCGGCCGGTTTGTCGGCCGGCGCGGTCGGCTCCTGTGGTGCCGCCAAGCCGGGCCAGGCTTCGATCGGGAACCCCGCTTCCCCCGTATCGTGCCCGGGCATCGGCGTCGCCTCGTCACCCGCAACGGCTTCAGGCGCGTCCGGGGCTTCCGGATCGCCTTCGCCTTCCGCTTCCGCGTTCACCCGAACAGACTCCGGCAAGGCGGTCGCGATCGGCACGCCGGCATCGTCGCCGGCTTCCGTGTGGCTGTCGGCGGCCTCCGGCTCGCCCTCATCGTACATTCGGTCGCTGACCGGAATGCGGTAGTAATCCGGGTGTATCTCGCTGAACGCGAGGAAACCGTGCCGGTTGCCGCCGTAATCGACAAAGGCGGCCTGCAGCGACGGCTCGACCCGCGTTACCTTTGCCAGATAGATGTTGCCTTTGACCTGTTTCTTGGTGGACGACTCGAAATCGAATTCTTCAAGACGATGGGCGCCGGTCACCACCACCCGGGTTTCTTCGGGGTGGGCGGCATCGATAAGCATACGCTTTGCCATTCGGGCGAAACTCCCAGGCGCGCGGCTGCGGCCGCCTTGAGGCGACCGGCGACGCGGTGCTGTGTGGTAGAAAGCTGTGCGGAAGGAAGCCGGGGATGTGTTCGGTCATGTCGTCGCGAAAATTTTCATCGGCGGCGCGTCAGCGCGCACGCCCGGCTTCGGGTTCATACGATCTGCAAGCCCGGCGCTGCGGCCCGGCACGGCGGCAGGATTATTGCCGCGGGCGCGGGTTTGGTCGCAGCGCCGCCGGACGAGTGTCCGGTTGGCGGATTCGCGCCTTTTAATGTAACGGTCAATCGCCTCCACGACAATGGTTTCCTGGCATGCCGGCCGGCCCGGCTTCCGCTTTTTGCCGCGCCGGTCCGGCGAAACCGCCTTGGAATAGCCACAGGGTTGGCGCATAAGACCGCCCGCCGCGCGGCGGGCGAAGCTGCCGGCGACCTCCCGCCGGCGTGTCGCTACAGGGGACGGCGCGGTCGCGCAAATGGTTAAACTCGTTAGAATCCTTTTCGTCTGCCTCATCCTCGCGGCAGTCGCCCTTGGCGGGTTCGCCGGGCTGACCCTTTGGTATTTCGGCCGCGACCTGCCGGATTACCAGCAGCTCGCCCATTATCAGCCGCCGATCGCCACGCGGGTACAGGCCGGCGACGGGCGGCTGCTTGCCGAATATGCCACCGAGCGCCGGGTCTTTGTGCCGGTCGCCGCGATCCCCAAGCGGGTCCGCGAGGCCTTCATCGCCGCCGAGGACAAGAATTTCTACAGTCATCACGGCGTCGACCCGATGCGCATCCTGCGCGCCGCGCTGACCGATCTCAGTCGCTGGGGCAGCAATCGCCGGCCGGTCGGCGCTTCTACGATCACCCAGCAGGTCGCAAAAAACATGCTGCTGTCGAACGAGGTTTCGATCAGCCGCAAGATCAAGGAAATTCTGCTGGCGACCCGTATCGAGGAGGTGTTGTCGAAAGACCGCATTCTCGAACTGTACCTGAACGAAATTTATCTCGGCGCCGGCGCCTACGGGATCGCCGCCGCGGCGCAGACCTATTTCGACAAATCGCTCGACCAGCTGACCCTTGCCGAGGCGGCCTTTCTCGGCGGCCTGCCCAAGGCGCCCAACAACTACAATCCCGAACGCTTCCCGAAGGCGGCCAGGGCGCGCCGCGACTGGGTGCTCGATCGCATGGCGGAGGACGGCTACGTGAGCGCCGCCGAGGTGGCGCGCGCCCAGGCCGAGCCATTGGTGCTGCACCACCGCAAGGAGGCCGAAATCGTCAATGCGCCGTATTTCGCCGAGGAGGTGCGGCGCGAGCTGCTCGCCCGCTATGGCGAGAAGGCACTTTACGAGGGCGGGCTGTCGGTGCGCACGAGCCTCGACCCGGCGATGCAGGCGGCCGCCGACAAGGCGCTGCGCAAGGGACTGATCGAATACGACCGCAAGCGCGGCGGCTGGCGCGGCCCGGTCGGCCATATCGACCCCGGCGCCGGCTGGACGCGTCGCCTTGCCGCCGAGAAGCTGCCGCCCGGCGCCGATGATGCCGGCTGGCGGCTGGCGGTGGTGCTGCGCGACGACGGCGGCGGCGCTGCGATCGGCCTTAACGACGGCAGCACCGGCACCATCCCGTTCGCGCAGATGCGCTGGGCGCGCCCGCTGCGCGACAGCGGCTCGCTCGGGGCCTTTCCGCGGCGCGCCGCCGATGTCGTCAAGCCGGGCGATCTCGTGCTGGTCGACAAGCTCGCGGAGGAAACGAAAGAGGGGCACGCCGCTGCCTCCGGTGCTCCGCGTTATGCTCTCGAGCAGATCCCCGACGTGTCGGGCGCGCTCGTCGCGATGGACCCGCATACCGGGCGGGTGCTGGCGCTGACCGGCGGCTTCAGCTACGAAATCAGCCAGTTCAACCGGGCGACCCAGGCAAAGCGGCAGGAAGGCTCGTCGATCAAGCCGTTCGTCTATCTGACGGCGCTCGAACACGGGTTCACTCCGTCAACCCTGATCCTCGATGCGCCAATTGCGCTCGACCAGGGTCCCGGCATGCCGAAATGGGAGCCGCACAATTACGAGAACCGGTTCCTCGGCCCGACCACGATGCTGGTCGGGCTCGAAGAGTCGATCAACGTGATGGCGGCCCGCACCACCGCGATCGTCGGCCTCGACGCGCTCGCCGACACCGTCGAGAAATTCGGCATTATGGACAAGATGCCGCATGATTACTCAATGTCGCTCGGCGCCGGCGAGACGACGCCGCTGCGCCTGACCGCCGCCTACGCGATGCTGGTCAACGGCGGCAAGCGCGTCACCCCGACCCTGATCGACCGGGTGCAGGACCGCAACGGCAAGACGATCTACCGCGCCGACAACCGCCCTTGCCCGGACTGCCGCGATGTCGATTGGCACCACCAGAAGGTGCCGGAGGTGCCCGACACCCGCGAACAGATCGCCGACCCGGCCTCGGCCTTTCAGGTGGTGCAGATGCTGGAGGGCGTCGTTCAGCGCGGCACCGGCAGACGGGTGGCCGCGGTCGGCCGGCCGATCGCCGGCAAGACCGGCACCACCAGCAACTTTCAGGATGCATGGTTCGAGGGCTTCACCCCCGATCTCGCCGCCGGCGTCTATATCGGCTACGACAACCCCGTGACGCTCGGCAACGGCGAGCAGGCGGCGGTGGTGGCTGCGCCGGTGTTCCGCGATTTCATGATCGCCGCGCTGAAGGACAAGCCGCCGACCGAATTCCGCATCCCGCCGGGCGTGCAGCTCTATCGGGTCAACCCGACGAGCGGGCTGCCGCCGGGGCCGGGCGAAAAGGCGATCTGGCTCGCCTTCAAGACCGGCACCGACCCCAGCACCAACCGCGACCTCGGCCTGCACATGCCGAACCAGCTGGCCGCCGCGCCCGACGGCGCGCTCCCCGCCACCCCGGCGGCGCTGCCGGCATTGTCCGAAACCCCGGCAATGGGCACCGGCGGGCTGTATTGAGCGTGATCCGCTCAGATTCGAACACCGATATCGTCATGCCCGGCCTTGTGCCGGGCATCCACGCGTAGCGGTAAAGCTGATCCCGGTCTCCGTGGGATGGCCAGGACAAGCCCGGCCATGACGAAGGAAGCGATTCCATTTATCAGGGCGTCGCTTTCGGCCGGATTTCCCGTCTCACGACCGCCCGGTTACGCCGCTCGTAAGCGCGCCGTCGCATCGCGATCGATGGCGCCATCCGGTCGCAGCGCGACCCGGTAGTGACGCGCCGCCGCCTCGGCGGTGATCAGCCCGTCGGCGACGTCGGCGGCGACCTGCTCGGGGTCACGCTCGGCGGGGCCGCCGAAGCCGCCGCCGCCCGGCAATTCGAGCCGGATGAAATCGCCGCCCGGCACGGTCTGTCTTCCTTTCGAGCGGATCGGCCGGCCCGAGGCCAGACTGACCCGGCCCGGCGCGCCGGGCCCGCCGCCGTCGCGGCCTTTCGCCGGGTTGTTGATGCGCTCGAAATTGCACAGCAGCGCAATCGGGTTGCCGTCGGCACCGCCCAGTTCGATAACCTGCCCGAGGCCGCCGCGCTGGCGGCCAGCGCCGCCCGAGCCCTCGCGGAACTCGCGGCGGCGGAAGAGAACCGGCGCGACCGACTCGGTGGCTTCGACCGGGATCGTGCGCACCCCTGACGGGAAGGCGGTCACATCGAGCCCGTCCTTGCCGGGCCGCGCGCCGGTGCCGCCGCAATGAAAGATGACGGTGCTGAACGGCGCCACCTCGGCGTTGCCGGCGCCGGGGCCGTCGGGCGCCTCGTCCTGTACGTCGGCGCCGCCGTAGATCTGCGGGTTCCACAGCGACGAGGCGCCCTCCGCCGGCACGCCGCCTTCCATCACCTGATGCAGGCAGCCGAACACGATGTCGGGCAGCATGTGGCCGACCGTGTGGCGCGCCGCCACCGCGCGCGGCCGCTTGACGTTGAGGAGGCAGCCCTCGGGCGCGCTGGCGGTGATCGGCGCCAGCGAGCCGGCGTTGTTGGGCACCTCGGGGGCGACCAGGCATTTGACTCCGAACGCGGTGTAGGCCAGCGTGTAGTTCATCACGACGTTGATGCCGAAGGCGCTGGCCGGCGAGGTGCCGGTGTAATCGACATGGATATTGTCGGCGCCGATCGTCATCTCGGCGGAGAGGGTCAGCGGCCGGTCGTAGCCGTCCATCGTCAGGCTGTTGCGGTATTTGCCGGGGGTTAGTCGTCCGATTGCGTCGACGGTAGCCTGCCGCGAGGTCTCGATAATGTAATCGGCGAGCCGGTCGAGATTGGCGAGGCCAAACTCCTCCATCATCTCGACGAGGCGCCGGCTGCCCTCGTCGTTGCACGCGGCCAAGGCGTAAATGTCGCCCTCGACCTGTAACGGCTCGCGCACATTGGCGCGCACGATGCGCAGCAAATCCTCATTCATCCGCCCCTCGCGGGCCAGCGGCATCAGCGGGATCGCGAGACCCTCCTCGAACACCTGCCGGCCATCCGGCCCCATCCCGAGGCCGCCGATATCGACGACGTGCACCGTGCTGGCGAAGAGGCCGACCGGACGCCCGCGCAGAAAGGTCGGGCTGACGACGGTCAGGTCGTGCAGATGGCCGCAGGTCAGCCACGGGTCGTTAGTGATGTAATGGTCACCCTCGGCCATCGTGGGGAGCGGAAAGGCATCGAGAAAATGCTTCACCGCCGCGGCCATCGAATTAACGTGGCCGGGGGTGCCGGTGACCGCCTGCGCCAGCATGTTGCCGTCGCGGTCGAAGACGCCAGCCGACAGGTCGCCGGCCTCGCGCACTGAGGTCGAGAACGCGGTGCGCACAAGCGTCTGCGCCTGTTCCTCGACGACGGCGATCAGCCGCGACCACATGATCTGGGTGTGGATTTGCGACAGCGCGGCATTGGGGCGGGACGGCATAAGCGGGACCCTCGCGAACAGACGGAGCGCCCATCGTAGAGCGAAACCCGGCCGGGTTCGAGATACTCCCGACGTGCTTGACCTGCGCCGCGGCGCGGCCGAAAAGAGCCGCTCGACAAGCACCTGGATCACGGGGAGGCGACAATGCGTATCGGCAGCATCGCGGCACTGGCCGCGGCGTTGGCACTGGCTGCGGGAACCGCCGCGGCGCAGCAGACGGTCAAGATCGGCGCGATTTATCCCTTGAGCGGGGTGGCGGCAAGCGCCGGCCATTACGGCCAGATGGCGATCGAGGTCGCCGAGGACATCATCAACAATCCGCATCCGGGTCTCGCCTCGCTGCCGCTGGGCGCCGGCAAGGGGCTGCCCAACCTCGGAGGCGCCAAGGTCCAGGTGATCTTCGCCGACCACCAGGGCAACCCGTCGGTGGCCCAGAGCCAGACACTGCGACTGATCACCCAGGAGCACGTCATTGCAATGGACGGCTCCTACCAGTCCTCCGCCAGCTTCGCCGCGACGGCGGTGGCCGAACGTTTTGGCATCCCGTACCTGGTCGGCGATTCCTCCGCCCCGAACATCACCGGGCGCGGCTTCAAATGGACCTTCCGGACGACCCCGATCGGCACCGATTTCGCCAAGATTTATAGCGAATTCCTGACCGATCTTAAAAAGCAGGGACACAAGATCAATAGCGTCGCGCTGGTCTTCGAGAACACCGATTACGGTACCTCAGTCGCCGGCGTCGTGCGCGACGCGCTGAAGAAGAAAGGCTTCCAGATCGCCGCCGACATCAGCTATTCGGCCAATTCGACCGACGTGTCGCCGCAGGTCCTGCAATTGAAGCAGAAGAAGCCCGATGTGGTGATCTTCATCAGCTATACCGCCGATGCGATCCTCTACGTCAAGACGATGAAGAACCTCGACTATCGGCCGCCGGTGATGATCGCCGACGATTCCGGGTTTTCCGACCCGGCTTTTGTCACCGCGGTCGGCGATCTCGCGCAGGGAGTCGTCAACCGCAGCTCGTGGGCAGTCGGCAAGCCGGGCAGCCCGACCTACATCATCAACGAATTGTACAAGAAGAAGACCGGCAAGGACCTCGACGACACCAGCGGCCGCATCATGGAAGGGTTTTTCGTGTTGTGCGATGCGATCAACCGGGCCGGCTCGACCAAGCCCGAGGCGATCCGCGAGGCGCTGGTCAAGACCGACCTCAAGCCCGACCAGCTGATGATGGGCTATAACGGGGTCAAGTTCGACAAGACCGGCCAGAACATCCTCGCTTCGTCCTATCTCATTCAATTGCAAGGCAAGGACTACAAATCGGTGTGGCCGGAAGACAAGGCCACCGCCAAGCTCGAACTGCCCTACAAGGGATGGAAGTGAGCACTTCCGGCGCAAAGAGATGCACCCTCTCCCCCCAATTGGGGGGAGAGGGCTGCGGTGAGGGGGGCTCCCCCGCCCGTCGCCGGCTCCCCCTCACCCTGACCCTCTCCCCCAATGGGGGAGAGGGAATTTCATTGTGCGCCGGCGTATGACCCTTATCCTCCTCCAGGTCATCGTCTCCGGCCTTTTGGTGGGCGCTGTCTATGCGCTGTTCTCCTCGGGTCTGACCCTGATCTGGGGGATGATGAACGTCATCAATTTCGCGCATGGCGATTTCGTCATGCTCGGCATGTACACCGCGTTCGTCGTCGCGGTTTGGTTGCATGGCGGCCCCGCCGAATTTGGCCTCGCGGCGGCGGCATTGCTGTTCGCGCTCGGGGTCGCCGTCTATTACGGCATGATCCGCTCGATCATCCGCGGGCCGATGCTGGCGCAAATCCTCTCGACCTTCGGCCTCGCGCTCTTTATCCGCTATGCCGCGTTCTGGGTATTCTCGCCGAATTTCGTGACCCTGCCCGAAGGGACGCTCGGCGGCACGATTGCGTTCGGCGGCATCTATCTCGGGGTGGCGCAGCTGGTCGCCGGCGGCGTGGCGATCGTGCTGACCGCCGGCATGTACCTGCTCTTGGCGCACACCGCGATCGGCAGCCGCATCCTGGCGGTCGCCGAGGACCGCCACGCGGCGATGCTGATGGGCATCCGGCCCGACCGCATGCAGGCGCTGGCCTGGGGCCTCGCCTCGGCGGCGGCCGGCATCGCCGGCGCCTTGATGGCAGCGATATACCCGATCTCGCCGACAATCGGCGATACGCTCGTCCTGACCGCCTTTGTCGTCGTCACCTTCGGCGGCTTCGGCAGCGTCCCCGGCGCCCTCATTGCCGGGCTGGTAATCGGGGTCGTGCAGGCATTGTCGGCGTTTTGGTTCGGGCCGATCTATCGCGACGTGGCGGTCTATATCCTCTTCGTGCTGATGCTGTGGGTGCGCCCGCAAGGCCTCTTGGGGACGGCGTGAGGTTTCGTCCCGTCGCAACCGCCGCCGCGCTCGCCGCGGCAATCGCATTCGTCATCTACCCATGGGTGTTTACCGACCCGTTTCTGCAACGGCTCGGCGCGCTGGTGCTGCTCTCGGCGATCGCGGCCTCGGCGTGGAACATCCTCGGCGGCTTCGCCGGGCAGATCTCGGTCGGCCATGCGGTGTTTTACGGCATCGGCGCCTACGTGCCGCTGCTGGCTTACCGGCTGTGGCAATTGCCGCCGGTGGCCGGGGTGCCGGCAGCGATTGCGCTGAGCCTAGCCGTCGCCGCGGTAATCGGGTTCCCGACCTTCCGCCTGACCGGCCATTACTTCTCGATGGCGACGATCGCGGTGGCCGAGCTGGTGCGCATCCTGATCAGCAACTGGGCCTTTGTCGGCGGCGCAATCGGCATGATGGGGCCGGCGACATCGCGCACGGTGTTCGACCTCTCGTTCCGAAGCTC
>DASUKH010000256.1:0-10883 GCA_036278835.1 Allostellaceae bacterium
CCTGCCCGGCAAGCTCACCGACTGCACCCGCGACACCGCCCAGGGCACCGAGATTTTCCTCGTCGAGGGCGACAGCGCCGGCGGCTCGGCCAAGCAGGCGCGCGACCGCGACACCCAGGCGATCCTGCCATTGCGCGGCAAAATCCTGAACGTGGCGAGCGCCTCGGCCGACAAGATGCGCGGCAACCAGGAGATCGCCGACATCGTGCTGGCGCTCGGCTGCGGCATGGGCACGCATTACCGTGACGAGGGGCTGCGCTACGAGCGGGTCATCATCATGACCGACGCCGATGTCGACGGCGCCCACATCGCCTCGCTGCTGATGACCTTCTTCTTCCGCGAGATGCCCAAACTGGTCGATAGCGGCCACCTGTTCCTCGCGCTCCCGCCGCTCTACCGCCTGACCCGCGGCGAGGTGACCCTCTACGCCCGCGACGACGCCCACCGCGAAGAACTGCTCGCCACCACCTTCAAGGGCAACAGCAAGGTCGAAATCAGCCGCTTCAAGGGCCTCGGCGAAATGCCGGCGCGCTACCTGAAGGCGACGACGATGGACCCGGCCCAGCGCACCCTCCTCCGCGTCACCCTCCCCGAGCGCGCCGACCCAGCCGCACTCGAAACCGCCGAAGAAGGCTTCCACCGCACCGCCCAACTCGTTGAAACCCTGATGGGCCGCCGCCCCGAACTCCGCTTCGCCTACATCCAAAAAAACGCGCGATTCGCGCGGGACCTGGATGTGTAACGGACGGCGTGTAGGGCGGAAAACGCCCGTCCGTGCGTCAAGAAGCCGATGGCTTAGATATCTGACTTGCGTTCGTTCCGTTTTCGTTCTATGAGACACGCATGGCGACCACGACGCAGATCGAATGGACGGACGCGACTTGGAATCCGGTGACCGGGTGCTCCAAAATCACACGCGGGTGCGACTTCTGTTATGCGGAGCGGTTTTCCGAGCGCTTCCGCGGCGTCGCCGGCCACCCATACCAGAATGGGTTTGACCTGACGCTGAGGCCCGAGCGCTTACGGCAGCCTTTCAACTGGCGTGAGCCGCGGCGAGTCTTCGTCAACTCCATGAGCGACCTTTTCCATAAGCAAGTACGCAAGTCGTTTATCGACTCGGTGTTTGACACGATGGAAGCGGCAGACTGGCATACGTTTCAGGTACTCACGAAGCGCAGTACGATAATGGCCAGATATCTTCGTGCGCGGTATGGGACAGGCTTGGCGCCTCGACACATCTGGTTCGGAGTATCTGTCGAAGATGCACAGAATGCTGTCCGGGTTAAGCATTTGCTGGCCGCACAGGCATTGGTAAGGTTTGTATCTTTTGAACCCCTGCTAGGGCCCGTGGGAGCAATCGATCTAGCGGGGATCGATTGGGCAATCGTGGGCGGCGAGAGCGGACCACGGGCTCGCCCGATGGCAGAAGAGTGGGCGATCGAAATTCTCAACCAATGTCGTGTTGCAAAAGTAGCATTTTTTTTTAAACAATGGGGTGGCGTTCGACCTAAAGCCGGTGGAAGGCTGCTTCGCGGGCGCGAGTGGAATCAATATCCGGCGGCCCCTAATAGGCACAGCATGGGGGCGACTTCGACAGACTAGAGAGGCGGAGCGTGGTTGATCCTTATTTAGGCCGCGAGCAGACAAAGGCAAAACATTTCATACTCAGGCGATACCTTCAGGCGCTCGCGTTTAAGGTTCTGACCTTCCAGGATATCACTTACGTGGACGGCTTTTCGGGGCCTTGGGAAACCAAGGACGAGAACTTCATTGATTCATCGTTCATGATAGCGATTTCGGTCCTACTTGATGCTCAGAAACAGGTTCGGGAGCGAACCGGCATTTCCCGTAGGATTCGGTGCTTCTTTTCCGAAGCTGAACCAGAGGCGTTTGCCCAGCTGGATAGGGCCGTGACGACATATCACAAACCTGCAGAAGACTTCGAAATCAAGACCTATTGCGGCAAGTTTGAGGATGCTATTTGTGAGATTCAGGCCTTCATTGACGGGTCATTTCCGCTAATCTTTATCGACCCAACAGGGTGGACGGGGTATCCGTTCGACAAGATCAAGCCGCTTTTTATGCGCCCTAAATGCGAAGTTTTAATCAACTTCATGTATAGCTTTGTACAGCGATTTGTCCACAGCGATGATGAAGAGACTGTGGCTTCGCTGAACCCGATTCTAGGCGGGCCAGGATGGCGGGGTCGTCTCGACACCAACCTCGAAAAGGGGCCGGCTGCGGAAAAGCTATTTCGAGAAACACTTAAGACCGTCGGTAATTTCGATTTTGTCGTGTCTACCAAGGTCGACCAGGCTACTGCAGAGCGCCCGCACTTTTTTATCACCTACGGTACGAAGAATCTAGAGGGCCTGAAAGTCTTTCGGCAAACGGAATACGATGCACTGCGCCAACACGAGAGAAGTAGGGCCAACGCGAAAGAGCGGATCCGCGAACAACGAACGAAGACGCCAGACCTTTTTAGCGGCCACCAAGCCCGAGTGCAGGAAGCGACGATCGACGAGATCGTGGTAGAACAGATGGAGCTTGCCTCCGCTGAGCTGATCGCGGCTCTAGGTAAAAGCGGACCTTGCCCCTTCTCGCACGTTCTCGTCGCGCTCCTTCAAGCCTACATGCTGCGCGAAACCAACGTAAAAGATATCTGTGTCAATCTCGCCAAAGCTGGGAAAGTCGAAAACACCTGGGGCGGCGGCAACCGAAAACCGCAAGATGAATGTATTATCAAGCTTACGGCGACAGCCTAGGGAGTTAGGCTCGTGCGCGGCGCGCATTCGGAAAATCCGAGGCATCGCTAAGGGTTGCGACTGATGCGGCGGTGGCGGAGCGGGGATTTTCCGTGCCAGCAGACAGTGCCGCCGTGGGTGGGCGGCCGGCGACTCACCCTGGCGGCAGCCGCCGCAAGTTTGGGGGCCTCGCTCGGAATTGGATTCCCTTCACGGAACAACGCCCGCGACCTGGATGTGAGGCTTTGCCGGAGCAATTCCGACGGCGGTACCCGGCCGGGTGCGATGCGGCGCCCCCTTCACGACGGGCGCGCGGCGCGCGATATAGAGGCTGAGGCAATCGGCTGTTGGCGAGGGAGATCATGGCAGAGGGTTTTCTCGGGCGTCTCGGCGGGCGCGGCGAGGCGGCGAAGTCCGAAGATCGTCCTGAGGTCGCGCTCAGCGATGAGGAGTGGCGGAGCCGGCTCAGCCCCGAGCAGTACCGGGTGTTGCGCAAGCACGGCACCGAGCGCGCCGGCTCGAGCCCGCTCGACAAGGAACACGGCGCCGGCATCTATCATTGTGCCGGCTGCGGGCAGCCGCTCTTCGCCGGCGCCGCCAAATTCAACAGCGGCACCGGCTGGCCGAGCTTTTACGAGCCGCTCGCCGACGCGGTCGAGACCAAGAGCGACCGCAGCCTTTTCATGGCGCGCACCGAGGTGCATTGCCGCCGCTGCGGCGGCCATTTGGGGCACGTCTTTGACGACGGCCCGCAGCCGACCGGGTTGCGCTATTGCATGAACGGCCTGTCGCTCGATTTCCACCGCGGCGAGGAGGCCCCGCCCGAGCGCCGGGAAAAATGATCGACGGCACGCGGGCCCGGCGCCGGCTCCGTTAAGGGCCGGCGCCCGGGCATCGCGGCGTCCCGGCGCCGGAACGGTCAGAATAAAATACCGGCCTCGATAACCGCGCGGCCCTGCGTGGTGCCGGCGCCGTCGCGCCCGAAAGCCGACCCGGCGGTTGCGCCGAACGCCTGCACAAAGGACAGATCGCCGCGCACAAACCAGATGCCGTTCTGCCATGTCGGGGTCAGGGTCAATGACATCGCCGAGCTGTCTGGTCCGTAAAGCAGGTTGGGCGATAGCGCGTCGCCCGTTGCGGCGATGTATTCCGCCCGCCCCGCCAGGCTGACCCGGTCGCTCAGCGCGTAGCTGGCAAGAATTGCGGCCCCGATCGTCGAATTATCGTGTGGCGCCCCGAGCAGGGCATTCCCCGGCACATGCGTGTACTGGAAATACGGCGTCACCGTCCACGGCGCGCGGTTGTACGTGTAGATCAGGTTGACGATGTCGCTGTTGTTGTAAAAATAGGGCGATTTCGGAAGCGCGTTCTTTCCGGTCTGTCCGAAATTGCCGCCGCCGGCGAGCGCCAGCGTATTCTCTTTATTGATGGTCCAGGTAACGGTGCCGCTCAGCCAGTTGTAGCTGTCCGAGTAGAAGCCATCGTTCAACGAGGCCGAGAACGCCAGCGGCCCTGTCGTGTAGTTGGCCTGAATGCCGCGGCTGACGATCGGTTCCTGGTTCCACAACAGGCCGCGCTCGACATTCATGTTCTGAAAGGTGAACCCGTATTCGGCGCCGAACAGGGTCGGCAATTTGCCGACCTCGACCGAAAACGCATCGCTCGGCATCAGCTTGGCATAGGCGACCGGCACCGGGCCAAAGAACTCGCCGGTCGCCTTCCACGATTGCAGATAGGGCGCGCCGAGCGCGGGGAACGAATAGAGGCCGGCTTGCGCGAAAAACTGCACCAGCCCGGCGGTGTTCTGCACTGACACAAGGCCGTTGCTGAGATCGGCGCGGCTCTGGTGATCGCTTGGAAACGGCTCGCTCTGCAGCAGGCCGAGGCCGCTCACCGCGCCGGTGACATAGATGTTGCCGAGCGGCCCGCCGTCGAACGACACCGGGTGCGGGTTGGCGGCGAGCGGCCCGGCCATGGCCGGAACGGTCATCGGGTTCGGCGACGGCGACTGGGCGCGCGCGGTACCCAACGCGCTCAATGCGGTGCCGAGGACGGCAAATCCGATCCGCATTCCGATCGACCGAGGCATGGGCATGGACGCACCTTTCGCGTTGGCCGCGAACCCGCTGTCCGCGACGTGGTTGAGCGTGAGAAGGGAGAGGGCGAGGCGCCGCCCGAAAAAGCGGCAGGCGGGTTGCCGCCTGCCCGCCGCCGCGCGGCGGCGCCGGGTTCCGGCCGGCTACTGCACCGCTTCGCCGTGCAGCGCGAGGTCGAGCCCGTCGCGCTCCGTCTCGGCATCGACGCGCAGCCCGATGACCGCATCAATGATCTTGAGCAGCACGAGTGAGACGACCGCGTCGTACGCCGTCACCACGACGATGCCGTAGAGTTGGACCAGCACCTGGTGCGGATTGCCGTCGATCAGGCCGCTCTTGCCGGCGCCGCCAACCGCGGCCACCGCCAAGACGCCGGTCAGGATGGCGCCGACCATGCCGCCGACCCCGTGCACCCCAAAGGCGTCGAGGCTATCGTCATAGCCGAGCATGCGCTTGAGGCCGCTGGCGCCCCAATAACAGGCGATCCCGGCGGCAACGCCGATCGCCAGGGCGCCGCGCGGGTCGACAAAGCCGGAAGCCGGGGTGATCGCCACCAGCCCGGCCACCGCGCCCGAGATGATGCCGAGCACGCTCGGCTTGCCGCGTAACGCCCATTCGACAGCCATCCAGGTCAAGGCCGCCATCGCCGCGGCGATCTGCGTCACCGCCATCGCCATCCCGGCCAACCCGTTGGCCGCCCCCGCCGAACCGGCATTGAACCCGAACCAGCCGACCCACAGCAGCGCGGCGCCGGTAAGGCTCAGCACAAGATTGTGCGGCGCCATCGGCTCATGCCCGTAGCCGCGCCGCTTACCGAGGACCAGGGCGGCCATCAACCCGGCCACCCCGGCATTGATGTGGACGACGGTGCCGCCGGCGAAATCGAGAATGCCGGCATTGGCGAGAAACCCGTCCGACCCCCATACCCAATGCGCGATCGGGGCATAAACCGCGATCGACCACGACCCGATAAACCACAACAGTGCGGAAAATTTCATGCGGTCGGCCAGCGCGCCGCAGATAAGCGCCGGGGTAATGATCGCGAAGGTCATCTGAAAGCACATGTAGACCGATTCGGGGATGGTCTTCGCCAGCGGGTTGACCGCGCCGACCGTCATGCCGTCGAGGAACACCCGGCTTAGACCGCCGACAAACGCATCGCCCGGCGTGAAGGCGAGGCTGTAGCCGATCACCATCCACAGCACCGTGACGAGGCAGGTGACCGCAAAGCTCTGCATGACGGTGGCAAGCACGTTCATCTTGCGCACCATGCCGCCGTAGAAGAGCGCGAGGCCGGGGAGCGTCATCATCAGGACGAGCGCGACCGAGGCCAGCATCCATGCGGTGTCGCCGCTGTCGATCTTCGGCGTGGCGGCCGGCGCGGCCGATTGCGCCAGCGCCGGCGCCGCCGCCAGCGCCAGCCCCGCAGCTAGCGGCACGACTTGCCCGAAGCGCTTGGCCGTTATCATCTCCGCAATCCTCCGCAAGGTCCCGGAGGATTGCATTCAAGAAGCATGCCAACACCGCCGGATGCGGCGTCGGAGCTGGCGGCGCCGGAGGCGCTTAGCGGAAGCCGCGCGGCGGCGGAACGGCGCTGTTCTGCCGGCCGAGTGCGAACCGGTTGCCGGCACCGTTCGGGTTACCGATCAGGCCGTTCCACAGCCCCAGCGCGCCGATGCTGCCGATGGTCAGCCTGCCGGTCGGTTCGAGGCCGTGCGCCGCCTGAAACTCGCTCATCGCGCGCGCCGTGACCGGGTTCCAGCGTCCGGTCAGCCCGCCCGCCGAATACCCGAACCGGTTGAGCATCTGCTGCACCTGCCTGATGCCGGAAGGGGAGATTTCCAGCGGCACGCCGATGTTATTTTGGGCGCCGACAGCAGCGCTCCCCGGCTCGGCCGCGGCGGCGCTGCCGTTGGCGGAACCGGCCGCGCCGTTGGCGAGGCCTGAACCGGTACCGGCGCTTGCCGATTGACTGGCGCCGGGAGGCGGTGCCCCGGCAGGACCCGCGGCCGTTCCGCTTCCGGAGGCTGCATTGTCCGCCGCGCCGGACGCGGCAGGGGCTGCCTTCCCGTTCCCGGTTCCACCACTCGACGGGGCGTTAGCCGCCGAAATGCCGACGCCGGCGGCTGAGCCGCTCGCGCCGCCATCCGCCGCCGGCGTTGGCGCCGCCGTTGCGCTGGCGCCGCCGTCCGCCTCCGGTTTGGGTGCCGCGGTCGCGCCCGTGGCACCTGTTGCCGCCGCGGTATGGGTCTCGCCGCTGCCGGTCGCCGAGGTCGAGGCTGTTGTTCCGCCGCCGCCGTTCGCCGGTGGAGCATTCGCCGCCTCGCCGGCGCCGCCGGCCGCGGCTCCGGTGGTTGAGGTCGTGGTGGCGCTGCCAGTCGTCGCCACTGAACCGTTATTGGCGTTGCCGCCGTTTTTCGGTTTGCAGGCCGCCAGCGGCAACGCCATCGCCAACGCAAGGACTGCCGCCATCGGCAACCTGGTAGTCGTCCTCATTGTCCGGCTCCCGATCCTCGCAGGCGCGGTCCACCTTACATCTGCTTGGATCAACCGAATATTGCATTACCGGTTCCCGAAGCACGGCAACGACTTATGTTTTCCCAAAGAAAACATCAAGCACTATGAAAAAAGTCAAATCGGATTTCTATTTTTGCTTTCATATATATATATGAGATATCATTGATCGCGCAGATGCCACCCACATGCCGATGGGACACCCGCGCTCCGCTTGCCGGGCCGTGGTACAAATGTGAAAAACCTGCTCAGGCTGTGCGCGCGGAGGACCCCATGCTGACCGGCACCTATCGCTTTCCGCCGATGGAGAGCGTCATCTATGGCCGGCCGTTCGCCGCGGCGCTCGCGGAAGAGGTCGCGGCGACTGGCGCCCATGCGGTGTTTCTGCTGGCGAGCGGCACCCTGGCGCGCGAAACCGAGATGGTCGCGGAAATCCGCGCTGCGCTCGGCAACCGGCTGGCCGGGATTTGTGCAAAGATCGGCGCGCACACGCCGCGCGATGATGTGGTCGCGGCGGCCAACGCGGCGCGCGAGGCCGGCGCCGACCTGTTGGCGACGCTCGGCGGCGGCTCCGTGACCGACGCCGCCAAGATGGTCGCGTTCTGCCTCGGCAACAATGTCAGCGAGCCGGCGCAGCTCGATCGTTACCGCGCGCGGGTCGCGGCCGACGGCACCGTCGAGCGGCCGCCGGCACAGGCGCCGTCGGTGCGCACGATCGCGGTCCCGACCACCCTGTCGGCGGGCGAATACACCGCCTCGGCCGGCTGCACCGACACGGCGCGGCACGTCAAGGAGATGTTCGGCCATAAGCTGATGATGCCGAAAAGCGTGCTGCTCGACCCCCGCGCCACGTTGCGCACGCCGGAATGGCTGTTCCTCTCCACCGGCATCCGCGCCGTCGATCACGCGGTCGAGGACCTCTGCTCGCCGCTCTGCCAGCCGATCTCCGAGGGCGCCTCGTATCACGCGCTCAAGCTGCTCGGCCGCGGCCTCGGCCGGGTCAAGGCCGACCCGCTCGATCTCGAGGCGCGGCTCGATTGCCAGCTCGGCGCGTGGATGTCGATGGTCGGCTCGCAGACCGGCGTGCCGAAGGGCGCCAGCCACGGCATCGGCCACGTGCTCGGCGGCACCGCGCACGTGCCGCACGGCTATACCTCGTGCGTGATGCTGCCGCATGTGCTGCGCTTCAACGCGCCGGTCGGGGGCGAGCGGCAGACGTTGGTCAGCGAGGCGCTCGGGCATCCCGGCGAGCCGGCGGGCGATGTCGTCGCCGCGCTGATCGCGGGGCTCGGCCTGCCGGTGCGGTTGCGCGATGTCGGGGTCGAACCGGGGCAGCTCGACCGCATCGCCGAACTGTCGATGCACGACCGCTGGGTTCACACCAACCCGCGCAAGATCGACGGTCCCGCGGTCATCCGCCAACTGCTCGATGCGGCCTGGTAGCGCGGCGCAGCGCCCCGGCGACCGCGACATCCACCGCCAGCGCGGCGAGCAACGCCGCGGCGGCAATCGCGAACAGCACCGGATAGCCGTGCTCGACCCGCGCGAAAATGTACGAGAAACCGTATCCCGCCGCCGCCTGGCCGATCGCGAAGGCGATCGTGCACCGGCCCCAGGCGGCGACATAGGCGGCCGGGTCGAGGCCGACCAGCTCGCGGGCGCGGCCGATCGTGATCGCGACGATGCCGGGCACGAAGGCGCCGACCACAAACGTCGATAATTCAAGGCTCGGCGCCCCCACCGAAACGAGCGGCGCCGCCACCGCCGCCGCCTCGATGACGAAGGCGAGGCGCAGCGCGGCGCGAAACCCGATACGATCGCCCAAATGCCCGGCGAGCATCGGCCCGATCAACGCGCCGATGCCGAACAGGACCCAGTAATGCCCGCCCGCCGCCACCCCTCGCCCGAGGCCGCGGGCGATAAAATCGACCAGGAAGATCATGTGCGGCACGAGGCCGACCGCGTTCAGCGCATATTCGAGATAGAGCGCGAGCAGCATCGGGCTGCCCGCCCGTTTACCGCTCGACGAGCGCAGCGGCGCCGGGGCGCGGGGCGGCGATGCCGGCCAGCCGCCCCAGGCGATCGCGGTCAAGGCCAGCGCCAGCGCGCCGAGGCCAAGCCATGTCTCGGTCAGCCCCACTCGCGCCAGGAGCGGCACCAGCGTACCCGAGGCGGCGATGCCGAGACCGACCCCGGTAAAGATGGCGCCGCCGGCGATCCCGCGCCGCGCCGGCGGGATCGCGGCCATCGCGGTCGGCGCCGCCAATGCCATCAGCACGCCGCCAGTGACCCCCGACAGAAAGCGCCACGGAAAGAACCACGCAAAGCCGAGGGGGAAGGCGCAGGCGACGAGGCTCGCCGCGGTCAATGCCATCGCGCCGCGCAACGTCGCGGCGGTGCCGGCGCGCGGTGCGATCCGCCCGGCGGCCAGCGCCCCGGCCAGGTATCCCGCAAGATTGGCGGCGCCGAGATAGACCGCCGCGGCCGGGCTGAACCACCCCGCCGCAATCAGCACCGGTATCAGCGGGGTATAGCCAAACCGCGCAAGCCCGACCCCGACCAGACTCGCCGCCAACGCCGCGATCGTGGCGCGCAACGGGGATACGGTCCGAACGGCGGCAGGCGAATGCATCCCCCTACTTTATCCGGACCGCTACGAGATCCGAGGCAGAGTATCGTCGAACCGGGATCGAGGCGCCCTCACCTGCAGACCAAATACGAGAGAAGGCGGGCAAGATCGGGCGAGAGTCACTGACACCAAACGCGGCGGTGGCGGGCCTGGAGCCCCCGGCACTTACGCTTCACCCGATTATATCCCAGTCAGCGCCGCCGGCGCCGGCATTACCGTCGCCGGCGGTCAGCGCCTTAAGGCAAGCGCCCCTCGTAAAGACCGTACGCCAGGAAGTGATGCAGGGGGTCGATATGAGCGGCGGCCACATCCGGGTTGGCGGCAAGATATTCGTTCGTATTGAATAGCGGCGAGGGATTACGCCCTTCCTTCCAACCATACTGCTCGTAATGCACGAGCGGATCCATTCCGGCCACCGCGACATCCGGATTTTGCGACAGATAATAATCTGTATCGAATAGAGCATTCGGATTCCTGCCCTCGTGCCAGCCAAATGTGTCATAATGCCAAAACGGGTCCACGCCAGCCTTGGCAACGTCATCGAAACTCATTTTGTAGAATTCAGGGTCAAAATCTTGTTGGCTGATCGACGACCCCACCGCCGGCAGGACGGGGGCGTGCTCCGAAATACCATATTTGAGGTAATGTTCCACTGGGTCCATTTGCGCGGCCGCAACATCCGGCCGGTGTACCAGGTAAAACGACGTATCAAAGTCAGTAGACGGATCGCGGCCTTCTTTCCACCCGAACGTATGATAGTGCAGCAGCGGGTCTACCTGTGCCTGCTTAACGTCAGGGTTGGCATCGAGATATCCGACAGTGCTGAAATACGCGCTCGGGTCTCGACCTTCCTTCCACCCATATGTTAAGTAATGCTGATACGGGTCGACCCCGGCGGCC
>DASUKH010000257.1:0-8248 GCA_036278835.1 Allostellaceae bacterium
CCGCTTCTCAAGCGCAACGCGGAGCAGCGCGCGCGCCCGGAACAGGCGCGTCTTGACGGTCTCGGGCCGCAGATCGAGCAACCCGGCGGTTTCATCCACGCTCAGCTCTTCGACGAGGCGCGCGACCAGCACGATGCGGAAGGCCTCCGGCAATTCCTCGATCGCCCGCTCGACGATGCGACGTATCTGGTCCTGCGCCATGCTGCGCTCCGGGTCGGCCGCGGGCGGCGACAGCGGGAAGGGAATGATTTGCGCCGCGGGCATCGCATCGATTGCGTCGAGCTCGACCAGGCGCGGCTTGCGTCGTGCACGGCCGAGCGCCTCGTTCAGCACGATGCGGCCGAGCCAGGTCGACAGGCGCGCCTCGCCGCGGAAGCCGGCAATGCCGGCGAAGGCGCGCAGATAGGCGGCCTGGACGGCGTCCTCCGCCTCGTCGTCGCTCGGCAGGATGCTGCGCGCGAGTCGGAACAGCATGCGGTTATGGCGGCCGATGATCTCCCGGATGGCCGCCTCGTCCCGCTGCCTCGCGGCCTCGGCGAGGGAGGCGTCGGCCGGTTCGTATCTCTGCTGGCGCGATCTCTCCGGCATCTCATGCTCCAATATCTGGCCCCGTTCGACGCGCCCGAACCGAAAAGGTTCCCGCCCCGGCGGAGGACTGCGCTACAGAATGGTATTGCTGCGCCGGCCCGGCAGCCGCCGGTACGCTCGACGCGGCGTCACCCATCGATCAAAGGTTGCACGGATGACCGATACGGCGCCGGAGGCGGCGCGCCCGGCCAAGCCGTCGGCCTGGACCCCGCTCGCGATCCCGACCTTCCGGGCCGTGTGGCTGGCGAGCCTTGCATCGAACATCGGTATCTGGCTCGGCAATGTCGGGATGGCCTGGCTGATGACCGAATTGCGGCCGACCCCGGTCATGGTCACCCTCGTCCAGGCGGCGGCGAGCCTGCCGGTGTTCCTGTTCGCGCTGCCGGCCGGCGCGCTCGGCGATGTTGTCGATCGTCGGCGCCTTCTGGTGCTGCTGCAACTGGGGTCGGTCGTCCTGTCGCTGCTGATCGGGATGTCCACGGCCTTGGACGCGACAACGCCAACGGTGATCCTAACCGTCTCGTTCCTGTTCGGGGCGCTGTTCTCCTTCGCGATGCCGGTGTTTCAGGCGATCGTCCCGGACCTGGTGCCGCGCCGCGAACTCGCCCCGGCGGTATCGCTCAACAGCATCGGGATCAACATCGCGCGTGTGGTCGGGCCGGCGGTCGGCGGCGCCTTGATCCTCGAATGGGGCACCGCGGCGCCGTTCTTCCTCTGCGCCCTCTTTTACCTCGCGGTGGTCGTACTGCTGCACTGGCTGGCGCCGCTGCCGCAGGCGGTGCGCCGGGAATGGATGGCGGCTGCGATCATCGGCGGGTTGCGCCATACGCTCGGCACACCGAAGACCCGCGCGACCTTGATCCGGTCCGCCGGGTACGCGTTTTGCGCCAGCCTGTCTTTCTCGCTGCTGCCGCTGATCGCGCGCGACCGGATCGGCGGCGGCGCCGGCATTTACGGCGTGCTGCTGGGCTGCCTCGGGCTAGGCGGTATCGCCGCGGTGGTGCTGCTGCCTCGATGGCGGGCGCGCTTCGGCGCAGACCGGGTGGCGCGGCTCGGCAGCGCCGCCTCGGCCCTGCTGCTGGCGGCGCTCGCCCTGTGTCACGCGCTGTGGAGCGCGATACCGGTGCTGCTGGCCGCCGGCGCCGCCTGGGTTGCGGTGGTGGCGACAATCAACGTCGCGGCCCAGGCGGTCCTGCCAGGATGGGTGCGGGCGCGTGGCCTTTCCGTCTTCATGATCGTATTCAACGGCATGATGGCGCTCGGCAGCGCCGCCTGGGGGGTGGTCGCAAGCTTCGTCGGCATCCCCTGGACTTTCGCCCTGTCAGCGGCCTGCCTCGTTGTCTTCGATCTGCTGACAATGCGCTGGCGCCTGCCGGGCGACGAAGCACTTGCCGAACCCGATTTGGCGAAAGCTGTCTGAAGTTCCCCTATCCGATCAGGGTCAGCACGCCGAGCGCCGCAAACGCGATCGCCGCGGCGATGCGGATCGCGCGCAGCGGCAGCCGACCGGCGGCCTTGTTGCCGATCAGCACGACCGGGACGTTGGCCAGCATCATGCCGAGCGTCGTGCCGATCACCACGGGAGTGAATTCGGCAAACCGTGCGGCGAGGCCGATCGTCGCGATCTGGGTCTTGTCGCCGATCTCCGCCAGAAAGAAGGCGATGAGCGTCGTCAGGAACGGACCGAACCGGCGCCCCGCCGTGCCGGGTTCGAAGCGGTCCGGGAACAAAGCCCATACCGCCACGCTGAGGAATGAGAGGCCGAGCACCCAGCGCATCCATGGGCCGTCGAACAGGCTTCCGAAGAACGCGCCCGCGAACCCGGCCGCGGCGTGGTTCAGGATGGTGGCGCAGAGAATGCCGAAAATGATCGGTAACGGCCGCTGAAACCGCGCGGCCAGCACCAGCGACAGGATTTGCGTCTTGTCGCCGATTTCGGCGAGGCCGACGATCGCGGTCGAGACGAGAAATGCTTCCATCGAAGAATCCGGCGGGCCGCGGTGAGCCTTGGCATGGCCATCCCGCCCGACCCAAGGGCGGACAGCCATTGCCAAAGGTCTCGCCAAACCCTCCGGGCTGACTGCGCCACGGCCGAAGCCAAGCATGTTGACGCAGACCCCGCGCACCGCGCGGGCGGCTACTCCCCGATGACGGCTATTCTTGTATCAGACCGGCTTGGCCCGCTCAAGCAGATGTGCCGCGACCGAACGGCATTTAACCGTCATACCGGCGCAGGCCGGTATACATGCTTCAACCGCATCGGGCGGCTGACAAATGGGTCCCGGCCTTCGCCGGGACGACGACATGGGTAAGACGCATCCATCCCAGGCCTCATCTCCCCGCAGCCGATGCCGGCTCGTCGGCATCGAGGAGCGGCACCCATCCCGGCACGGCGTCGCGCAATCGCGATGCCGCCTCCGCCTCCTCGTAGAGAAGGCGCGCCTCGGCCGCGGGGCCGCGCCGGCTGCCCAGGCCGAGAACCCGCACGGTCAATTGCCAACCGCCCTGCGGCAGCCCGACGATATCGCCGACCCGCACGCTCTGGTTCGCCTTGGTGACCGGGCTGCTGTTGAGCATCACCCGGCCGCTGGCGCACAGCCGGGCCGCGAGCGAGCGGGTCTTGACGAAGCGGGCGAACCACAGCCATTGATCGAGGCGAGTCTTGGCGCGCTCCGGCACGGTGCCGCTCGCCTTGCCGGCGTGGTCAGCCTGGGTCAAGCGAGCTTCAGCTCCTTCAGCTTGGCGAAGGGGTTGCCGTCGCGCGGCCCGTGCGAGCGCGGCGGTCCGGCGCGGCGGCGTGCCTTGGCGACAAAAAACTCCGCGCCGCCTTCGATCACCGCGCGGTAGCCGAGCGCCAGCAGCAGCGCCCGCAGCTCGGCCGGCGCCGCCCCGGCCAGCGCGGCCAGCCCGGCATCGCCGGCAAAACGTCCGGCGCGGGCCCGGGCGCGGGAGGCCGCCGCGAGGCGTTCGAGCCGGTCCGGCCGGACCGCGAACCCACCCAGCACCTGCCGGCCGATCGCGGCATAAAACGATACCGGCAACATCGGATCGACCGCGATTACCCTTCCCCGGCCGCGGACTCCCGGCAACGGCGGGGCGGCGCGGCCGTGATGCACCGCCCATAACAGCGCACGAAAGCGCACCGCCTCGACCCCGAGCAGCGGCTCGACATAGACCGTCTCGGTCCCGAAGCGGACGCCGAGCCGGCCCAGGGCACGCCGGTCGGCCGCCGCCAGAGCCCTGAGCGGCGCCGCCACCGCCGATGCCGCGATGCAACCAAGGGCGTCGGCCAGTTGAAAGGCGATAGCCCGCCCGGCGCCGCCCAGCGGCAGTTCCTGCGCGGCGAACAGCGGCGCAAGGCGGCGCGCGATCTCGCCTTTGACGAACAGTTGCAGCCGCTGGCGCACCCGCTCGCGGGCCTCGCCCTCGAGATGATCGCCGGCCCGCATCTCGACACGCGGCGCCAGCATCGCCTCGCCGGCGGCCAGCCGGCCGACCGCCGCGCCATGCCACGACAAGCCGCCCGCCGAATCGATCGCAAACGCCTCGTCGGGTTCCGCCGCAAGCCGCCGCGCCCGCGCCGCGAACTCGCCGCGCAGCACCCGGTTGGCAGCGGTCAGCAAGGTGCGCGTCGCTTCGGGATCGGCGTCGTCGGGGACAAAGCGAAACCCGTCGAGGCGGCCGACATAGGCGCCCTCGACATGCACCGCACCGGTCTTGTCCACCGATGCCAGAAGGTCGTCCTCATCGCCCAGCCGCCGCACCAGAAAAGCCGAGCGGCGATCGACAAAGCGCTGGGTGATGCGATCGTGCAAGGCGTCGGACAGCCGGTCCTCGATGCCGCGGGCGCGCTCCTGCCATTCCGGCGCGCCCTCGATCCACTCGCCGCGATGGGTGATGTAGGTCCAGGTGCGGATATGCGCGATGCGCGCCATCAAGGTATCGATGTCGCCTTCTCGGCGGTCGAGCTGCGCCATCTGTGCGCCCACCCAGGCGGTCGGCAGCCGCCCCGCCGGCCCCGCCAGATGGAGAAAGCAATGGGCCAGAAAACGCGCGTGGCTGTCGCTCATCACCTTGCGGAAATCGGGGATCTGGCAGGCTTCCCAGAGGAGGCGCACGGCGCCGGGATGGGCCGCCAGCCGCATGACCTCGGCGTTGCGCGACAGCGCCTGCAAGGCGCGGTGGTCGTCGGCGTCGCGCACCTGGATGAGGCCGCCGGAAGGCGGCCGTTCGTCGAGGCTGCGCAGCAGCGCCCCGACCGACTCGTAACGCAGCCGCGGGTTGCGCCAGGAAATCCGGGTCAGCGGCTCGAACCGGTGCTCCTCGACCGCCGCGACGATGGCTGGGTCGAGCGGCCCCTCGTCGGCGGTGGTGCCGAACGTGCCGTCGGCCATGTGGCGGCCGGCGCGCCCGGCGATCTGGGCAATCTCGGCGGCCGACAGGCGGCGCGGCCCGCGCCCGTCGAACTTGGCGACCCGTGCAAACGCGACATGATCGAGGTCCATGTTGAGGCCCATACCGATCGCGTCGGTGGCCACCAGGTAATCGACCTCGCCGGCCTGGAACATGCCGACCTGGGCGTTGCGGGCGCGCGGGCTCAGCGCCCCCATGACGATCGCGGTGCCGCCGCGCTGGCGGCGCACCAATTCGGCGAGCGAGAACACGTCGGCGAGGCTGAAGGCGACGACGGCGCTGCGGCGCGGCAGCCGCGTCACTTTTTTGTGGCCGGTATGCGACAGCGTCGAGAAGCGCGGCCGGGCGATGTATTCGACGCGCGGCACGAGCCGGCGCATCAGCGGGCGGATCGTGTCGGCGCCCAAAAACATCGTTTCGTTGAGGCCGCGCGCATGCAGCAACCGGGCGGTAAAGACGTGGCCGCGCTCGGGATCGGCGCACAGCTGGATTTCATCAACCGCGAGAAACTCGACCGGCCGGTCGAGCGGCATCGATTCGACGGTGCAGACGAAATAGGACGGGTTTGGCGGCAGGATTTTTTCTTCGCCGGTGATCAGGGCGACCGCGCGCGGCCCCTTGATCCTGACGACCCGATCGTAGTTCTCGCGCGCCAGCAGGCGCAGCGGGAACCCGATCATGCCGCTCTGATGGTCGAGCATGCGCTCGATCGCCAGATGCGTCTTGCCGGTATTGGTCGGTCCCAGGACCGCGACGAGGCGCGGTGCCCCCCACCCTACCCTCCCCTCGCCGGCGGGGGGAGGGTAGGGTGGGGGGCGCAGTCCGGAACGGAGCGTGGCCATGCGGTTAAAGTGCGTCGCGGAGGGCGGCGGGGCAAGAGATAAGGCGGTCGCGCCAGTCTTGCGGGCCGGGCTGGCGGCACACATATTCGCGGCGGTCCAGCCCAACATCAATCTGCTGCAAATGTCCGATACCGCCGCGCCCCAAACCTCGACCGAACAGCAAAGCCAGAGCGAAACCCGCACCTTCCAGGCCGAAGTCAGCCGGCTTCTCGACATCGTCGCGCACTCGCTCTACAGCGAAAAGGAGATCTTCCTGCGCGAGTTGATCTCGAACGCGTCGGATGCTTGCGACCGGCTGCGCTACGCCGCGCTGACCGAGCCGGCGCTCGCCGAGGGCGGCGCTAATTACCGGGTCGTGCTGACCCCGGTCAAATCATCGCGGACACTGACCGTCGCCGATAACGGCATCGGCATGAGCCGCGACGAGCTCGTCGACAATCTCGGCACGATCGCCCGCTCTGGCACCGCCGCGTTTATGCGCGAGCTGACCGGCGATGCCAAAAAGGACATGAGCCTCATCGGCCAGTTCGGGGTCGGTTTCTATTCCGCTTTCATGGTTGCCGACAAAGTCGAGGTGCTGACCCGCAAGGCCGGGGAGAGCGAGGGCTGGCGCTGGGTCTCCGACGGCAAGGGCAGCTTTACGATCGAGCCTGCCGCAAACGTGCCGCGCGGCGCCCGCATCACGCTGCACCTGCGCGAGGGCGACGAGGAATATCTCGATCCCGACCGCATCCGCCGGATCGTAAAAGCCTATTCCGATCACATCGCCTTGCCGATCGTGCTGGCCGACGGCAGCAAGGAGGAGACGGTCAACACCGCCTCGGCCTTGTGGACCCGGCCGCGGGGCGAGATAACCCCGGAGCAATACAAGGAATTCTATCACCATGTCGGGCACGGTTTCGACGAGCCGTGGCTGACCCTGCATGCCCGCGCCGAGGGAGTGCTCGAATACACGCTCCTCCTATTCGTGCCGTCGCAGAAGCCGTTCGACCTGTTCGACCCGGACCGCAAGCCGCGCCTCAAGCTCTATGTCCGCCGCGTCTTCATCACCGACGAGGGGACCGAGCTGCTGCCGCCCTATCTGCGCTTCGTCAAGGGCATCGTCGACAGCGAGGATTTGCCGCTCAACATCAGCCGCGAGATGCTGCAGGCGAACCCGATGGTGGCGCGCATCCGCCAGCAATTGACCCGCCGCGTCCTGACGGAACTCGGCAAGAAGGCGGCCGATGCCCCCGAGGAATACGCAAAATTCTGGGATGATTTCGGCGCGGTCTTGAAGGAAGGCCTCTACGAGGATCGCGATCAGCGCGACACGATCCTGCCGCTCGCCCGCTTCCGCTCGACCTCGCGCGACGGCCTCGTTTCGCTCGACGACTATATCGCAGCGATGCGGCCGGGGCAGGAGGCGATCTACACGATCACCGGCGACAGCCTCGATGTCGTGAAGCGCAGCCCGCAACTTGAAGGCTTCCGGGCGCGCGGCGTCGAGGTTTTGCTGCTGACCGACCCGATCGACGAGTTCTGGATGCCGGCGATCGCCACCTACAAGGACAAGCCGTTCAAATCGGCGACCCGCGGCGCCCTCGACCTCGACAAGATCGCCCCGCCCGAGGACAACAAGGAAGCGGCCGACAAGCCGGAACCGCCGCCGAAGCTCGCCAGCCTGATCGCGATCTTCAAGCTGGCGTTGGGCGATGCGGTCAAGGACGTGCGCTCCTCCGAGCGCCTGACCGACAGCGCGGTGTGTCTCGTTGCCGATGAGGGCGACCTCGACATGCACCTCGAACGCCTCTTAAAGCAGCACCGCCAGCTCGATGGCGCCGCAAAGCGCATCCTCGAACTCAACCCGCGCCACCACCTGATCGAGCGCCTCGCCGCCTCGGTCGGCGCCGCCGGCAGCAGCGACCAGCTGTCAGAATTTGCGTGGCTCTTACTCGACCAGGCCCGCATCGTCGAGGGCGAACAACTCCCCGACCCCGCCGCCTTCGCCCGCCGCCTCGCCCTTCTCCTGGAGCGGGGCCTCCCGGCGGCCTGACGGCCCCCTCGAAGCGGACCGCGTCCACCACAACCGCACCCTCCCGATCTGCCTTGCCAAGCGCCGCCATCCCGGCGCTTACGCGCCCGCCCGCACGCGCTAAGGTTGCGGGCTTTGCCGGCGGATCACCCATTGGGTACACTATCCGTGGCAACGCGCGCACTGGTTAACAAAGCCGAAACGATTTGCCGCGCAGGCCGTCGAGCGAGCATCTTCGAGGGGACGCCGGAAATGACTGGGAAAACTCCGAGTGATTCCGCTTCGAATCTCGTACTTGGTGCCGCATCAGTCCACAGCACAGCCGCGAACACCGTTTCCATACAGGGGGGTGTCGACGCTCTTGTTAGCCCCGAGCTTGACCCGCTCGCCA
>DASUKH010000258.1:0-43046 GCA_036278835.1 Allostellaceae bacterium
GCTGACCAGCCGGCGGCCGTAAACCAGCGCAGCAGTGAACCCGGAAATGAAGATAAAAACTTCCGCGGCGTCGAAAAACGCGGTCGAGTGCAACGTGAAGTAGCTGAGGAAATTCGCCGGAACGTGATCGACAAAGATGAAAATCAGCGCCAAGCCACGGAAAAAATCGAGCCGCAGATCGCGTTGCGAATTGGATGCGGGCAAATCCGGGGCGCTCCGGTGGGCGGGTGCGGCGCGTGCGGCTGCGACCAAATCGGGTGATAGGCGCCGCCGGCCGCCGGGACGGAGCATAATCGCCGGCGATTGGGGCGGGATTGCGCCGAAATCGGGCGGCGGCGTCCCGCGCCTCAGCCTGCCTTCAGCCGGTGCGCCGCCTCGACGGCGAAATAGGTGAGGATCCCGTCGGCGCCGGCGCGCTTGAAGCACAAGAGGCTTTCGAGCATCGCCCGCTCGCCGTCGAGCCAGCCGTTATCGGCGGCGGCGCGGATCATCGCGTATTCGCCCGACACCTGATAGGCGAAGGTCGGCAAACGGAAAGCGTCCTTGACCCGCCGCAGCACGTCGAGATAGGGCAGGCCGGGCTTGACCATGACCATGTCGGCGCCCTCGGCGATGTCGAGCGCGACCTCGCGCAGTGCCTCGTCGCCATTCGCCGGGTCCATCTGATAGGTGCGCTTGTCGGCGCTGCCGAGCGCATTTGCCGAGCCGACCGCGTCGCGGAACGGCGCAAAAAAGCACGAGGCGTATTTGGCGGCGTAGGACATGATGCGCACCCGCTCGAACCCGGCCTCGTCGAGCGCCCGGCGCACCGCACCGACCCGCCCGTCCATCATGTCGGAGGGCGCGATGATGTCGCACCCGGCCTCCGCCTGCACGATCGCTTGACGGGCCAGCAGCGCGACGGTCTCGTCATTGGCGACGTAGCCGTCGCGGATGACCCCGTCATGGCCATGCGAGGTGAACGGGTCGAGCGCCACATCGCACAGGACGCCGAGTTCGGGCACCGCCTCCTTGACCGCAGCGACGGCGCGGCACACCAGGTTTTCCGGGTCGAGCGCCGCACTGCCCTCGGGGTCCTTCAGCGCCGGATCGATCGCCGGGAACACCGCAATGGTCGGGATGCCGAGCTCGGCAGCCATCCCCGCAGCATCGACCAAAGCCGGGATCGACAACCGAAAGGCACCGGGCATCGATCCGACCGGCGCGCGCTCCTTCTCGTCATGCACGAACACCGGCCAGATCAGGTCGGCGGCGGACAGCACCGTCTCGGCGACCAGCCGGCGCGACCACGCATCGCGGCGGTTCCGGCGCAGCCGGGTAACGGGAAACGGGGCGAGCGGCAGCAGAAACGGTTGGCTCACGGCAGGATTCCGGAACAGCCGGCGAGGGCTGAGCAGAGATAGGAAAGGCCGGGGGCAGAAACAATCCGATATCCCATCGTGTCGCGCCTGCCGCCCGGTGCAGAACCGAAATTTGCCATCGCACCGGCGATCCGCGATCTATAGGCCCTCGCGATCGAGGGGGCAGAGACCATGCACGACGATATCGGCGCGTTCGTCCCGGGGCAGGTCTTCCGCATCGCCGGCCAGAAGCAGGGGCCGCTCTCCGGCCTGACCTTCGCGGCCAAGGACCTGTTCGATGTCGCCGGCCGCCCGACCGGCGGCGGCAACCCGGACTGGGCGCGCGCCAACCCGGTGCCGACGCGCCACGCCTGGGCGGTGCAGACGCTGCTCGATGCCGGTGCCGACCTCGTCGGCAAGACGATCACCGACGAGGTCTCGCTCGGGATTCTCGGCGAGAACCCGTTCGAGGGCACGCCGCGCAACCCGCGCGCTCCCGGCCGGGTGCCGGGCGGCTCATCGGCCGGATCGGCCGCCGCCGTCGCCGCCGGGCTGTGCGATTTCGCGCTCGGCACCGATACCGGGGGGTCGGTGCGGGTGCCGGCCAGCTTCTGCGGGATTTACGGCATCCGTCCGACGCATGGCCGGCTCGACCTTGCCGGCATGATGGCGCAGGCGCCGAGTTCGGACACAACCGGCTGGTTTGCCCGCGATGCCGCGATTTTTGCCCGCGTCTCGGCGGCGATGCTTGGCGAGGCGATCCCGGACGCGTTGCCCGGCCGGCTGATTACCGCCAGCGACGCCTTCGCGCTGGCCGATCCCGAAACCGCCGCCGCGCTCGATCCGTTGGTCGCGCGGCTCGCCGCGCTGATCGGCGAGGTACGCGAAGAGATCATGGCGCCGCCCGGCCTCGCCACCTGGGCGCGGGCGCAGCGCACCTTGCAGCCCTATGAGGCCTGGGAAACCTTCCGCCCCTGGCTTGACCGGATCAACCCGCGCCTGCAGTTCAGCGTCGCCCGCAATCTGGCGCTGGCCGCCGCGATCCCGCCGGCGGAGCGAGCCTGGGCGGCCCTGGTGCGCCAGGAGGCGAGAGGCCGCCTGCGCCGGCTGCTGCCGCCGGGGACCATTCTCTGCCTGCCGACGACGCCGTTTCCGGCGCCGCCCTGCGGTCAGCCGCTCTCGGTGCTCGAGCCGCTGCGCGATCGGATTACCGCGCTGTGCGCGCATGGCGGGCTGACCGGGGTGCCGCAGCTCAGCATCCCCGGCGCCATCGTCAACGGCGCCCCGATCGGCCTGTCGATCGTCGCCGGACGCGGCGGCGACGCGACGCTCGTCGCGGTGGCAAGGGCGCTCGAGGGTTAGGTCCTGAACCAGAAGTTCGATGGATCAGAGCGGCCATTTTCGTCATACCGGCGAAGGCCGGTATCCATGCCTCAACCGTCAACGCGGCGGACAGATGGGTCCCGGCCTTCGCCGGGACGACCGCGTTGAGACGCGGCGAAGTCCGGATCAGTAGGACACCAGACTACCGCGGCGGCGCCATCGGCGCGCCGGCCTTACAAATCCGCGTAGACGTGCGTTTCGGAGCGCGCGCCCGGCTGGGTGATCGCGCCCTTTTCGGCATCGCCGACGGTCTGCGCGTATTTCCATAAGGCGCCCGACTGGTAGTCGGTGCGGCGCGGCATCCAGGCGGCCTTGCGGGCAGTGAGTTCGGCGTCGCTGAGCGCCACGTCAATCGTGCCCTTGACCGCATCGATCGTCACCATGTCGCCGTTTTTGAGCAGCCCGATCGGCCCGCCGACCGCCGCCTCCGGCCCGACATGGCCGATGCAGAACCCGTGCGAGGCGCCGGAGAAGCGTCCGTCGGTGATCAGCGCGACCTTCTCGCCCATGCCCTGACCGACCAGGGCGCCGGTCGTCGAGAGCATTTCGCGCATGCCCGGCCCGCCTTTCGGCCCCTCATAGCGGATGACGATGACGTCGCCCTCCTTATAGGTGCGGTTGGTGACGGCGGCGAAGGCGTCCTCCTCGCAATCGAAGCACAGAGCCGGGCCGGTGAAGTGCAGCCGCTCCATCCCCGCAACCTTGACGATTGCCCCCTGCGGTGCAAGGTTGCCCTTCAACACGACGACCCCGCCGGTCGGCGAGAACGGGTTGGAGGTCGGGCGGATCACGTTCTGCCCGCCGGGCAGCACAAAATCCTTCAGGTTTTCGGCGATCGTCTTGCCGGTGACGGTGATGCAGTCGCCATGCAGATAGCCGCCGTCGAGCAGGGCCTTCATCAATACCGGCACGCCGCCGATGTCGTAGAGGTCCTTCATCACGTATTCGCCGCCCGGCTTCAGATTGCCGATATAGGGCGTGCGGGCATAGATGCGGCCGACTTCGTGCAGATCGAAATCGATGCCGGCCTCGTTGGCGATCGCCGGCAGATGCAGGCCGGAATTGGTCGAGCCGCCGGCCGCGGCCACGACCGCGGCGGCGTTCTCCAGCGATTTGCGGGTGACGATGTCGCGCGGCCGCAGATTGCGCCGGATCAGCTCCACCACCGTCTGGCCCGAGGCTTCGGCAAAGGCGTCGCGTGAATCGTACGGCGCCGGCGCACCGGCCGAACCGGGCAGCGCGAGGCCGATCGCCTCGGAGACGCAGGCCATCGTGTTCGCGGTGAAGAGGCCGCCGCACGAGCCGGAGGACGGGCAGGCGACGCATTCGAGTTCGTGCAAATCCTCGTCGCTGGCTTCCTTGATGCTGTATTTGCCGACCCACTCGTAGACGTCGCCGATCGTCACGTCATGCCCGCGGAAGCGGCCGGGCATGATCGAGCCGCCATACATGAAGACCGACGGCACGTTGAGCCGCACCATCGCCATCATCAGGCCGGGCAGCGACTTGTCGCAGCCGGCGAAGCCGACGAGCGCGTCGTAGCAGTGGCCGCGCATCGTCAACTCGACCGAGTCAGCGATGACCTCGCGGCTCACCAGCGACGATTTCATCCCGGCATGGCCCATTGCGATGCCGTCGGTGACGGTGATCGTCGTGAATTCGCGCGGCGTGCCGCCGGCCGCGGCGACGCCCTTCTTGGCCGCCTGCGCCTGTCGGGAAAGCGCGATGTTGCAAGGCGCCGCCTCGTTCCAGGTGGTGGCGACCCCGACCAGCGGCTGGTCCTCGATCTGCTCGCGGGTCAGCCCCATCGAATACAGAAAGGCGCGGTGCGGTGCGCGTTCCGGCCCAACCGTTACGTGGCGGCTGGGGAGACCGGACTTGTCGAAACTCATGGGTCAACTCCGCGGGATGGGCGTTGCCCGACGATGGCGAGCGCAACAGCGAATTGTCAACCGGCTACTGCCGGCGGCGCCGTATAGGTCGGCAGACCGGCTGCCGACCCTTGCGGCGGCGCGTTTTGCCTTGCGGTTCGGCGCTGGCGTTTGCCAGAGGGCGGGCCTAAACTTTTCGCGCAATCGGGGCATCCGCCCGCGCGGCGGGCATAAGGGCCGGCGCCGCCCTCCGGAGCGCCTCCGGCGGGATCAACGGTGCGGCGAAGCGGAGGAAGGCCATGGCGTTCGAGTTCGGCATGTTCCACGAGTTTCAACGGCCCGCCGGCATGAGCGAGGAGGAGGCATTCGCCACCTCGTTCGAGCAGATCGACGCGGCCGAACGCTGGGGCCTCGACGCGATGTGGCTGGCGGAAATCCATCTCGCGCCGGAACGCTCGGTCGCGGCGGCGCCGCTGACCCTGGCCGCCGCGATCGCCGCGCGCACCAAGCGCATGAAGATCGGCACCGCCGTGCAGGTCCTGCCCCTGTGCCACCCGCTGCGCCTCGCCGAGGAGGTCGCGACGGTCGATCAGCTGAGCCACGGCCGCCTCATCTTCGGGGTCGGGCGCAGCGGCTTCCCGCGCACCTACGAGGCTTATGGCGTGGCCTATGGCGAAAGCCGCGACCGATTTACCGAGACGCTCGAAATCCTGAAGCGGGCGTGGACCGAGCCGTCATTCTCCTACCAGGGCAAGTATTACAGCTTCGATAACGTCAAGGCGACGCCGCAGCCCTACCAGAAGCCGTGGCCGGAAATCCGCGTCGCCGCCAACAGCGCCGATACCTTCCCGGCGATCGCCAAGCTTGGCCACGCGGTGTTCGTCGCGGTGCGGCTCGGCACCTTGGAAGAGCTGGAGCCGAACATCACCGCCTACCGGCAGGCATGGAAGGAGGCCGGGCATCCGGGCGAGGGCAAGGTGTTCTTGCGCGCGCCGGTCTATGTCGCCGAGACCGACGCGGCGGCGCGCGCCGAGCCGGAAGAAAGCATCATGTATTTCTACCGCTACCTCGGCGAGCGGCTCGAGGATTCGGCGACCCGCGCCGGGGTTCGGCAGGTCGAGGATCGCGCGGCGCGCGGCCGCCGGCTGCAGGAGATCAGCTACGAGGACGCGCTGCGCGAGAAGATCATCGTCGGCTCGCCCGGGCGGGTGACCGATCGCCTGCTCGAATTGCACGACAAGCTCGGCCTCGACGGCATCCTGTGCGAGATGAATTGCGGCACCAAAATCCCTCACGCGCGAGTCATGAAGTCGCTGCAATTGCTGTGCGACAAGGTCATGCCGCGGTTCAACTGATCGCAGGAGGTGCGAGATGCGGTTCGAGTCATTCCAATCCTCGCTTGCCGGCGCTGCGCCGCCGGCCGGGACGAGCCTGCCGATGCAGGCGCTGTGGTGGCAGAAGAAGGGCGACTGGCACCGCGCCCACGGCTGCTGCCAGGACGCGCATGACGAGAACGGCGCCTGGGCGCATGCCTACCTGCACCGGGTCGAGGGCGACGAGCACAATGCCGGCGGCTGGTACCGCCGCGCCGGCAAGACGCCCTCAACCGCGCCGCTCGACGAGGAGTGGCGGGAGATCGCGACGGCGCTGCTCGCGGAATAGCGGCCGCCGCGCGCCGGCTGCAGCAGGGTCGGTTCGAATGGAACGGGCAACCCTCTTGGTCGGGCTTGACCCGTCATCCACGTCTAATCGCGCCGCCCAAGACGTGGGCCCGCGGATCAAGTCCGCGGGCCGGGAGCTTCCAATGATCCGGACTTGATCGGATATCGCTAGTTATTCTGCGGGTACCCCGCTTTCGACAGCACGCCAGCGATCTCCGGCAGGATCGCCGGGTCGTCGATCGTCGCCGGCATCGTCCATGCCTCCCCATCGGCGATGCGCCGCATCGTGCCGCGCAGGATTTTCCCGGAGCGGGTTTTCGGCAGGCGCTCGATCACCAGCACCGTCTTCAGCCCGGCGATCGCGCCGACCCGCTCGCGCACCAGCACCGCGACCTCGCCTTCTATCGTCTCATGCGGCCGTGCCACCCCGGCCTTCAGCACGACGAGGGCGAGCGGCACCTGGCCTTTCAGCGGGTCGGCCACCCCCATCACCGCGCACTCGGCGACATCGGGATGCGCGGCGACGACCTCCTCGATCTCGCCGGTCGAGAGCCGGTGCGCCGCGACATTGATGATGTCGTCGGTGCGGGTCATCACGTGGATGTAGCCGTCGGCGTCGATCATCCCGGCATCGGCCGTCTGGTAATAGCCGGGATAGGCGGAGAGATAGGATTCCACAAAGCGCTCGTCGGCCTGCCATAGGGTCGGCAGCGCGCCCGGCGGCAGCGGGAGCTTGACGGCGAGCGCGCCGATCTCGCCCGGCTTTAACGGGTTGGCGGCGCCGGTCGCCTCGGCTTCCAGCACCCGCACATCCCAGCCCGGCACCGGCTTGGTGCACGAGCCGTGCTTGACCGTCAGCATCTCGATTCCCAGGCAGTTGGCGCCGATCGGCCAGCCGGTCTCGGTCTGCCACCAATGATCGATGACCGGCACCTTGAGCATCTCCTCGGCCCAGGCGACGGTCGGCGGGTCTGCGCGCTCGCCGGCGAGGAACAGCGCGCGGAAGCGTGACAGGTCGTATTTGCGGATCAGCGCGCCGTCCGGATCCTCGCGCTTGATCGCACGGAAGGCGGTGGGCGCCGTGAAAAAGGTGCGCACGTCATGCGCGGCGATGACGCGCCAGAAAGCGCCGGCATCTGGCGTGCCGACCGGCTTGCCCTCGTACATGACCGAGGTGCACCCCAAAAGCAGCGGCCCGTACACGATATACGAATGGCCGACCACCCAGCCGACATCCGAGGCGGTCCAGAATACGTCCTCCGGGCTGACCCCATAGATATTGCGCATCGACCAGGCGAGGGCGACCGCATGCCCGCCATTGTCGCGCACGACGCCTTTCGGCACCCCCGTCGTGCCTGAGGTGTAGAGAATGTAGAGCGGGTCGGTGGCGGCGACCGGGACGCAATCGGCCGGGTGTGCCTTCGCCTCCAGATCGTGCCAGTCGTGATCGCGGCCTGGCTGCAATTCAGCGCGGCAGATCGGCCGCTGCAAGACGATGCAGGCCGCCGGCTTGGCTTTCGATTCGTTGATTGCCGCGTCGAGCAGCGGCTTGTAGGGGATGACCCGGTTGACCTCGATGCCGCAGGACGCCGTCAAAACGACCCGCGGCCGCGCATCGTCGATCCGGGTTGCCAGCTCGTGCGCCGCAAAGCCGCCGAACACAACCGAATGGATGGCGCCGATGCGGGCGCAGGCGAGCATCGCCACTGCCGCCTCCGGCACCATCGGCATGTAAATCAGCACCCGGTCGCCGGACTTTACGCCAAGCCCGCGCAGCATGCCGGCGGCTCTCGCCGTGCGGTCGCGCAGCTCGCGATAGGTGAACCGTGCGACCGTTTCGGTGACCGGGCTGTCCCAGATCAGCGCAACCCGTTCGCCGTGCCCGGCAGCGACATGCCGGTCGAGCGCGTTCCAGCAGGTATTGAGCCGCCCGCCAGCAAACCAGCGATAGAACGGCGGACCCGAGTCGTCGAGCACCCGGTCCCACCGCTCCTCCCAATCGATCGCCTCGGCTGCCTCGGCCCAGAACGCATCCGGTTCGGCCAGCGAGCGGCGATAAGTTTCGAGATAGCCAAACATAACCGCGCTCTCCCTAATCGTGCTCGGCGTGGCGAGGTATGCCTCTTGCGTTGCGCCAACGCATTGACCAAGTTCGATTATTCTAGTCAAGTACCGATCAATGCGAACTGTCAACATTCACGAAGCCAAGACGCATCTGTCCCGGCTTGTCGACCGCGCCGCGCAAGGAGAACCTTTCATCATTGCCAAATCCGGAAAGCCTTTGGTCAAGGTCGTGCCGCTCGACGCCCCGCCCACCGGCGAGGCAAATCGGTTCGGCTTCCTGCGCGGGCAGATTTCTGTTCCGGACGATTTCGACACAATGTTCGCCGACGAGATTGAAGGGGAGTTTTACGGCGAAACGCGAGACTTCTGCTCGACACCCATTTGCTGCTGTGGGCAGCAGGACCGGACGAGCGGCTATCTTCGCCGGCGCGGGACCTGATCGGTGATCCCGGCAATCAGCTTCTATTCGGCGCCGCGAGCCTGTGGGAAGTAGCGATCAAGAGCAGCCGCGGCCGCAACGACTTTCGGATCGATGCGCGGCTGCTACGGCTCGGGCTGCTGAACAACGGCTACCATGAGTTGGAGATCACCGGCGAGCATGCCCTGGCGGTTGCCAACCTGCCGCCGCTGCATCGCGACCCGTTCGATCGCATGCTTGTCGCGCAAAGCGTCGTCGAAGGTATCGTGTTGCTGACGAGCGATCCCCTGGTGGCGCGATACCCGGCTCCGGTGCAGCTTGTGTAATCCTAACGATGCGCCATCCCGTCCTCGGCGCCCCGGCACAGGCCGGGACCCATCCCTCAACCGCCCGCGCGGTGGAACCATGGATACCGGCTCGCGTCGGTGTGACGGCGAAGCGTCAGGATTTATTGACTAAAAATCCTCGATGCGGATCATGCGGGGCGCCTCGAGCACCGATGGCAGGGCGGCGATGCGGCCGAGGGCGCGTCGCATCGCGTCTTCGACCGTGGCGTGCGTCGTCAGCACAACCGGCACCGCCTCGTCCGGCGCCCGGCCGCGCTGGATCATCGATTCCATCGAGACGCGCTCATCGCGCAGGGCGGCGGCGACATCGGCGATGACCCCCGGCTGATCGACCACCATCAGCCGCACGTAATAGGCGCCCTGGTGACGCTCCATCGGCGCGCCGGGCATTGCCGCGAGGGCGGCGGCCGGCACCCCGAACGCCGCCACATGCCGCCCGGCGGCGATATCGACGAGGTCGGCGGCGACCGCCGAGGCGGTCGGCAACGCGCCGGCGCCGCGCCCTTCGAGGACAACCCGGCCGACAAAATCGCCCTCGGCGACGACCGCGTTGAACACCCCCTCGACCGCCGCGATCGGCGTTCCACGCCGCACCATGCAGGGGTGGACGCGCTGCTCCAGCCCGTGCTCGGTCAATCGCGCAATACCGAGCAGCTTGATGCGGTAGCCGAGCTCCTCGGCGAATTCGATATCGAGCCGCGAGACGTGGCGGATGCCCTCGGCATAGACGCCGGCGAGATCGACCGGCCGGCCGAACGCGACGCTTGCCAGGATCGCCAGCTTGTGGGCGGCGTCGATGCCGTCGATATCGAACCCCGGGTCGGCCTCGGCATAACCGAGCTTTTGCGCCTCGGCGAGCACCTCGGCGAACTCGCGCCCGCTCTCGCGCATCGTCGTCAGGATGTAGTTCGAGGTGCCGTTAAGGATGCCGTAAAGCCGCGACACCAGGTTACCGGCGAGGCTCTCGCGCAACGTCTTAATAATCGGGATGCCGCCGGCCACCGCCGCCTCGAAGGCGAGCGCCGCCCCGGCCTCCTCGGCGCGCGCCGCGAGGCCGGTGCCGTGCTCGGCCAGCAGCGCCTTGTTGGCGGTGACGACGTGCTTGCCGTGCGCCAGCGCGGTTTCGACGACCTCAAGCGCGATCCCCTCGGCGCCGCCGATCAACTCGACGACGACGTCGATCTCGGGATCGGCGGCCATCGCGACAGGGTCGTCGTACCAGCGCGCCGCCGACAAATCGGCGCCGCGATCGCGCCGCCGGTCGCGCGCCGACACCGCCGCGACGACGATCCGCCGCCCGGCCCGCCGCGCCAACAGGTCCGCCTGTTTTTGCAGCAGCTGCACGGTGCCGCCGCCGACCGTGCCGAGCCCGGCGACGGCGATCTTCAGGGCTGGTTTCATTTTGCCAATTCTATCTCAATCTTTCCGACGGCGCTGCCCGATTCATGTCCTACCGGCCGCGCCTCGGCGCTGATCTTATCGGCTGGAACGCCGGCATCGGCCAGCGCTTTCGCGACGCCGCGCGCCCGGTCGAGCGCCGCCTGGTAGAGCGCGAGCGGGTCGCCGCCCGCCCCCGGCGGGGCGGCATAGGCGACCACCCGAACCGGCCCTGGTTTCTGCTTGTAGAGCGCCGCCACCTTGGCGATCTGCGCCCGCTCGGCGGCATCGGGCGCCGCGGCGCCCGGCGCGAGGTCGAGCCGGGCGACGACCGTCAGGACCGGCGCGTTGGCCGCTCTCGCAGGCGGCGTTGCCGAAGCCAGAGCGGGCGGCGGGGGCGGCGGCGCGATTGGCGCCAGAACCGGTGGAGGCGGCGGCGGGGTGGGGGCGACGCTGGCGATCGCGGCCGCCGGGGCCGGCGGGGCGGCCGGGGCCGGTGCCGCCGGCAAGACCGGGGGCGGCGGCGCCAGCCGCGCTGTCTCCGGCTGCGGCAGCACTGCGATCTGCGGCATTTGCAAGGTCGCATCCTGCGGCGGCGCGATGGGGCCGCGGCGCACCGCTTCATTCGCTGCGACGGCGCCCTGCGGCGAAAGCGGCGCCGCGCCGCGGCCCGCTGCGGTGGTGCCGACGGCAGCGGAGGCGCCGGAAGCGCTCGACACGGTGGTGCCGACGCCAGCGGAGGTGCCGGAAGGGGCCGCCGCGGGCGCCGCGCTTGCCGCCGTCTTGTCGCGTGCCGCGATCAGGTTTTCCGCCAATTTGCGCCGCTCGGCGGCGGTCGTCGCGGTGGTCGGCGGCGACGGAACGCTCGCAAGGTTCGGATAGGGTTCGGCATAAGCCGGCGCCATGTTGTGGGCGAACGGCGAGGTCACCGGGTTGGGATCGTTTTTCGCAACCCCGCTCAGCTCGCGATAGGTCTCGATCGGGCTGCAGGCTGCGAGGGCAGCAGCGAGCACCACCAGCCCGGCGAGCGCGGCGATCCGTGCGCTCGGAAATGCCATCGGCGACATGACCCCTGTGCCGGCCCGCCGGGATCCGCCCGGCCGGGAAAAATGTTACGCGCGCTGTGTATTACATCCCCGGTACCCGGGTCCATCGGCAGCGCTTTGCGAATCAGCCTCGCATCCGAGGTCGCCCAATAGAAGGGGCAACGATGCGGCGCGTCGGTCGAGGCTGGCGCGCGGCCCGGCGGCGCGAAGCCGCTTGGCCGGGCCGCCTGCCGCGCCTACAACAGAAGAAGGCAACCGGAGCGCAGAGATGCCCGACACGCTGACCACGAATTCGCCGATCATCGCCGCCTACCGCGCCGCGACGCCGGGTTCGGCGGCGCGGGCGGCGCGCGCCGCCGAGGCGTTCCCGAGCGGCATAACCCACGATGCGCGCTATATCGAGCCTTACGGCATCTACATCGACCATGCGAAGGGGCCGCGCAAATGGGACGTGGACGGCCGTTGCTATGTCGATTATTTCGGCGGGCACGGCGCGCTGCTGCTCGGGCATTGCCATCCCGAGGTGATGGCGGCGGTGCACGCGCAGCTCGACCGCGGCACCCATTACGGCGCCAGCCACGAACTCGAGATCGAATGGGCCGAGCGGGTCAAGGCGCTGATCCCGACCGCCGAGCGGGTCCGCTTCACCTCGTCCGGCACCGAGGCGACCTTGATGGCGGTGAGGCTCGCGCGCGCCTTTACCGGGCGGCCGAAGCTCATCCGCTTTAACCACCATTTCCACGGCTGGCACGACCACATGACCTCGGGCCACACCAGCCATTTCGACGGCACCCCGACCGCCGGCGTGCTCGACGCGGTCGCCGGTAACGTCCTGTTGTGCGACCAGAACGACGAAGCGGCGCTGGCGCGGCTTCTGGAGCAGCACAAAGGCGAGATTGCCGCGGCGATCATCGAGCCGACCGGCGCCAATGGCGGACGGTTGCCGATCGACCCGGATTTTCTGAAAGCGTTGCGCCGGCTGACCGCCGAACACGGCGTCCTGTTGATCTTCGACGAGGTGGTCAACGGCTTCCGGGTGGCGCCGGGCGGCGCCCAGGAAGCCTACGGCATCCGCCCCGATCTCACGACCCTCGCCAAGATTCTCGCCGGCGGCCTGCCGGGCGGCGCGGTGGCCGGCCGCAAGGACATCCTCGACCTGCTCGATTTCAAGGCGACGAGCGGCGCCGGCCGTGAGAAGATCGCGCATCCCGGCACCTTCAACGCCAACCCGCTCTCCGCCGCCGCCGGCATCGCGTGCTTGCGCATCGTGCGCGACACCGACGCCTGCGCCCGCGCCAACCGCTTTGGCGAGGATTTGCGGCGGGCTCTCAACGAGGCGTTCGAGGAGGAGCGGGTGCCGTGGGCCGCCTACGGGACCTTCTCATCGCTCGAACTGTTTCTCAACCCCGAGCGGATCGCGCTAACTCCGACCCGCTTCGACCCGCTGGCGCTGCCGTTGGCCAAGCTCAAGGGCGACCGCAACGCCGGTATCGTCCACAAATTGCGGCTCGCCTTGATGCTGCACGGAATCGATCTGAGCAGCCATCCGGGCGGCGTCATCTCGGCGACGCACGGCGAAGCGGAACTCGCCGATACAGTGTCGGCGATGCGCAGCTCGGTGCGGATGTTGAAGGCCGAGGGCGAGCTGTAGCCGACGCACCAGAGACGGGAGGAGCGATGGACCTCAACGCGCTTCGCGAAGCTGCGATCGAAGCCACCGCCCGTGCGCTCTATGAGAAAACCGGGTTCGTGCCGAGCGAAGAGAGCGACGAGTGGGAGGCGGAGTACCGGCGGCAATTCGCGCTATTGAAGGAACGGGCCGCGGTCGAACCGGCGGCGCCTTCCCGCCCGGCGTCGCCGACGGCAGGCCGCGGGTTGCCCGAGCTCTCCGGCACCCCCGAGCAGCAGCGCTGGGCCGCCGCAATCCGTGACGAGCGGCTGGGCGAGATCGCGAACGAGCCGTTCCGCGCCTGGCTGGCGCGCGCCTGGACCCGCGCCAAGCTGTGGATCGATACGCGCGAGGTGCCGAGCGCGGTCCTGATGCAGCGGCTGATGCCGCAATTCGAGGACGGCCGCAAGCAAGCGGCGGCCGCGGCCCAGGCGCGCACCGCCGAGCGGCGACGCCGGCAGGAAGCGGAGGCCGCTTATCGCCGCCGCCTCGACGAGGCCGGCATCACCCCGGAAGGGCTGGTCGAGCTGGTCGATGCCAGCGAGCGCTTCGACCCGGCGCCGATCGCCGCCAAGCTCGCCGAGGTGGCGATCGAGGGCCGGCACCTGCGCATCTACGAGACGGCCGATCCCAATTTGCTGCTGGTCAAGGAGAAGAAGGGGCCGCTGGCCGTCCCGGATTACGCGATCGAGCGCGACGAGGGGCTGGTCGGCGATCTCAGGCTGTTCGCGCAGGCGCCGTAAGCCCCTCCCCGGCCGTTACCTCAACGGCAGCCGCAATGGTGCCGCACGCGATGAGCAACGCGGTGCACCCGGTGATGCCGGTGGTGTACCCGGTGATACCCGTACCCGTAGCTGTAACGATAGCCATAGGAATAGGCCGGCGGCGGCGGCGCATAAACCGTACGGGTGACGTAGACCGGCGGCGGGGGCGGCGGCATGACGATCGGCGGCGGCAGAACCGCAATCCGCCGCCGCACCACTATCGGCGGCGGAGGCGGAGGCGGTAATCGGAGCGGCAGCGGAGGCGCGAATACCGGAAAGCCGACGCCGATGAAAAACGCCTGGGCCGGCGGCGCCGCCACCAGTTCGACCGCGCCGACCGCGACAAACGCCGCACCGGCCGCCAGCAGTCTCATGGTCCGCTTCATCGATCATTCTCCCCTTGCGTCAACCTGCGGGCAAACGACAACGGCCGCACCCCCGGTACTGTTCCGCGCCCCGCAACCCGATTATGCCGCGCCCGACATTGCCGCGGTCGCCGCTTCGGGATTATTGTGAACGGCGTTCATGGGCGGAACAAGGAGGGCGAGGCATGCCGAACGACGTCGCGGGCGCGATCGCGAGCGCACCGAAGCCGGAGGCGCTGTACGGCCGGCTGGAAGACCGCATCCTGGCGCGCGACCAGAAGGGCGCGAGCGACGCGTATTACGAGCTGGTGCGGCAACGCCGCCCGGCCACCGAGATCATCGCCGAGACGGTCCGCATCCATGCGCCCTACACGCACGTGCCTTATCACGAGCGGATTGACGACGGTTACGTCAATTTCGTCAACAACGACCATTGTCTGCTGTCGGCCCGCGCCGCCCTCAACCTGCAGCGGCTGGTGCCGCCGGATTGCGCCGCGCTGCCCTTGGCGCAGACGGTCTGGTACATCCCGACCGGGCTTGACATCTGGAACCAGAAAATCCTGAAGGCGCCGGGGCACTACGCGCGCGCCCCCGGCTGGTCGATGCCGCCCGGCCCGCCGCCGAAGCCGGAAATCGTGTGGCCCGACCAGGAGCCGCTCCTCCTCGACGGTTCGCTCGACGAGCGCCTCGACCACTGGATGACCTTGGTGCATCGCGGTCAGGTCATCGAGGCCTACCGCGTCTTTCTCGGCATCATGGAAAATCCGGCCGACAGGCCAGCGGCACTGGCGCAACTGTGCCATGCCGGGCTGATGGACGTGCAGGACCGCGCCCTCTACAATCGCTCCTACACGACCGGCCACAAGGCCTTCCGCGCCCGCGCCACGGTCGAGATCGGCACCGCGCTCGGCTGGGACAACGCGCATCACGTGCTTTATGCCGGGGTGCCGGATATCGCGGTCGGGCCGCGCTGGTATTCGACCTACGAGATGACGTGCAACGTCATCAAAATCTTCCTCGAAAAACAGACCGTGTCGGCGATTCCCTATGGCGGCGCCTCGAAGGAGGAGCTGGCGATCCTCGCCAACAATAAGGAACCGCTATCGCGCGCCGAGGAGAAGGCGCTCGAAACCGCGATCATCCGCGAGCCGGAGCCGGGCTTCCTGGAACTCGTCTCGAAATATCTCGAAGCCGGGAAAAGCCCGCGCCGGATTCTGGACGCATTACAGGTCGCCGACGCACAGGTGATCCTCGAAACCCAGGGGGTCAACAACTTCTCGTTGCCGCAGCACTGCTTCGAATACATGAACACGATGGGCTGGTTCTTCGACAATTTCCAGCACAAGCATCAGGTCAAGCTGCTCTACCTCGCGGCCGCCTACCTCAACCGCGCCGCCTGGCATCAGAAGGGGATCGGCGATGCCGAACCGATCGCGGTGCGGGCCGCATCGGGCGCCGACAAGCTGAAGCCGGCGCAGCTGCTCGACCGCGTCGATGACGCGGTGCTCGGGTTGAACGGGCCGGACAGCGTTGCCTGGACGCAGGCTTATATCGAAAGCGGCGCCGACCGGAAGCCGCTGGTCGAGCGTCTGGCGCTGCTCGCCTGCCGCATGGGCAACGACCCGCACAACCAGGAGATCGGTCAGGTCCTCCTTGAGGACTGGACGAAAAGCCGCAGCCCGGCGCGCGACCGGCTGCTGCTGGCCTGCGCCCACCACACTGCGACCCACCGCAAATACGGCAACCCGCTGGATTGCGCCCAGCGGTTCGGCGCGGCGATGGGGATCTCGCGGCTGCATTAAGCCGATCGGCGCGCGGCGCCCGGGCGGTTATTCGGACTTACGCATCTGTCCTTTCCCCTGACGGGGAAGGGACCGAATTTGTTTGGACGAAGGCAACGATCGCCGTCAATGTGCCGCCGCGCCGCCACCAGCCTCCTATGGGGACAGGATCGTCGCGTCGTGCGACGGGTTTGCATCGATGGGCGATCCCGTCGGCCTCAGCCATAGTTGCAACGGCGCGATGGAAAGGCCTGATCGGCGTAGCGGTCCCGAGCTGCCCGACGAGGAAACCGGTTCCTGGATGCCTGACAGTTCCGACCCGCCAAGCCCGCGCGTTGCCGACCCGGTGGCGCACAATTCACCCGCCGCGCGAGACCTGACGATCGCCGCGCTCGGAGTGGTGTTCGGCGATATCGGTACCTCGCCGCTCTACGCCATGCGCCAGTCGCTCGTCGCTTTCCAAAGCCGCGGCGAGCAGGCGGTATTCGGGACGGTATCGCTGATCTTCTGGTCGTTGCTGCTGATCGTCACGATCAAGTACGTCATCGTCATCATGCGCGCCGACAACCGCGGCGAGGGCGGACTGTTGGCACTGACCGCGCTGGTCTTGCGCACCAGCACCCGCGGCCAACGACGTTATTTGTGGATCATGGCAGCCGGCCTGATCGGCGCCGCCTTGTTCTACGGCGACGGGGTTATCACCCCGGCGATCTCGGTGCTCAGCGCGGTCGAGGGACTGAATGTGGCGACCCCGCTGCTGCAACCCTACATCATCCCGATCGCGCTGCTGCTGCTGGTCGGCCTCTTCCTGTTTCAGCGCAACGGCACGGCCTTTGTCGGCGGGCTGTTCGGCCCGGTCATGCTGGTCTGGTTCGCCGTGTTGTCGGCGCTCGGGGTGTGGGGCATCGTCCGCGACCCGCGCATCATGCTGGCGCTCAACCCGACCTATGCAATCGAAACGCTGGCGGTCGATCCCGGGCGCGGCTTCCTGTTGCTGGGGGCCGTCTTCCTGGCGGTGACCGGTACCGAGGCACTTTATGCCGATATGGGCCATTTCGGCCGCCCGGCCTTGCGCCGCGCCTGGCTGTTCCTGGTATTCCCGGCGCTGATCCTCAACTATTTCGGCCAGGGCGCGCAGCTTCTGCTCGATCCGACGGCTCTCGAGAACCCGTTTTACCGGCTGAGCCCGGAATGGGGGCTCTACCCGCTCGTCGCGCTGGCTTCGGTGGCGACGATCATCGCCTCGCAGGCGGTCATCTCGGGGGCCTTTTCGATCACCCGCCAGGCGATCCAGCTCGGCTACCTGCCACGCCTCGAGGTGCGGCATACCTCGGAGACCGAGATCGGCCAGGTCTATGTGCCGCGGGTCAACTGGGGCCTCCTCATTTGCGTCATCGCCCTGGTGCTGTTTTTTCAGACCTCGGACAATCTTGGTTCGGCCTACGGCATCGCGGTCAGCGGCATGATGCTGATCACCAGCAGCCTCGCCTTCCTTTACATGCGGGCGCACGGCTGGAGCCTTCTCGTCGCGGTGCCGGTGTTCGGTTTTTTTGCGCTGGTCGATCTGGCATTTTTCTCCGCCAACATGCTGAAGCTGGCTGAGGGCGGCTGGTTTCCGATCGTCGTCGCGCTGATCGTGTTTTCGATCATGGGCACCTGGTGGCGCGGCCGCCGGATCTTGGCCGAACAGCGCGCCCGCGACGCCCTGCCGCTGTCGCAGTTCGTCGCGGCGCTTAACCCCGAGCGGCCGGTGCGGGTGCCGGGCACCGCGATCTTTATGTCGCGCGAGCTCTCCTATGTGCCGGTCGCGCTGTTGCACGCCTTGAAGCATACGAAGGCGCTGCACGAGCGGGTCATTCTGATGCAGGTCGAGACCGAGGACGTGCCGCATGTCAGCGACGAGCGCCGGCTCGAAATCCATGAGATCGGCAAGGGCTTTTATACAATGCGGGTGCGTTACGGCTTTATGGACGAGCCGAACGTCATGCGCGCCCTGGCGCAGACCCGGGTGCAGCATTTCCACATCAACCTGATGGAAACCTCGTTCTTCATCGGCCGCGAGAAACTGCGACCGCGCCAGCGCACCCGGTTTTGGCGATGGCGCGACAAATTGTTCATCCTATTGACCAACCTCGCGCTCGACGCGACCGAATTCTTCCGCATCCCACCCAACCGGGTGGTCGAACTCGGCGGCCAGATCGAGATTTGATCCCTCCGTACGGAGTAGGATGGGCCGAACAATCGCGAAGCCTATCTTCGCCCGTCACCAACCGAGGGAGAAAGCGGATGACTGAAGCATCGCCGGCACTTCCCGCCGGATTTTACGAACGGCTCGTCCAAGGCTGCCCGGATGCCGTCGTCTATGCCGATGCCGGCGGCGTCATCCGTCTTTGGAACGAGGGGGCGGCCCGCATTTTCGGCTTCGCCGCGGCAGAAGCATTGGGCCAGAGCCTCGACCTGATGATCCCGGAGCGGCTGCGGGCCCGGCACTGGCAGGGCTATGACGAGGTCATGGGCGGGCGGCCGAGCCGCTATGCGGCGGGGGCACTGCTCGCGGTGCCGGCATTGCACAAAGATGGCAGGCAGATCTCGATCGAGTTCACGATCCTGCCGTTTCAGGACGGCGCCGGGAAGCTGGTCGGCATCGCCGCGATCCTGCGCGACGTGACGGCGCGCTTCGAGGAGGTGCGCGGCTTGCGGCGCGAACTTGCGGCGTTAAGGGCGCAAGCGCGGGGGACATGAAGACCCCGGTCGCGGTCGCCCCGGCCGATCTCGATTTCGCCCGGCTGCTGCGGCCCGGCGACACCATTGGCTGGGCCGAGGCGACCGCCGAACCGGTCCTGCTGACCCGCCTTCTCGACGCGCAGGCGGCGCGCTGCCCGCCCTTCCGCACATTCTTTGCGATGACCTTCGCCGGCGCGCTCTCCGGGGATCACCCGAACGTCACCGTCAGCGCAACCGGCGGCGGCGGCGCCGGAAGGCGCTATTTCGCGGCGGGGGCCGGCACGGTGATCCCGGCCAATATCTCGGCCCTGTGCGGCCTGATCGAAACCGGCCGGTCGCGCATCGACGTCGTGCTGCTGCAGGTTGCCGGACCGGATGAAGACGGCGGCTTCAACGCCGGGCTCGGCCTCGAATGCCTGCGCGAGATGATGGCAGGGGCGCGGCTGGTTATCGCCCAGGTCAACCCGTGTCTGCCGTGGACCTTCGGCGATACGAGGATCGACCCCGGCCTGATCGACATCCTGGTGCCGGCGCCCCACCCGCCGCTCGAACTGCCGGCGCGCGAGGTGGGTCCGGTCGAGCGCGCGGTCGCCGCACAGGTCGCGCGCCTCGTCCCCGACCGGGCCACGATCGAACTCGGCATCGGCCTGATCCCGGAGGCGGTGACCGCCGCGCTCGGGCAGAAAAACGGCCTCGGCATCCATTCCGGGGCGATCGGCGACGGGGTCGTGGAGCTGATCGAACAGGGCGTCGTCGACAACCGCCACAAGGAGATCGATCCCGGCCTGACCGTCACCCTGATGCTGATGGGAACGAGCCTGCTCTACCGCTTCGCCGACCGCAACCCACGCCTCCATATCCGGTCGCCGCGCTATACCCATGACGCGCTGGTGCTCGGCAATTTCCGCCGCTTCGTCGCGATCAACTCGGGAATCGGGATCGACCTGACCGGGCAGGTCAACGCCGAGACCGCGCAGGGCCGGCATATCGGCCTCGTCGGCGGCCAGATGGATTTCGTGCGCGCCGCCAACCGCGCCCCCGAGGGCCGCTCGATCATTGCGCTCCCCTCGACCAGCCGCGACCGGCGGCATTCGCGGATCGTCGCCCGCCTCCCCGACGGGGTGGTGACGACACCGCGCGCCGAAGCCGATTACGTCGTGACCGAGCACGGCATCGCCGAACTGAAAGGCCGTACCCTCGCCGAGCGCGCCGCCGCCCTCACCGCGATCGCCGACCCCGCCTTCCAGCCGGCGCTGGAGCGCGCCGCCGGCGAGGGATTGGTGTAGAGGGCGAGAAGCCTATCTCCCGAGCAACGGGAAGAGGGAGAGTCAAAGGACCTCAACCTCGCATTGTCATCCCGAAGGCCGGGACCCATTGCGCCAAAGTCCGTCCCGCTGACAGCATGGGTCCTGGCTTTCGCCGGGATGACGGCGGGATATGGGATGACACCCGACAGACGGGTCCACTCACGTCTCCAGCACGATCTTTCCGGCATAGCGGCGCGACAGCAGCGCCTGCATCGCGGCGCCGGCTTCGGCGAGCGGGAAGGTTCGCGCGACCAGCGGCTTGAGGCGCCCCGCCTCCCACCAGCGCAGCAATTCCGCGAGATTGCGGCTGACCAGTACCGGGTCGCGCGCCGCCTGCGCCCCCCACACGACGCCGATCACCGAGATGTTCTTGACGAGGATCAGGTTAGCCGGGACCGACTGGATGCGCCCCGCGGCAAAGCCGATGACCAGCATCCGCGCCTCCCAGTTGACCGCGCGCAGCGCTTGGTCGAAGGCATCGCCGCCTACGGGATCGAACACCACATCGGCGCCCTTGCCGCCGGTCAGCTCGCGCACCCGGTCGCGGATGCTCTCGCTGCGATAATCGATCAGGTCGTCGGCGCCGTGCGCGCGGGCGATCGCCAGCTTCTCCGGCCCGCCGGCGGCGGCGATCACCCGCGCGCCGAGCGCTTTGCCGATCTCGACCGCGGTCAGCCCGACCCCGCCGGCGGCGCCGAGCACCAGCAACGTCTCGCCCGGCCGCAAATGGCCGCGATGCGTCAGCGCGAAATGCGACGTGCCGTAGGCGACCGGGAATGCGGCGGCGGTCACGAAATCCATCGCCGGCGGGATCGGCACGACCGCGTCTTCATTGACGACGATCTCGTCGGCGTACCCGCCGCCGAACCGCAGCACCGCCAGCACCCGGTGGCCGGGCCGCAATTCGGACACGTCGCCGCCGATCTCGATCACCTCGCCGGCCGCTTCGAGGCCGGGGACAAACGGAAACTCCGGCTTCACTTGGTAGCTGCCGGCGATCATCAGCGTGTCAGCAAAGTTGACCCCGGCGGCGTGCACCCGAATGCGCACCTCGCGCCGGCCGCGCGGAACCGGGGCAAACTCATCGAGTTGCAGGCTGTCGGGCGGGCCCCATCCGTGGCATCGCATCGCCTTCATCGCGCGTCCCTCCCCGTCTGCCGCGGCGCTCATGCTGCGCGGCGGTCGAACCGTGTCAAGGTTTTGTGGGGGCACTGCCCCTGTCCGAGGCGGAACGCCGGGTCCGGCGCTCCCGTTACATCCCGGTGACCCGCCGGAGCAACACCCGGAATTGCAAATGACTGCGATCGCGAACGAACCCGGTATCATCGCAGAGGTTCGGCCCGATCCGCTGGCTGGCCGACCGACAGAACAGGGAGCGCAGCGCGAGACCGCGGTGAGGCTGGCGCCGCAACCGCCGTTCGTCCCCTATCCGCCGATCGAGCGGCTCGCGGTGATCGGCGACCGGCGCACCGCCGCGATGGTCGCGGCCGATGGCACGATCTGCTGGTGGTGCCTGCCGAATTTCGACGGGGTGCCGGTACTCGGTGCGCTGCTCGATGCGAAGAAGGGGGGCTTCTGCCGGCTCGGGCCGCGTGGCCTTCTCTTCGGCGCGCAATCCTACCTGCCGGAAACGGCGGTCCTCATCACACGCTGGGAAGATGAGACCTGCCGCCTCGAACTAACCGACGCGATGCTGTGGCCCGGGAACCAGCGCGATGCCGGGCTTGCGGCGCGGCGCACGATCGTGCGCCGGCTGCGCTGCCTGTCCGGCACGGCGCCGTGCCGGATTGCGCTCAAGACACGCCCGGATTTCGCGCCGGCGCAGCAGGACCTGGCCGGTCTCTACCCGATAGGCCACGGCGCCGCCGCACTCGGCCTGTGGTGCAGCCGCGCGCTGGCGCGCAACGGCGAGGAAATCGGCGCCGAATTCGATCTGAACGCCGGCGAGGAGGTCTGGCTGGTGCTCGACAGCGGCGGGCGCCCCGGCAATTGGTCGGCCGCACGGGCGCGCGAGGAGCTTGGCCGCACCGTCGATTACTGGCGGTCGTGGTCGGCGAAGCTGCGATGCCCCAGCGAACGCGCCGCCGCAATCAAGCAATCGGCGCTGATGGTCCATCTTCTGTGCTTCGCACCGAGCGGGGCGCCCGCGGCGGCGCCGACCGCCGCCCTGCCAGAGCGGATTGGCGGCTGGCGCAATTTCGACTACCGGTATTCCTGGGTTCGCGACGCCTCGCTGGCGATTTCGCTGCTGTCCGAACTCGGCCTGACCGGCGACGAGGAGCGCTATCTCGACTGGCTCGCCGGGCTGCCGTCGGGCGACGGCATGCCGTTGCAGACCGCCTACCGCATCGACGGCGGGACCGAGGCGCCGGTCCGCAAGCGGCGCGACCTCAACGGCTACCGCGAGGCAAGGCCGGTGCAGTTTGGCAACCGGGCGCTCAAGATGAGAGAGATCGGCTCCCTCGGCTATCTCGCCGACGCGATCTGGATCTATCTCAATCACGGCGGCGCCTGGAAGGAGCCGTACTGGCAACTGACACGGCGCATCGCCGATTTCGCCGCGGGGCACTGGGATGACCGCGGCACGGGTATCTGGGAATTGAAGCGGCGCCATTACACGACGACCCGCCTCCTGTCGTGGACCACGCTCGACCGCGCGGTCAAAATCGCCGAGCGCCTCGGTCGCCCCGACGCGCCGCTCGACAAATGGCGGCGCGTAATGGAGGTAATCCGCCACCGTATCATGACCGGCGGCTGGAGCGAATCGATGAATTCCTTCCGGCAGCACGAAGGGGGCGATGCGCTCGACGCCGCGCTGTTGCTGATGCCGCTGATGCGGTTTCTGCCCCCCGACCACCCGCGCGTCGTCGCAACCGTTGCGCAGATCGAGTCGCGCCTGTCGATCAACGGTTTCCTCTATCGCTACATCGAGGAAAGCTTGCCCGAGCAGGGCGACCAGCCGATGGGGGAGGAGGAAGGCTCGTTCGCGATGTGCACCTGCTGGCTGGCGCATTATTACGCCCGGCGCGGCGAGCGCGGGCGGGCCGACGCGATCTTACGGCGGCTCGAGGCGGTCACCCGCAACGGCCTCTATTCGGAGGCGATCGACGCCCGCACCGGCACGATGCTCGGCAACATGCCGCTGCTCTTTACGCAGGTCGAGTACGCCAAGGCGGCGCTGGTGCTCGCCGGCGACGGCCTCGGTCAAGGTTGAGCCGACGACCGCGTCTCCATCTCGCGCATGACCTGGGCGTACGAGAGCAGCGCGAATAGCGCGGTGCCGCCGACCACATTGCCGCACAAGACTGGCAGGGTGAAACCGAGCAGCATATGGCCGAGCGAAATCTGGCCGCTGACCACCAGCAGGAAGGCCTCGACGCTGCCGGCAACAATATGGGTGAACCCGCCGACCGCGATCAGGTAGGTCATCATCGCGATGACGTGGAACTGCGTGCCCTCGGCGCTCGGGATCAGCCACACCATCGTCGCGATCAGAAACCCCGCTGCGATGCCCTTGAAGAACATCTCGACCCCGCCATTCGCCATCATCTCGCGCGAGACCGCATACATTGCGTCGCGCAATTCCGGCGGGATCACCGGGGTGTAGTTGCAGAACAGCGCGGCGATCGCGGTGCCGATCATGTTGGCGGCGAACACGATCGCCCACATCCGCGCCAGGCCCAGCACGTTGCGGCGGGTAAAGGAGGCGGCCACCGGCAGCACCACCGTCACCGTGTTTTCGGTGAACAATTGCTGGCGCGCCAACACGACCATCAGAAACCCGACCGGGTATCCCATGCTGACGATCAGGGGCCGCCACCCACCCTGAGGCAGATAGCGATAAAGGATCGCCTCGGCGAGCAACGAAAAGCTGATCGACATGCCGGCCGCGATCCCGGACCACCACAGCGAGACGGCCGGCCGCTCCATCTCGCTCTCGCCCTCGCGGCGCACGATCTCGTAGATCAGCGGCACCCGGAGGCGCGAGTGGTCCGCGATATTCTCGATCTCGCGTTCGGTGACCTCGGGGCGCCGCTCGCCGGCCTCTTCGGCCGGCGGCTCGGCTGCGTGAAGGTTCTCCTCCTGTTGGTCCATCGGCAGGCCGCCAGCAATGCGAACGAAACCAGGCGAGCCGCCTGGAACCCATTAAACAGGCTGCGGTTTTTGCGAGTTCCCGGAAGCGAGGCGCCGGTGCGGAGGCCGGTCCTCAGCCCGTGACCTGCTCAGCCTGCCGCGCCGGCGGGCTTGGCGGAATCCTTCCCGTCGCGCGCCGTTGCCTCGACCGACGCGGCCGCCGTCACCACGTCGCGCGGGTAGGTCCGCCGTCCCGGGATGACGATCAGGCCGGCCACGATCATCGGCAACAGCATGATCATGAAGGTCCATTCCAGGCCCTGCGCACCGCCGCCGAACCACTCCGAAACCGCGCCGAACAATAAGGGCGCGCCGCCCTCGAAAGCCGAGCGCAGCGACATGCGGCCGGATTCCGCCCGCCCCCAAATGCGCGGATGGATGATGTCGAGCCGGGCCGCATCGATCGGCGCGATCGCACCGGCCAGCGCCGCGGCGCCGATCGTCATCAGGATGGTGCCGAGCCACCATGACGTCGTCCAAATGCCGCCGAAGAAGAACGGCACCGAAGATAACAGCGCCACTGCCGGCACCACGATCCGCGCATTGATGTAGCCTTTGTCGAGCAGCCGGCGGGACAGCCATCCACCGAGAAGCAGGCCGACGATCGCGCCGATGCCGAAGATGATCGCCAAGGCTGCGACCGAGCCGCGCGACAGCCCGTAATGCGCGGTGAAATAGATCATCGCGAAGCTGCGGATGCCGGCGAAAAAATAATAGGCGAGGCTGGAGGCGACGATCAGCAGGTCGTAGCTCGGGATGCGCAGCAGATAGTACATCGCGCGCAGCCAGCCGAGGCGGGTCGGATCCTGGTGCAGCACAAGCTGGCCGCGCGGCTTGACGCCATAATCGTACCTGGCCTTTTGCGCCACCTGAGGGGCGACGGCGGCCTCCGCCTCTTCTTCCTCGGGGTGCTGGGCCGGCCTGCTGGCCGCCTCGGGGTCGCGCTCTCCCGGTTCGAGCCAGCTCTGCGTGCCGCGGGCTGGCTCCGGCAGGAACCGCCATATAAGCCAGGCGAGGAAAATGGGCGGCATCGCCATCGTAAAGAAAGCCCAGCGCCAGTCCGTGAAGCTTGACACCTCGGCAGAGACCAGGAACCCGATCCCGGCGCCCACCAGCTCGCCGGAGATGATCCAGCCGAAGATCTGCCCCCGTCCGCGGGCCGGGAAGAAATCTCCGGTCATCGAGGCGACGCAGGGCCATGCGGCCCCAGTTACCGCCGCAAGAGCCAGCCGGGTCACCAGCAGGAAGATGTACGAGGTGGCAAAACCGCTGGTCGCCATCGCCAGCGCCCACAACAGGATGGTGATGGCCAGCACGTTGCGCCGGTTGATCCGGTCGACCAGCACGCCGAACGGCAGCGTCGTCAGCGCGCCGGTGAACGAGACCACCGCGAAGAGCAGACCGACCTCGGTGTTGCCGATATGAAATTGCTGCTTTAGCGCGTCGGAGACCGCCGACAGCGTCCCCTTGTCGGCGGCGTCGAGGCCGAGCACGGCGGCGAGCAGCACGATGACCTGCACGCGCGCCCGGCCGCCCGCCTTTTGCACGAGCCGCTCGGCGAGACCCTTGAGAGTGGCGATCGTGCCGGCCATCGTTCCATGACGCGCCCTACCCCGTCAGCCATGCCATGGCCAGCCGCGGCGGGTGGCGTAGTCCAAGTAGGTGTACCCAAACAACAACGCCAGCCAGATAAAGCCGCTCCCGGCATATACCCATTTGAGAGAAGGCGGCCCCTTTAACCGCATAAACAGGATATAGAGGGTCGCCGCCTGCACCGCGGCAATGCCGTATTCCGCCATTGGCGCCCAAATCCCCATGGCAAGGAAGGCGGTCCACATGCTGATCCCGGTCAGCACGATCATCGCCAGCCACGCGATGATAAAAGGCAGCGGCCGCGACGCCTTCGGCCTGATCTCGGGCAGCGGGATCTTCATGAGCGTCCAACCAGGTAGATCGAGGGGTAAAGGAAGACCCACACGGTATCGACAAAACTCCAATATATGCCGATAACCTCGAGAGGCTGGTAATATTCGGGGGTGATCTCGCCCCGCGGTATCTTGTACAACAACAGATACAGAATCAGGCCGATGCCGACCGACAGGTGGATCGCGTGCAGGCTGGTGGCGATCCAGTAGAATACCCAAAACAACTCTCCGGAGGGCGTCTCCTCGGGTTTCATCAGGAAATTGACGGCCGGGATCACCCGGTCGGTCCAATCCTGGTAATATTCGTAACCCTTGATGCACATGAAAATCACGCCGAGCACCAGGGTTGCGACGAGAAACCAAACCATCTCGCGGCGGCGGCCCTGGGCGCCGGCGTTGATCGCCAGCACCATCGTCAGGCTGCTGGTCAAGAGTATCGCGATATTGACGCTGCCGCACCAGAACACCGCATCCCGACCGGCCACCGCAAATTGCGGCCAGTATGTGGTTCGATACACGAAATAGCTGAAAACCAGCGCGCCGAAAAACATCGTCTCGGTCGCAAGAAAAATCCACATCCCATACTGCGCGGTCTCGCCCTGATGTTCGAGCGAGGCGAACTGAACTTCCGGCGCGATGGTCAGCTTAGGCGGCATAATGGGTCCCGTCCTGCATGATGTAGCTGCCGTCCTCCGGGTCGTAAGAGTAGGGCCCCAATGTCACGACCGGCGTGCGGTCGAAATTGTGCTTGGGCGGTGGCGAGGGGGTCATCCATTCGAGCCCGGTCGCCCCCCACGGGTTGGGGCCGGCCTCGCGGCCCCAGATCAGCGACCAGCCGAGATAGAACAACGGCAGCGTATAGGCGACCGCCAGGATCGAGGCGCCGGCCGAGGACAATACATTCCAGGATTGCCATTGGGCCGGATAGGTGTAGATGCGCCGCGGCATCCCGAGATAGCCGAGAATGAATTGTGGGAAGAAGGTCGTGTTAAACCCGATGAAGGTCAGGATCGCCGTGAACCGCGCCCACATCTCGGGATAAAGCCGGCCGGTCATTTTCGGCCACCAGTAATGCAGCCCGCCGAAAAAGGCGCTGACCGTGCCACCGATCATGATGTAGTGGAAATGCGCGATAATGAAATACGTATCCTGCAGGTGAATGTCGAGCGCCAGGGTAGCAACCATTAACCCGGTCAGACCGCCGATCGTAAACAGCACGATGAAACCCAGCGCGTACAGCATTGGCGCATCGAAACTAATCCGCCCCTTGTGCAGGCTGACCGTCCAGTTGAATACCTTGATCGCCGACGGCACCGCGACGACGAAGGTCGTCACCGAAAATACCACCGCCGAGAAAATCGAAATCCCGGAGGTGAACATGTGATGGCCCCACACGAAGAAGCTCACCACCGCGATCGACATCAAGGCGATCGCCATGCCGGAATAGCCGAAGATCGGCCGGCGCGCGTAGCACGGGATCAACTCGCTGACCACCCCCATCGCCGGCAGAATCATTATGTAAACCGCCGGATGAGAATAGAACCAGAACATATGCTGCCACAGGATCGGGTCGCCGCCGAGCGTCGGGTCGAAGATGCCGAGGCCGGCAAACCGCGCAAAAGACAACAGCGTCATATCCATCGCCAGCACCGGGGTCGCCAGCAGCATGACGACGCTGACCGCGTAAATGCCCCAAATGAACAGCGGCAGCCGGGTCCACGTCATGCCCGGCGCCCGCAGCCGGTGGATCGTGACGACGAAATTGAGGCCGGTCATGATCGACGAGAAGCCGTTGATGAACACTCCCAATGTCGCGGCAAAGACATAACCGTTGGAGAACAAAGTGGAAAATGGTGTATAGAAAGTCCATCCGGTATCGACGCCGCCCATGACCAGCGAATAGAGAATCACCGCCCCGGATAAATTGAAGACGTAGAGACTGGCGAGGTTGAGGCGCGGAAAGGCAAGGTCGTGAGCACCGATCATCATCGGCACAAAGAAATTGCCGAGCGTTGTCGGGATCGACGGGATCAGGAACAGCCAGACCATCACGATCCCGTGCACCGTGAACATGCGGTTGTACACGTCGGGCTGCAGCAGCCCTTGCGGGGTCGCGAGGTTCAGGCGGATCAGCGTCGCCGCAATGCCGCCGATAAAGAACCATAAGGTGATCGAGGCGAAAAACATCAATGCGATGCGCTTGTGGTCGGTGGCCAGCAGCCAAGAGCGCAGCGTATGTTCACTGTTGAGATAGCTGGGTTCGGCAAAACCGGCGGGGACGGCCGCTTCGAGGCTCATCGCACAGACCCCTTGTTGCCGGCGCTCAGCGAACGGATGTATTCGATCAGCTTGATCAGATCGTCCTCGCTGAGCTGGCCGGAAAAATCGGGCATGATCGGCGGATAGCCCGCCACCGTGAAACTGCGCGGCCGCAGGATGCAGTCGCGCAGATAGGCTTCGTCGGCATACCGCACCGAGCCGTCCTGCAGATGGACGTAGGTGCCGTAAATGCCGACCAGCGAGGGCGCGTGCACGGTGCTGTTGGCGCCGTGGCAGCCGCTGCAGCCATGCGCCCGAAACAGCTGCTCGCCCTCTTGCGCCAGCGAGTCGTGCACCCCTCTCTGGCGCAGCCAATTTGTATAGTCGGGCACCGACATGACGACGATCTCGCCCCGCATATGGGCGTGCTCGGTGCCGCAATATTCGGAGCATTCGAGCATGTAGGTCCCGGTCTTGTCGGCCTTGAACCACATCGTCTCGTAAGTCCCCGGCACCGCATCGCGCTTCAGGCGGAAGGCCGGGATGAAGAGGCTGTGAATGACGTCCTGCGAGGCGATCACCACCCGCACCTTCTTGCCGACCGGCACGTGCAGGGTATTGATCTCGCGCTGGCCGCCAGGATGCTGGAATTTCCACATCCACTGCTTGCCGACCGCGTACACTTCAAGATCGCCGCGCGGGGTCTGGTACATCCAAATATAAATCGAGGCGCCCCACACGAAGGCGACAAAGAACAACAGGAAGGTGGCGGTCGTCCAGCCGATCTCGAAATGCCATGTCTTCTTGACCCGGTCGGCGCGCGAGAAGGCGGTGCCGCGCCGGTAAAGTACAAGATAGGTCGAAATCAGGCCGATAACCGTCGCCAGAATGGCGAAGGCGAGCGCGGTCTCGGCGACAAACAGGCTGTTGACGACATTGCCAGTGTTGGACGCGGTGGGCGGCCAGAACGGGATCCAACTATAGGTCGAGCCGTGGAACATCGGCCCTCAGCGGTGGCGGTTGCGGCGGATCGCCGCGAAGATGGCAATCAGCGCGACGGTCGCGCCGAGGTTGGCGATCGTGAATGCCGTCAGAATTGGGGCCGTGTAGCGGCCGGTAGCGCCTTCGATGTGGCACAGCAGCAGCACCCATTGGAGCGGCCCCAGCGCTTTGTTCTCTTCGGCGTCCGCGATCGCGCCGGTCAGCTCGGCGGGGGTGGCGCCGACCCCGAGAAGGTAGCGGCTGATGCGCCCGCTGGCGGACGCCACGATAAACCCGGCCGGATGGATGTACTGGTCGAGCGCCGGATCGTAGCGGTAGGGGAAGCCGACGGTCTCGGCGATCCCTTTGACCGTCGCCGCCGGTCCGGTCAGGAAATGGATGCCGGCCTCCCCGGCCCGCGTGCGGTGATAGAAGGCGAGGTATTTCGCCTTTGCGGCCGCGGAATCGACCGGCCGGTCGCGGGGATCGATGCTGATCGCCAGCATCTGAAAATCGCGGCCGGCTTCGAGCGGCAGCTTGTCGAGCGCCGCGATCAGGGTCTGCAGGGTCACGCCGCACAGCGTCTTGCAGCGCAGGTAATCGAGCACGAGGATGACCGGCTTATTCGTAAAATAATGGCCGAGCGTCACCCGCTCCGCGTGCTCGTCGACAAGCGCTGCGGCGACCGGCAGCTGCGCCCCCGGATGCGGCTGGAAGGCGAAATCCGCGACCCCGTCGGCGCCAGCGGCCGGCGGCCACGCAGCCAGTGCGATCAGCACGAGAAGCAACAGCGCCACCCCGCGGCTCATGGCGCCGCCTTCGGATAGCCGGGAATGCCGGTGCGGACGATCTTCTTCATCGCCGCCTCGATCGGGATGTGGACGAGACCCTTCTTCTTGTCGATCCAGTAGTAGGTGCGCAGCCGCTTGTCTTCGACGACCAGGTACCGGTCGAGATCGGCGGCGGTGCTGATCTGCAGCCGCGGCGCCGCCGGCTCGACCAGCAACGCCTTGCTCTGGTCGGGCAGCGCCCGCGGGAAGGCAGCCATCAGGATGAACGGCGTGATCACCAGAAAAAAAACGGTCCCGACAAAGACCCAGGCGACATAGCGCAGCCGCCAGTCGCGCTCCTCGTACTGGGTATCCGGGTTCCCCTGGACGTACTCGACCTTGTCAGACATGGCCGACCCTCCACACCTGACCGCCCCCGGCGACGACCCGGCGCACATAGCGCAGCGCCCAGGCGAACAGGAGCACTATCGCCGCGCCCAACGCGATGATGGCGGCGAAATCGAGCCAGAACGGGCCGGCGGTGCGGAATTGCGGCAAGACCAGCCACCAGTAATCGGCCACCCGGCTGAGCAGCATCAGCACACAGATGACCGCGACGACGACTCGGCTCCTTTTGCTGGGGGCCCACAGCAACACCAGAAACGGCACCATGAACCCCAGGCCGGCGGCGACGTAGAGCGCCCCGTGCCACGTCGGATCGAGCCGGTACAGGTACCATTCGATCTCGTGCTTGATGTTTTCTTCCCAGATGATCAGGAACTGCATGAACTCGGTGTAGGCCCAGAAGATCGTCGTCGCGAGCAGGATGCGGGCAACATCGGCCATGTGGGCGCGGCGTTCCTCCTCCCCCGGCCAGCCGAACAGTGCGATCGCCAGCAGCACAAGCGCGAGGCCGGTGTTGAACCAGCCGGCCCCGGCAATGTATGGGAAAATCGACGACCAGAAGCTCGGGTCGAGTGACAAAATCCAGTCGATCGCCGCGAAACCGCACGAAAAGGCGAGCAGGATCAGGGCAATGCCGCTCATCCACGACAGCCGCGGCAGGATCGGGCTGCGCACGCCGCGCGGCGCCCACAGCGCGAATGCGGCAAGCAGGTTCCACAGGACGACGTAAGCGCCGTACCGGATATAGAATGCGGTGGGGTTCAGATAGAAGGTGTTGGTCAGGCTGGGGACCGGATGCGTCCAGCTGTAGAGCGCGTGCAGATCGACAAAAGCCGGAATGCCCGCGAGGGTTGCGAGCGGCATCGTGGCGATCGCCGCGTCGAGCACCGGCCGGGCGGTCGCCATCCAATCGCCGCCGGTGAGATCGTGCACCAGCACCAGCGTCACCCCGGCCAGCGGCACTCCGAGCCACAGCAAATACGCGCACAGCCAGGCGCGGAAAAACCCGGTCCCGCCAAAAACGACGCCGCCGATAACGCATCCGGCGATGCCGAAGGCGAGCACCACCAGGGCGCCGATATTGAAGATCAGCCAGTTGCGGTCGGCGCTCATTTGAGGGCGGCCCGGTAAACCGGCGGCACATCGGCGATGGTCGCCTTCTCGCTGGCCTGCAACGCGCGGATATAGGCGATGATCGCCCAGCGATCTGACGGCGCCACCCGCTCGGCATACGGGTACATGACGCCCCAACCGTGGGTGATCACGTCATAGAAATGCTGGTTCGGCGCCTCCTCCAGCCGCTTTTCGAAATAGGAGGGCGGTTGCGGAAAGCCGCGCTGCACGACCATGCCGTTGGCATGGCCGTCGCGGCCGTGGCAGGGAGAGCAGTAGATGTTGAACCGCTGCTGCCCGCGCTGCAGCAATGCCAGCGTGACCGGCGGCGGCCCCGGCGGCTTCAGCTTCTCGTTGCGGGCGACGATGCCGTGCGGCGGCAGCGGCGGCCAGTGGACCGGTTCGCCGTACGGCACCGCATACGCCTTGCGCTTCGGCTGGTTCGCCATGTTGTCGCAGCCAGCCAGCGCGAGCAGCAGCGCGAGCAGCAGGTAAACCGGCCACCTCACGCCGTGACCTCCTCGATCCGCTCGGCCCCGCAGCGCTCGAAAATACGGGAGACCGTCGCCAGATCGAAACTCGGGTCGCGCATCTCGACGCACAGCACGAAGCCGTCGCGCGAGGCCCGGCCAAACTCGTCCGCGTTGAATAGCGGGTGATAAAGCTGCGGCAGCCGGCTCGCCACCAGGAGGCCGACAAACCCGGCGAAGACCGTCACCAGCAGCATGAATTCGAAGGTGCTGACCATGAAGGCCGGCCAGCTGTTGTGCGGCCGGCCGCCGACATTGAGCGGATAATCCAAGGCCTCATCCCAATACTGGATGAAGTAGCCCCAGGCCGCCCCGCACAGCGCGGCGACGAACATCAAGATCGGCAAAAACAGCTTGCGCCCCGGATGCAGCAACTCGCCGAGGCCCTCGACCGGATAGGGGGTGTAGGCCTCGACGCCGTGCAGCCCGAGCCGGCGCAGCTGTGCCGCCGCCTGCTGGATCGCCTCCGGGGTCGCGAACACGCCGATGAGGCCGTAGGGCTCTCTCACGCCTCGCCCCGTTTCTTCTTCTCGATGATATCGCGCACTTCCGCCATCGAGACGATCGGCACCAGCCGGATAAGCACGAAAAACATCGTCAGGAACAGTCCGATCGTGCCGGCCAGCGCGGCCCAATCCCAAAACGTCGGATAGAACAGTCCCCAATAAGACGGCATGTAGTTGTGCTCGAGGCTCGCCGTCGTGAACACATAACGCTCGATCCACATGCCGACGATGATGCCGCCCGAAATCAGAAACAGCATGGTCTGGTTGCGGCGCACCGCGGGCAGCCACAACAATTGCGGTATGATGACGACGAGCGCTTTTTCCGCCCAAAAACCGGCGGCGGTGAAGCCGAACATGCGGTGCATGTATTCGGTATATTCGGCGATGTCGCTGCTGTAAATCGATCCGAACGCTTCCCACAAATAAGCGTAGGCAAGCAAAAGGCTGCCGACCAGGACGACCTTGGCCATTGCGTTCAGATGATACTGGGTGATGACGTCCTGCAGGCGGTAGCCCCAGCGGACGATGATCGTCAGCATGACGATCACCGCGGTGCCGGAAATCACCGCGCCAAAAAAGAAATACGGCGGAAACTGGGTATCGTGCCAGCCGGTGGTCAGCCCGCCGGCAAAATCGAGACCGACGACGCTGTGCACCGAGATCACCATCGGCGCCATGATCGCCGACATGATCGCATAAACGATCTTGTGATTGCGCCATTCGCGCGACGAGCCGCGCCAGCCGAGCGCCAGGACACCGTAGAAGATCTGCTTGAACCGGCTGCGCGCGAGGTCGCGGACCGTCGCCAGGTCGGACAGCAGCCCGGTATAGTAATACATGATCGACATCAGGATGTAGCAGAACAGGCAGATGAAATCCCACCACAGTGGGCTGCGTACCTGCGGCCATACTCCCATCACGCTCGAATACGGGAACAGCCAATAGAACAACCCCTGGCGGCCGAGATGCATGATCGGCATCAGCCCGGCGCACGGGATCGCCGACAGCAGCATCGTCTCGGCGATCCGGTTGGTCGCCGCGCGCCACGGCTGACGGGTGATGTGGAACAACGCCGAGATGATCGTCCCGCCACTCGCCAGCGCGATCCACCAGACGTATTCAGAAATGGCAAATCCCCAGGCGACCGGGATGTTTACCCCCCACACCCCGATGCCGAAGATGAACAGCCACGCCAGCTGGATGACGAGAAGGATGAACAGGGCAAAGGAAAACCCGAAGCCGATCCACCACCAGCGCGGCGCACCCGGCCGCAGCACGCGGCTGCTGACCTCAAAGCTCAACGAGCTCATCGTTACGGCGGGCGCAACGATCGGTTCATCGGCGGGCAGTTCGCCCGGAAGGCTCATGATTGTTCCTTGCCGATCGCCGGGTTGGGGTTGTGCACGATGGCGGCATAGCTGGTGCGCGGCCTCGTGTTGAGATCGTCAAGCAGCACGTAATCGAGCGGCGTCGCCTTGCGCCGGGCAACGTGGCTGTGCGAGTCGTTGCGGTCGCCGAACACGATCGCCTGGGTCGGGCAGCTCTGCTGGCAGGCCGTCACCACCTCGCCGTCGCGCAGTTTTCGGCCGTCGCGCTCGGCCTCGATCTCCTTCACCTTGATGCGCTGAATGCAGTAGGTGCATTTCTCCATGACGCCGCGTCCGCGGACGCTGACATCCGGGTTCCACGATTCCGGCGGCCGCTCGGTGGCGGCGGCGAAATCGTAGAAGTTGAATCGGCGGACCTTGTAGGGACAATTGTTGGAGCAGAACCGCGTGCCGACGCAGCGGTTGTAGACCATCAGGTTCAGCCCCTCGTGGTCGTGCACCGTCGCATGCACCGGGCACACCACCTCGCACGGGGCGTTTTCGCAATGCATGCACGGCATCGGCTCGAACGCGACATCGGGGTCGTCCGGCGACCCCGAATAGTACCGGTCGATGCGCAACCAGTGCATGATGCGCCCGAAATGCACCATGTCCTTGCCGACCGTCGGCACATTGTTTTCCGCCTGGCAGGCGATCGTGCAGGCCTGGCACCCGATGCATGAGTTCAAGTCGATCGCCATCGCCCAAGCGCGATCGGGATAGATGTAGCCGGGGTAGAGCGACACGTCTTTCGACTTCTGCTTGACGTACTCTGGATCGTTGTTGAACCGGTCGAGCGTGAACTCGCGGATCAGATCGCGCCCGGCCACCCGGTCGTGCCCCTGCGTCGTCGCCAGCCGGTAGGTCTCGCCAGTCTTTTCGAACCGCGTCGCCCGGGCCAACCACGGCTCGGCGGCGCCGCGCAGCCGGTAGGCGTCAAACCCGACGCCCTCGGCGAGCGCCCCGGCCTGGCGCCCCCAGCCGAGCCACAACGTTGCGGTGTCCGGGGCCTGTCCCGGCAGCACGAAGACCGGGGCCTTCGTCGCGCCGTAGCGGGTGGCGATCGCGACGACATCGCCGGTCTTCACACCGTGCTTTTTCGCCGTCGCCGGCGCGATCAGCGCGGCGTTGTCCCAGGTCAGCCGGGTGAAGGTGCGCGCCAGCTCGAGCAGCCACGGGTTCTCGGCATGGCGGCCGTCCCATAGCCCCTCATCGGGGCGGAACAGCAGGTCGATCGCGGCCTCCCCGCCGAGCGGCAGCGGCCGCAACCCTTCGGCGAGCCCCGCTTTCGGCGTCAGCGTCAGCGGCGGCGCGGCGGTGTTCGCGACCACGCCGCGGCGCAGCGCCTCGTGCCAGAACGCCTCGAACGCCTCGGCCGCCGCTAACGCCGGCTGCGACGATCCGGAAGATTGCGGCCCGGTCTGCCCGCCGCCGGCATCGCCCGCCAATGACTGCGGATTGCCCTCCGCGGCGCTGCCCGCACCCTGTTGCCGCTGCCAGAACTGGCGCACCAGGGTCAGGTCGTCGGGCTGTGTATTGCCCTGCAACACCGCGAGCACCTCGCTCGGCGCGTGGCCGCCGTAAAGCGGGCGAACCTGCGGCTGCTGGATCGTCGCCGTGCCGTCGAAGGCGCGGGCATCGCCCCAAGCCTCGTATTCGTGCTTGGCCGGGACCTGCCAGGTTGCGAGGAGCGCGCTTTCGTCGGCGAACAGCGACAGGCTCACCGAGAACGGCACCCGCTTCAGGGCCGCGGCGAACGGAATATCGGCGGGCGCCGAGTAGGCGGGGTTGGTATCGAGGATCAACAGCGTATCGACCTTGCCGGCCTGCATATCGCCGACCAGTTCGGAGAGCGACTGCAGGTGCAGGGTTGGCGACACGACCGGCGGTTCGATCAGCCGCACGGTGTTGCCGTGGGCGCCGAGCGCGGCGTTGATCAGCTCGACAAGCAGATGGATTTCGATCGACTGCTCGCGCCCGGCATGTACGAGCGCGTGCCCCTTGTTCGCCGTCAGGTCGGCCGCCGCTTCCTTCAGCCAATCGCGGTGCGGCGACTGGATTTCGGTCCATTGTGATGGCCCGGCCCCGACCGCGCCGGCGAGGAAGCGCACCGAAGCGGCCACCTCGACGGGGCGCATCGGCAGGCGGTGATCGGCCTTGGCGCCGATCAGGGTCGGCGTGCTCTCGATCGCATAGACCCGGCTCATCTTGCCGCCGGTCTCGTCCGGCCGCCGCCGCGCCGCGAATTGCCGTGCGTAAGCGAGCCAGCCCGGCGCCGCCGAGATCAAATCGCTGTCCACCGCGAAGATCACGTCGGCGGCAGCCAGATCGAACACCCGCGCGACCGGCCGGCCATAGGCCATCTGGTCGGCCGCCAACTCGTTGTCGCGGTGCAGCGGCTCCCATTGATGCCAGCGCATCGCCGGGAATGCCGTTTGCAGCGCCGCAATCTGCGCGCCGAGGCTCGGCGAGGTGATCGTGCCGGTCAGCAGCCGCAAACCCTCGCCTCGTTTCTTGAGCAACTGCTCGCGGCGCCGATAGAGCGCGGCGACGAAACCCTCCCAGCTGCTGATCTGGCCAGGCCCGACGACCGTCTGGGCACGGCGCGGGTTGTAGAGGCTGAGAATGCTCGCCTGGGTGATCGCGCCGGCGGCGCCGAGGCTCGCCGGATGATCGGGATTGCCCTCGACCTTGATCGGCCGCGCCATCTCGTGCGCGAGGAGAACCCCCTCGGCATAGCCGTCGCGGGTGTGCGCGGTCGCGTAATAGCGCTGCCGGCCGGGCACCACGCCGGGCGGCGCCTCGACATAGGGCAGGCGCTGCTGCGGATTGGGTTCCGGGCCGCATCCCGACAGCCCGGCGAGCGCCATCGAGGCGGCCATCAGGGTCAGGAATTGGCGGCGGTCGAATTTGTCGAGCACGTCGCGGAAGCGCGGCACCTCGCGCTCGACGACCGCCGCGAAATCCGGGCTGTCGGCCAGTTCTTCGAGGCTGCGCCAGTAATCGCGGGCCGGATTCGTCATCGGTGGCATGTCCCGCAATCGGTCAATCGTTCCGGATGGATGTCGTAGGCTTTCATCAGTTCGGCGCCGCTCGGGGTGTTCGGCCCCGGCACCCAGTGCGGGTTGAACACCTGGTCGCGCGGCCGCAGATGCGGCGCCGGATTGCGGTGGCAGTCGAGGCACCACGACATGTAGAGGGTGGTCGCCTTCCAGGTCAGCGCCATGTCGCCGATCGGGCCGTGGCAGTCGGTGCAGCCGACCCCTTTGGCGATGTGGATGCTGTGGTCGAAGAAGACGTAGTCCGGCAGCACATAGACGCTGGTCCAGCGCAGGTTGACGCCCTGCGCGAGGCTCTGCCGGACCGGCGCCAGCACATCGGCGCGGGTCCAAACCTGCGAGTGGCAGGTCATGCAGGTCTCGGTCGGCGGCATGCCTGCGTTCGACGAGACCTCCACCTTGTCGTGGCAATAGCGGCAATCGAGGCCGAGGCCGCTGACGTGGTGCTTGTGGCTGAACGGCACCGGCTGTTGCGGGGCATACCGCTCCTGCGAGTTGTAGCCCATCACCGGCACCACCCAGACCATCAGCAGCAGGATCAGGAAGAGCCCGGTCCCCGCGAGCAGCACCGCTTTTGTCAGGAGGTTCGCGCTCGGGCCGAAGATCGCCACCCTACCCCTCTTCTTCGGCGGCCCCGTGAATGTGCTGCGTGCGTCGCGAACGTAAGTTCCCGCCTATCGTTCCTGTGCCGCCCTCTCGGGGCGATTTTGTCGCGGCCAATTTGGGAAACCCACGCCATGCTCCGAAAGGCCGCATTCCCGGCGGAAGCCGGGACCCACGGCGGCAACATCGCGAAGTGGACGGGTGGGTCCTGGCTTGCGCCGGGACAGCGGAAAACAGAGGTCGCCGCCCTGCGTCAAGGCAGCTACGCCCCGAGCTGCGCCGCCAAATCCTCGAAACCGTTGGCGACGTAGGTGAACTCGTGCTCGGGTTCGAGATTGCCGGTCTGGCCGACGCCATGCTCGCGCGGGCGGCGGATGAAGGCGGTTTTCATGCCGTGCCCGGCGGCGCGCGCAAGATCGTTGTTGTGCGCCGCGACCATCATCACAGAGTGGGCATCGCCGTTGCCGAGAAACTCGATTGCCGAGCGGTACATCTCGGGGTCGGGCTTGTAGTGCCGCACGAGATCGGAGCCGAGCACCGCGTCCCATGGCAACCCGCAATGCTTCGCCATGTCGGTTAACAGCCGCACCGTGCCGTTCGACAGAGTGGCGATCAGGAATTTCTTTTTGATCCGGGTCAGGCCGGGCACCGAGTCGGGCCACGGCTTCAGGCGGTGCCAAGTCAGGTTAAACCAGGCCTTGTCGGCCTCGTCGAGCCGGCCGGCGATGTCGAATTCGTCGAGCAGCCGATCGAGCGACATGCGATGCAGCCGGTCGAGATCGGTCCACGGCAATTCGCCGGTGCGCACCCGGTTCATCGACGGGGCGTAAGCGCCCCGCCACTCGTCGGCGAAGCGCTGCCAGTCCACCCCGGCAATGCCCTTCTTGGCGGCCAGGGCTTCGCCGTCCGCAGCCACCGCCGAACGCCAATCGACCACCGTGCCGAACACGTCGTGCACCAGGACCTGAATTTCGCTCATCCGACGCCCCTGACTTGAAAACCGTGTTTCAGGCCCGCCGCGGACCGGCGGGATCGCGAGCCTACGCCAGCGCGGCGATGATGTCGGTGCCGGAAATGCCCGCTCGGGCGAAAAGCGCCGGCTCAGCCGCAGCCGAACAGGAGCGCCAGCCCGAGACCGATGCCGATCGCCAGACCGAGAACCGGCGCCGCGATCGCGCGATAGGGCAGCCAGCGCACCGAGCCGCGCCGCAACCGCTCGATCTGCCGCCGGATCAGCGCTCCCAACATTGTTCCCCCGCCGTGCTCAACCGCCGAGCGCGCCGGCGCGCCTGAGCAGGCTCGCGGCCCCCAGGAAGATCAACCCACCGACGATCCAATGGTCGAATGCCGCGGCATTCAGCCCGGCAAACCCGACGACCCAGGGCGCGGCAAATATCCACAGCGCAATCAGAAGGATCAGCCATTCCTGCCAGAGCCGGAGCCGGGCGGCCGCGGTCAGCGCGAGCATGAACACGACCCCGCCCGCGACCCAGGCATTCCAGGCCGCATCGGCCGCCGCCACTGCCGGGATGCCGCCATCGAGTGTGGCAAAGGCGGGCGTCCGCACGCTGCCGCCGAAGCCCAGTATCCACGGCGACAGGAAGAGCCATAGCGCGAGCGCAACGTTCACCCAATCCTGCCGGTTGTTGCGGCGCCCCGCCCGGCCGGCGCGGTCGCCGGTCCCGCTCGCCATCGCTGTCTCCAAATACCCAACTCCGCCGCAGATGCCGCCGGCGCGGGAAACGAGGCCGTTCGCCGCCCCCGGTCGCTTGATCTTCAGGAGCTATCGCCCGTGCAAACCGTGCCGGCAAGGGAGCGTTCCGCGGCCCCTGCCCGCTCGCCGGAACACTACCCGGCCGCCGCGGCGGGGGTGAGGCCGGTCAGGCGCGCGCTTTCGACCCACAGGCGCTCGGCCAAGCCGACATCGCGCGCCGCCGGATCGGGATCGGCGATATGCCGGCCGAGAACATAGGTGCCGTGGAAGCGCGCCGGGTCCGCCTCGGTCGCGAGGAACAGCGAGGTCGAGGCGCCCTTCTCCGGGGATAGGAAAAACGGCTTGGCAAGCCGCCAGCCGAGACCGGCCAACCCGGCGCGGTCGCCGATATTCGTCGCGACGATTCCGGGGTGCAAAGAGGCCGTCATGACCCCGCTGCCGTCGAGCCGCCGCGCGAGCGCGCGGGTGAACAGCACGTTGCACAATTTCGAGCGGCCATAAGCCTTGAGCGGGCTCCAATCCGCCGGCGACATCCACGTACCGAAATCGAGCCTCGCGCCGCGATGCGCTTGCGAGGCCACGGTAACGACGCGGGCCGGCGCCGATCCGCGCAGCCGATCGAGCAGCAGGTTGGTCAACAGGAACGGCGCAAGGTGGTTTACCGCGACGGTCATCTCGTACCCGTCGGCCGAGCGCTCGAACCGCGGCACGATCAGCCCGGCGTTGTTGACCAGCAGTTGGAGCCGCTCGTAGCGCGACAACACCCGTTCGGCCAGAGCACGCACCGCCGCGAGGCTGGCGAAGTCGGCCAGCGCGGTATCGACCGAAGCGCCGCCCGCGCGGTCGGCGAGACGCCGGCGCGCCCGCTCTAAGCGCGCCGCATCGCGTCCCGCCAGGATCACCCGGAACCCGGCCTGCGCCAGCCCCAGCGCGGTATAGAGCCCGATCCCCGCGGTGGCGCCGGTAACGAGCGCGACGCGCCCGGCTTCGGGCATCCCCGGTCCGCTATTCGGCCGCCAGCTCGTAGCGCGCCGGCTGCGCCGTCGTCTGCCGGTCGCCGCCGACCGTGGTGCGCTGCATCAGCCGCTTGTGGCGCACCGTGTCATAGGCGGTGGCGCGGTGCAGGACGGCCCGGTTGTCCCAGATCACGATATCGCCGGCGCGCCATTTGTGGCTGTAGACGAATTGCGGCTGCGTCGCGAATTCGTTGAGCCAGTTGATGAAGGCGCGGCCCTCCTCGCGCGGCCAGCCGATCACGTGCGAGGCATGCGCGCCGGCATAAATCGCCTTGCGGCCGTTGACCGGGTTCTCGCGCGCCATGACTTGCCACGCACCCGGCAACTCGGCCTTCATTTCGCCCGTCAGGGCGCCCTGCGGCGTCACCGTGCCGCGTGAATAGACAAGGCTGTGTTCGGCGACGAGGCCTTCGAGCTTCTGCTTCACGTCATCAGGGAGCGCATCGTAGGCGGCACGCATCGTCGCGAACTCGGTATTACCGCCTTCCGGCGGCACGACCCGTGCCGACAATAGCGAGCACAGGGACGGCACGGGCTTGAACGAGCTGTCGCTGTGCCAGAGATAATTGCCCTTCTGGTAGATCATCCGGCGGTCTTCCGGCGGGATCACCGTGCCGGTGGCGATGTCGAGATTGGATTGCCGCGCGAACGGGGTGCCGACCCCCGGATTGGCTTGGCCCGCCACCTCGAGCGGCCCGAAGCGGCGGCTGAACGCGATCTGCTTCTCGTCATCGAGACTCTGATTGCGCAGCACCAGCACCGAATATTCGTCGAGCGCCGCCCGGATCTCGGAAAATGTCCGGTCATCGAGCGCGCCGCCGGCATCGGCCCCGCCGATCTCGGCCGCGAATAGCGGGTGCAGTCTGGTGATGGTGATGGACACGGTGGGGGCTCCTGTTTACTCCGGAAGGCGGGTCGATTGCCACGCCACCATCTGCCAGTTTCCGTTGCGCCGGACATACACGTCGGTGAAGCGGACGCCGAAATTCAGCGCGTTGCCGCCGGACTGGACGCTGATCCGGGCGATCCCAGTCAGCACCACCGCATCGCCGCAATCCTGCGCCTTCACATCGGACGGCACGACGGAGCGGTACACCGTGCTGCCCGACCGCATGCCGCCGATCAGGCTTTCCTTGGTGTCGATCCGCGCCGAGGAATGGGTATAGACGAGATCGTCGGCGAGCAGGTTGTCCAGGGTCGCGATGTCCTGCTTGGCCATCGCATTCATCCGCTTCCGGTCGAGCACGATGATCGTCTCGGCGTTTCCGGCCATGGTTTTCTCCCTTCCGTCAGAGTTCAGCGCACGATCAGCACGAGCTTGCCGCGCAGGTGCCGCCCCTCGCTCACCCGGTGCGCCGCAGCGGCCTCCGCGAGCGGATAGCGGGTGATCTCGGGCGGCCACACAGCGCTCGCCGCAAGCAATTCCTTCATGCGTTCGAGATGCGGCCGGTCGCGCGCGACGCGCGGGCGCAACACCTCGACGTCCTGGCGCGGCGGCTGAAAGCCGGACGGCGCCGGCGCGATCCACACGAGGCGCCCGCCCGGCTTCAACACGCCGTAAGAGCGCGCCTGCACCTCGCCACCGACCGTGTCGAATACCACGTCGCACCCGGACACCGTCTTCGTGAAATCCTCGCGGTTGTAATCGATGACCCGGTCGGCGCCGAGGCCGCGCACGTAATCGTGGTTGGCGGCGCTCGCGGTGGTGATGACGGTGGCGCCGATATGCTTTGCCAGCTGGATCGCGAACCCGGCGACCCCGCCGGCGCCGCCCTGGATCAGGATGGTCTCGCCGCGCCGGAGCCGGGCGGTGTCTTCGAGCGCCCAGATCGCGGTCAGGCTGGTCAGCGCCATCGCCGCCGCCTCGGCATCGTCGAGCCGGTCGGGCTTGCGGGCGATGATCGCGGCGGCGATCTTGATCTTCTCGGCGTAGCAGCCTTCGATCCCGGCATCCATCACCCCGAACACCGGGTCGCCGATCGCGAAATCGCTCACCCCTTGGCCGAGCGCGGCAACCGTGCCGGAAAAATCGCGGCCGAGGATATAGGGGAATTTGAGGTTGCTCGCGCCGCTATAGGCGCCGCCGCCGAGCCTCACCTTGTAGTCGGCCGCGTTGACGCTGGCGGCGTGGACATCGACAACGACCTCGCCGGACCCGGCGACCGGATCGGGCGCCTCGCCATAAACGAGCTTGTCCGGCCCGCCATGCCCGGTCAGCAAAATCGCCTTCATGCCGCTCCTCCTTTTGCGACCCTCTCCCCCAGTGGGGGAGAGGGAATGCCGCTACGCCGGCGGCGCGACCGACAGGCGGCCCTCGACGCCGTGCCGCTTGATCAGGCTGGCGACGAGGCCCGAGCGTTTCGCCTCCTCGACAAAATCGCGCAGGAAGGCGAAGCCGGCGGCGTTCTTCTTGGGGGTGCCGACCGCCTGCTGCACCGCTGCGAACTGGCCGTCGAGAATGCGCGCGCCGGGATGGCTGTCGACCAGCGACAAGAGGCCGGGGCGCAGCCCGGCATAGGCGTCCATTTTGTCGTCGAGAAAGCGCCG
>DASUKH010000259.1:0-3313 GCA_036278835.1 Allostellaceae bacterium
ACGATCCTCGCCGATTCCGGCACCCGCTACCAGTCGAAACTGTTCAACCCCGCCTTCCTGAAGGAGAAGAATCTGCCGGCGCCGCCGTGGATGAGATAACAGCACACAACAGACGCTGTCCCGGCGAAAGCCGGGACCCACCGCGTAACCGGTACAATGTTCTATGTCTACATACTGGCGAGCAAACCGCACGGGACATTATACGTCGGCTCGACCTCGAACCTGGTCCGGCGCGTCTGGGAGCACAAGATTAAGGCGGTCCCCGGGTTTACCGCCAGGTCCCCGGGTTTACCGCCAGGTATGGAATCGATCGACTGGTCTGGTACGAGTGCCATGAGACGCTGGAAGCGGGAATGCTGCGGGAGAGGCGTATCAAGGAATGGAAGCGCGCCTGGAAAATACGGCTGATCGAGGAAGATAATCCGCATTGGATTGATCTGTATTCGACGATCTCGAATTGATTTTGGATGTCCGAAATGTTGGCCGGGGTGGGTCCCGGCTTCCGCCGGGACAGCGGTAACGGGGGTATTAACGCATGACCGAGCTTCTGTTTCGCGAGGATGCCTATCTGCGGGCCTGCCCGGCGCGGGTGATCGGCGCCGATGGGGAGGGTATCCGGCTCGACCGCAGCGTGTTCTACCCGATGGGCGGCGGCCAGCCGGGCGATAGCGGCACCCTGCGCCTCGCCTCGGGCGGGGAAATCGCGATTGTCGATACGCGAAAGGGCGAGGGGCCGGACGAAATCATCCACGTGCCGGCGCCGGGAGCGGCGCTGCCGCCGCCCGGCAGCGAGGTGACGGCGGCGATCGATTGGGAGCGGCGGCACCGGCTGATGCGCATGCACACCTGCCTGCACCTGTTGTGCGCCGTCGTGCCGGGGGCGGTGACCGGCGGCCAGATCGCCGACGGGCGCGGCCGGCTCGATTTTGACGTGCCGGGGGCGAGCCTCGACAAGGCGGCGATCGAGGAGCGGCTCAATGCGCTGATCGCTGAGGGCCACCCGGTCACGCCCGGCTGGATCGCCGACGACGATCTCGCCGCCCGCCCCGAGCTGGTGCGCACGATGTCCGTGAAGCCGCCGCAGGGCGCCGGCCGGGTGCGGCTCATCGAGATTGCCGGGATCGATCTGCAGCCGTGCGGCGGGACCCATATCCGCAACACCGCCGAAATCGGCCCCGTCACGATCGGCAAGATCGAGAACAAGGGCCGCCAGAACCGCCGGATCAATATCGCCTTTGCGGAGTAGCCGATGCCTTATGCCCGTCCCGAAGCGTTGGTTTCGACAGAATGGCTGGCGGCGCATCTCGCCGACCCGCAGGTGCGGGTGCTCGACGCCTCGTACAAGCAGCCCGGTATTACCCCCACGGCGCGCCAGGATTACGAATCCGGCCACATCCCCGGCGCCGTGTTTTTCGATATCGACGATGTCGCGGAGCCTGGCACCAGCCTGCCGCACATGATCCCGTCGGCCGAGCGCTTCGCCGCCAAGATGGCCGAGCGCGGCATCGGCAACGGCGACCGGGTGATCGTTTATGACACGAACGGGCTGTCGTCGGCCGGGCGGGCGTGGTGGCTGTTGCGCCTGTTCGGGCATGACAATGCGGCATTGCTGGATGGCGGGCTGCCGAAATGGCGGGAAGAGAGGCGGCCGCTCGAGACGGCCGCACCCGCGATCCCGCCGCGTCAATTCGTGGCGCGGTTCCGCCCGGAGCTGGTGCGCGGCAAGGATGCGGTCCGCGCCAATATCGCGGCGGGTGCCGAGCAGGTCGTCGATGCCCGCTCGGCCGGCCGCTTCGACGGCAGTGCCGAGGAGACCTGGCCCGGCCGCCGGCGCGGCCACATCCCCGCCAGCCGCAACCTGCCGTTCGACCGCCTCACCGACCCCAAGACGCGCCAGATGAAAAGCGCGGAAGAGCTGCGCCGATTGTTCGATGAGGCTGGAGTCCGGCTCGACCGCCCGGTGGTGACCAGCTGCGGCTCCGGGGTCACCGCCTGCGCCGTCGCTTTCGCGGCCCACCTCCTCGGCCATCCCGGCGCCGCCGTCTATGACGGGTCATGGTCGGAATGGGGCCTGCCCGGCGACACCCCGGTCGAGACCGGCCCGGCCCGGCCGTAGCGGGCGGCCGATGGCGCTGATCGAGGACGTCATCACCTATCTCGAGATGCACGCGCGGCCGCTTCTGCCGCGCGTGCATCCGCCGCCGGGGAAACTGGCGCTGATCCAGGCCGAGCGGTGCACGGTGTCGTTCTACCGTTATTTGTACGAGACGGTCGGGACGCCGTGGCTGTGGTACGAGCGGCGGCTGATCGACGACGCCGCGCTCGCCGCCGAGATCGAGAAACCGACCACCGAGATTTTCGTGCTGTATGTCGGCGGCGTGCCGGCCGGCTATTTCGAACTCGATGCGGCGTCGCCGCGCGAGACCGAGTTGCGCTATTTCGGCCTCGTCCCTGAGTTTATCGGCCGCGGCTTCGGGCCGTTTCTGTTGCAGGCGGCGGTCGGCCGCGCCTGGGAGCGGCCGATCGGCAGGCTGTGGGTCCACACCCGCCGCTTCGACCACCCGAAGGCGCTCGGGAATTATCAGCGTGCCGGGTTTGTCGTCTATGCCCGCCGCGAGGTGCGGTTTGAAGATCCGCGGCTGCGCGGAATACTGCCCCGCACCTTGCGCCACAGGCTGCTGCCGCCGCTCGACGAACCGTGAGCGCCGGCCGGGCCTCGCTCAGCCGCCGGCCACCCCCTGCGTCTCGACATAAAGCGCATAGATCGACTGGCTCGCCGTCATGAACAGGCGGTTTCGCTTGCTCCCGCCGAAGCAGACATTGGCGCAGCGCTCGGGCAAGAGAATGCGGCCGATCAGGTCGCCGTCAGGGGCGAACACGGCCACCCCGTCCTCGCCCTCGCCGCCGGAAAAGCCGCACCAGACATTGCCGTCGGTATCGACCCGGATGCCATCGGCATAGCCGGGCATCGCATTGAAAAACACCCGGCCGTTCACCGCGCGGGTCCCGTCATCGACGATGTCGTAGACGTGCACGGTGCGGTCGCCACCCGGCGTGTCGACGACATAAAGCCGGCTCTCGTCCGGCGAGAAGGCCAAGCCGTTCGGCCGTTCCATGTCGTCGATCGCGATCGACAGCTCGCCGCGGTGCAGCCGATAGACCCGGAACGGCAGCTGCTGCTCGCCCTTGTTGCCGAGATAATTGCCGCGGATGCCGGCGCCGTTGTCGCTGAACCAGATCGAATGGTCCGATTTGACGACGACATCATTGGGGCCGGTCAGCCGCTTGCCCTCGAAGCCCTGGGCGAGCACCG
>DASUKH010000260.1:0-20569 GCA_036278835.1 Allostellaceae bacterium
TATTTTGCCTGGCTGCGGGCCCGTATCGGGCATGCCGAGGAAGAATTGCCGCTGCCCGATTCGGTGCATGACGTGGGCGGGCTGCTGCAATTTCTGCGGGCGCGCGGCGGCAATTATGCCGAGGCATTGCGCGACCTGTCGGTGATCCGGGTCGCGGTCAATCAGGACTATGCCCGGCATGATCATCCGGTGCGCGACGGCGATGAGGTCGCCTTGTTCCCGCCGGTAACCGGGGGCTGAGCATGATCCGGGTGCAGCGCGAGGATTTCGACACCGGCCGCGAACTCGACCGGCTTGCCGCCGGCGACCATTCGGTCGGCGGGGTCGCCAGCTTTGTCGGGCTGGTGCGCGACATGGGCGGGGCCGACCAAGTGTCGGCCCTGACGCTCGAACACTACCCCGGCATGACCGAGCGCAAGCTGGCTGAGATCGAAGCCGAGGCGAACCGGCGCTGGCCGCTCTCGGCATCCTTGATCATCCATCGCTACGGACGGCTCGAGCCTGGCGACCGCATCGTGCTGGTGGCGACCGCCTCGCCGCATCGCGAGGCGGCGCTCGCGGCCTGCAATTTCCTGATCGACTGGCTGAAGACAGAGGCGCCGTTTTGGAAGAGCGAGGACACGCCCTCGGGCGAGCGCTGGGTCGCCGCCCGCGCCGAGGATGACGCGGCCGCCGACCGTTGGCGCGACGGCGGGTGAATGTGTATCGTTAGTCGCATTTCGGCCGCCTCGCGCCACTCTGCGTCGCGATTTGCTGCGAAAGCGCGGCAAGGGAAATTCGCAAACAGCGCGTCCATAGCGGCTTTTGGCGGTTTTCCGGCCGGCGGGCCCGCCTATTTTGCCGGCTGTTCTTTGGAATTGTTTTGCATTAATGAGAAACGCGGAGACCGCGAGGAGCCGCATCTTGGCCGATCCCGATTTCATCGTACGTTTTTGGGGCGTGCGCGGCAGCATCGCGTGCCCCGGCCCCGGAACCGCGCGCTATGGCGGCAACACATCTTGCGTCGAGGTGCGCTGCGGCGGGCAGCTGTTCATCTTCGACGGCGGTTCGGGCCTGCGATTGCTCGGCAACGCGCTGATGAACGGCGATCACCCGCGCGATTTCGACCTGTTCTTTACCCACACGCATCTCGATCATTGCCACGGGCTGCCGTTCTTCGCGCCGTGCTATGATCCGCGCAACCGCATCCGCATCTGGGCCGGCCACCTGAAGCCGGAAGCGGGCATTGAGGCGGTCCTCGGCAAGATGATGTCGCCGCCGCTGTTTCCGATCCCGATGGACATCTTCGCCGCCAAGCTCGAGTTCAACGATTTCACCGCCGGCGAGGCGCTGGTGACCCCGCCCGGCTTCACGTTGCGCACCGGGCGGCTCAACCACCCGAACCGCGCCACCGGCTATCGCCTTGAGCATGACGGCAAGGCGGTCGCCTACATCACCGATACCGAGCACACGCCGGGCCGGTTCGACGTCGATGTGCTGCGTCTCGTCGACCGCACCGACGTGATGATCTACGATTCGACCTACACCGACGAGGAGTACCCGACCCACAAGAACTGGGGCCATTCGACCTGGGAGGAGGGGGTGCGCCTTGCCGATGCGGCGCAGGTCAAGACCCTGGTCCTGTTCCACCACGACCCCGACCACGACGATGCTTTCATGGACCGGATCGCCGCCGCCGCCGACCGCGCCCGCCCCGGCACGATCGTCGCCCGCGAGGGCCTGATCCTGCCGGTCTGACCGCGAAAAATTACGGTTCTGCGCAGGATGGGCCGAGCGCAGCAAAGCCCGTCACGGTCGATCCCGGCAAGCGATGGGCTTCTCCCGGCTCGCCGGGATCAGCTCATCCTGCGAACCGATCCAATAGGTGAATCCGGCGATGCTCAATGATACGGGTCGGCGGCGTCGCGCAGACCGTCGCCGAGAAAATTGAACGCGAGCACGGTGACGATGACCGGGATCACCGGGATCATCAGCCACGGATAGAGCGCGACGACGCTGATGTTCTGCGCCTCATTCAGCAAGACGCCCCAGCTGGTGATCGGCGGGCGCAGGCCGAGGCCGAGAAACGACAGCGCGGTTTCGCCGAGGATCATGCCGGGTATCGTCAAGGTGGCCGAGGCGATCAGGTGGCTCATAAAGCTCGGCAACAGGTGACGGCCGATGATCCGCGCCGGGCTGGCGCCCATCAGCACTGCGGCGGTGCAGAAATCCTCCTCCCGCAACGCCAGCAGTTTCGAGCGGACGGCGCGCGCGAGATGCGTCCAGTCGATGATGCCAAGAATGATCGTGATCCCGAAATAAATCAGGATCGGGCTCCACGTCACCGGCAGGATCGCCGACAAGGCCATCCACAGCGGCAAATGCGGGAAGGACTGGATGACCTCGATGCCGCGCTGGGTCAGCATGTCGGTCCAGCCGCCGTAATAGCCGGCGATGCCGCCGATCAGGATGCCGAGGGTGAAGCTGATCGCCACCCCGATCAGCCCGACGGTTAGCGAGATGCGCGCGCCGTAGATGATGCGCGACAGGAGATCCCGGCCGAGCCGGTCGGTGCCGAGCAGGAACAGGGTGCCGCCCTTGGCCGGGCAGACGAGGTGCCAGTCGCCGCGGATGAGGCCCCAGTATTCATAGGAATCGCCGCGGCAGAAAAAGCGGATCGGCTCGTGCTTCGCGGGGTCCGGGACATAGACCCGCTGCAGCCGGGCCATGTCGAGGTGGTAGTCGTAGCCTTCGGCATAGGGGCGGACCAGCCGGCCGTTGTCGAAGATGCGAACCGCCTGCGGCGGCGCGTAAATGAAATCGACATGCCGGCTGTCGAGCGCGTAGGGCGCGAGAAACTCGCAGAACAGGATCATCACGTACATCGCCAGCAGCAGCGCGCCCGAGATAACCGCCACCCGGTGTCGGCGAAAGCGCCACCACATCAGCAGGAGCGGCGGCGCGCGATAGAACGCCTCCTGCGCCGGGGTCATCGCCTCGACCGCATACGCATCGAACGGCGCCGGCGAGACGTAATGCGGCAGCGGCGGGCCGCGTTCCGCCGCGGCGCGCACCCGCTCGGGCGATGCTTCGCCGGGGGGCAGGCTGATGTCGCTCATGATGCGCGCCCGGCCTGCAGACGGATGCGCGGGTCGAGCGCCGCCAGCGCGATATCCGACAGAAACACCCCGATCACCGTCAGAAAGGCGAGGAACATCAGAAACGAGCCGGCCAGAAACATGTCCTGGCTGCGCAAGGCCTCGAGCAGCATCGGTCCGGTGGTCGGCAGCGACATCACCACCGAGACCACCGCGGCGCCGGAAATGACGTGCGGCAACAGCGAGCCGATATCCGAGATGAACGGGTTTAGAGCGAGCCGCAGCGGGTACTTGAACAACAGCCTGACCGGCGGCAGGCCCTTGGCGCGGGCCGTCACGACATACTGTTTCTGCAATTCGTCGAGCAGGTTGGCGCGCAGCCGGCGGATCATGGCGGCGGTGCCGGCGGTGCCGATCACGATCACCGGGATCCACAGATGCGCGAACACCGACAGCGCCTTGCCCCACGACCACGGCTTATCGAGGTATTGCGGGTCCATCAGCCCGCCGATCGAGATGCCGAAATAGACGTGCGCGAAATAGACGAGCACCAGGGCCAAGAGAAAGCTCGGGGTCGCCAGCCCGAGAAAACCGATCAGAGTCAACAGGTAATCGCTCAGGCTATACTGATGGGTCGCCGAATACACCCCGATCGGGAAGGCGACGACATAGGTGAACAGGATCGTCGTGAACGAAACGATAAAGGTCAAAAACAGCCGGTCGCCGACCACCTGATTGACCGGCAGGTCGTAGAGAAAGGAATACCCCATATTGCCTTGCAGCAACCCGCCGGCCCAGTAGAGGTACTGTATCCACAGCGGCTGGTCGAAGCCGTATTCCTTTTTCAGAAAGGCAATCTTGGCGAGGTTGGCGTGCTCGCCCTGGCTCTGCAATTCGGCGATGTAGGTCGAGAAATAATCGCCGGGCGGCAGGTGGATAATCACGAAGATGACGATGCTGATAGCGATCAGCGTCGGGATCATGATCAGGATCCGCCGGACGAGATAGCCGAGCATCGCAACCGCTCTCCGCAAATGCGCTTGATGCCGCGGCAATATTACCGAGGCGCGGCGCCCCTGCAAATCGCCGTCGGTGTCACCGCGGCCGGGTCAGCGCGGCGGACGCGGCGTTGCTGTCGAACCAGAAGCCGTCCGGCTTGTAGATTCCGAAATGCGCGCCGGGATCCCAATTGTACATGCCGTCTTTCGGCACGTTGCGCAGCTTGTCGTTGACTACGACCGGCTGCTGCACGCCGGCGACCGTGCCGATCGAATAAACCTCGTCGGCCCAGAGCTCCAGGATTTCGTGCCATAGGCGCGCGTGCTGCTCGCGGCCGGGAGCGGAAAGCCACGCTTCATAGAGCTTTTTGAGGCGGATTGCGCCGGGGATGTCCGGCGGCTCGCCGTCGCGGCCGTTGCTTTCGGTATAGTTCCCCCATTTCGGCCATTCGAGCTGCTGCTGGCTGGTTGGGGCAAATTCCCAGGGCGACATCTCGGCGGTGGCGAGGCCATTCTCGATGCCCTTGTCGAGCGACATCAGGGTCTGGCCGGAAAACACGCGGCGGCGGAACAGGGTCAGCTGCATCGGCCGCGAAAACAGCCTTACGCCGACCTGCCGCCAGGAATCGCGGACCAGTTCGAGAAGGTCGGTCTTGTCCGAGGATTCGCCCGAATCCTCGACGATAATGTCGGCCGTCCGGCCGTCCGGCAACTTGCGCAATCCCTCGGCGGAATTGCGCTTGAGGCCGATCTCGTCGAGCAACCGGTTGCTCGCCGCGAGATCGTAGGAGGCCCAGGCCGAGCGGTAGTGAGGCCGGTACAGCGGGCTCTGCGGCAGGACGGTGTTCTGGCTTTCGATCGCGAGGCCGAAGTACATGACTTGGTTGATCTCGTGCCGATCAACCGCAAGCGACAGCGCACGGCGGAAGCGGACATCGTGCAGGAGATTCCGCCATACCGGGTCGTCGACATTGAGATTGGGGTAGAAGGCGAGCTGGCTGCCCGGCCCGGTGCGCCACAGCCGGACGCCATAGTTGTTTGCCGCCTCCCCCGCCTTCAGGAAGGTGTAATCGTCAAAGCTCAGATAGCGCGCCTGCAGATCGCTTTCGCCCGCCCCGGTCTTGGCCGGGATGATGCGGGAATTGGCGATCGTCAGGATAACCCGGTCGAGATAGGGAAGCTGGTGGCCGGCGCCGTCGGCCCGGTAATAATAAGGGTTGCGCTCGAAGACGATCCGCTCGGCCGGCGGCTTCGTCCGCAAAACCCAAGGTTCGAGGGTCGGCAGCTTTGGGTTGTTGTTGCGGTACATGTTGGCGTGCTTGACGTAGAGCGCCGCCCAATTGCGCACCCCGGCATCCTTGACCATGGCGGCAAGCTTTGCCTTGTCGGCGTATTTCTGGTGCAGCTTTTTCAGGTAATGCGCCGGCGCGAAGATGAAGAGCGGGTCGGCGCCGGCCAATGCCGGCAGGAACAGCGGGTTTGGCCGCGACCAGCTGTACTGGACGGTTTCCCGGTCGATGACCATGAATTTGGGGCGCTCGCCATGCGGCAGCAGGGTCGTCGGCAGACCCGCCTGCGACAATTCCGGGTTGCTCGCGACATCCTCGAACCAGAAGCGGAAATCCTCCGTCGTGAAGGGCTTGCCGTCCGACCATTTGTGGCCGGGGCGCAGGCGGAACGTGAATTCGCGCTGCTCGACGACATCGACTCGTTCGAGAATATCCGGCTGCAGCGCCAGGGCCGGGGTATAGGCGACCAGCCTTGCATAGCCGTACACGGTCATCAGCCGCGTATCCTTGGGGCTGGCCATCAGCATGCGCAGATCGCCGCCCGGCCGCCCCAGGGTTTCGAGTTCGGCCAAAGCCGGGTTACGCGGCACCCGCTCGCTGACCGGCGGCAATTTGCCGGCGGCGACCGCGGCGGCGAAGTATGGGGTTTCCTCGAACACCGCCCAGGCCCGGCGCGAGGCGCCGGCAATCAGGGTGCCCGACAGGCCGAGCCCCAACCCGAGCCGCAGGAAGGTGCGCCGACGCATTACAGCGGCCCTGCCAGGCTGGCTTCGCGCACCGGCGCGGCGCGCGGCATCGCGCTCGCCTCGACCCAGTGCCCGGGTCCGACCTCGATCCGCCGCAGCTCTGTCCCCGGCACCCGCCGGAACGGCTCGGACCATGCTTTCGGGTCGGAGCACCTTCCCTCGATCAGCTGCCCGAAATCGAGCGGGTGCGCCGGGTCGGGCACCGGGATCGCGGCGAGCAGCGCCTGCGTGTAGGGATGTACCGGGTTGCGAAACAGGACGCCGCGCGGCGCCATCTCGACGATGCGCCCGGCGCACATCACCGCGATGCGGTCGGCGATGTAATCGACAACCGCGAGGTTATGCGAGATGAACAGGTAGGTCAGGCCGAGCTTTTTCTGAAGATCGATCAAGAGATTAAGGATTTGCGCCTGGATCGACACGTCGAGCGCCGACACCGGCTCGTCGCAGATCACCAGGTCCGGCCGCAATGCCAAGGCCCGCGCGATGCCGATGCGTTGCCGCTGTCCGCCCGAGAAGCTGTGCGGAAATTTGCGCAGGTCGCGCACGTCGAGCCCGACCAGGGTGACCAGCTCTGCGACCATCTCGCGCCGGGTGCGCGCATCGCCGATATCGTGGATGACGAGCGGCTCGGCCAGGATGTCGTGCACGCTCATGCGCGGGTTTAGCGAGCCGTACGGGTCCTGAAAGATGAATTGCACCTGCTGCCGGAACCGCTTAAGCGCATCGCCTTCAAGCGCCAGGACGTCGGTCTCCTCGCCGTTGTCGTTGAACACCACCTCCCCGGAATCGGGGGGCAGGGCGCGCAGCAGGATTTTGCTCAGCGTGGTCTTGCCGCAGCCGCTCTCGCCGACCAGGCCGAGGCACTCGCCGCGCCCGACGCTGAGGCTGACCCCGTCCACCGCGGTCACCCGGATGCCGTCGCCGGCGCGGAACATGCCGCCGCTGCGCAGCCCGAAGCTTTTGCGGATGTCGGTGCATTGCAACAACGGGCCGTTCGCGGTGGCCGGCGCTTGCGCCTTGTACGCCATCAGGTGCGGCGCGTCGCCGGGCGGAATTTCCCGGATCGGCTGCAACCGCTCGCCGGGCTGCATGTCAAAATGCGGCACCGCCCGTAAAAGGGCGCGCAAATAGGGGTGGCGAGGCTCGCGAAATACGTCGCGGAGGGTGCCGCTCTCCATAATCTCGCCGTGGTACATCACGACGATTTCCTCGGCGACGTTGGCGACGACCCCGAGATCATGGGTGATCAGCAGCACCGCCATGCCGAGTTCGCGCTGCAATTCGACGATCAGCTTCAGAATCTGCGCCTGGATCGTCACGTCGAGCGCGGTCGTCGGCTCGTCGGCGATCAGCAGGGCCGGCCGGCAGACCAGCGCCATCGCGATCATCGCCCGCTGACGTAGCCCGCCCGACAGCTCGAACGCATAGCTGCGCCACGCGCGCTCGCCGTCGGGAAACCCGACGAGGCGCAGCATCTCGACGGTCAGCGCCTTGGTTTCGGCGGTGCCGGCGTCGCGGTGCAGCCGCAGCGCTTCGCCGACCTGGTCGCCGATCGTGTGCAGCGGCGACAGCGAGCTCATGGGCTCCTGAAAGATGATCGAGATGCGGCCGCCGCGGATCGTCCGCATCGTCGCGCCGTCGCCCGGCAGCCGCGTGAGATCGACCGGCGTGCCGTCGCCGCGCGGGTCGGCGAACAGGATTTTGCCGTCGCTGATCCGGCCGTTGCGCGGGAGGATGCGCAGGATGCTCTGGCTGACGACCGATTTGCCCGATCCCGATTCGCCGACCAGCGCCACCGTCGAGGCCGGCCGCATGCGAAAGCTGACGCCGCGCACCGCGTGCAGGGAACCGGACGGGGTGGCGAAATGGACGTGCAGGTTCTCAATGCGCAGCAGGTCGCTCATGTTCCGGCTCTGTGCCGGGCCGGCCCCGGTCGCGGCGGCGGCAATTCGGGAAAGCGCACCCCGAGCGCGTCGAGGTTGGCGAGGGTCGCGTCGCTCAGCTCAAGATCGCGCGCCACGGCCGCCTCGGCGGCGCGCTGCACCAGCAGATGAAACCCGGCGATGCGGCTGTCGAGGGTGACCCTCGCGGCGCCGGCCCGCAGCTGCAATTGCATCCAGCCGCTCTTACGGTCGCGCCGAGTCGAGTAGAAGGCGAGCCGCATGCGGTCGAGCTCCGACCACCGGATCGTGCGGCGCAGGATGCCATAAGCGCGCAACTCGCTGTCGGTCAGGTCGAGGCGGGTGCCGTGGCGCAAAGCGGTGCGCACCCCGAACAGCCCGAAAATCGCGGCGAAGGCGGCGAGCAATGCCGCCGCCACCGAGGCGAGCGGCACCGTCGCAAACAGCACCGCCGCCGGCACCAGCCCGGCTGCGGCGCGCAGATAGTCGCCGATCATCGCCGATGCCGGGTAGGCGTGCCGGCTGGCCCCGGCTTCGCTGGCGTCGAACCCCGCGGCCGCGGTCATGGCGCGAGTTCGGCAAGGCTCGCCCAGCGGGCGGCCGGGTGGGCGGCAACCGCCGCCGTCAGCCGCCCGAGGAAGGCGGAAACCGCGTCGTCCATCACCGCATGGTGCGTCAGGATGCCGAGCGCCGGCGCGGCCGAGAGGCCGGTGCGGATCGCCCGCAGCCCGGCGATCGCCCCGCCGAGCGCCGCCGCCGTTCCGATGAAGCCGCGGCCGGAGCGCCACGCCACGAGATCGACGTGCGCGTCGACCGTCGCCACCGCATCGGCCTGCGGCGGCGGCTTTTCCGAGGCGATCGTCGACAATCCCCTGATGCCGGTGCCGGCGAGGAGCGGCAGAAACTCCGCGGAAAAGCGGTTCCACGGCGGCACGAACACCGCCAGCGCGCGGCTGCCGAACAGCGCAGCGAGGCGGGCCCGCCCGGCGGCCAGCTCGGCCGTCACCTCGGACGGCGGACGGCCCGGCGGATACTCGCTCTTCTTCATCGTCGCGCCCGCGTGATTGCGGTGCTGCCAGCCGTGCGGCACGACCGCGACCAAGGGCGCCCGGCGCAGTGCGTCCTCCAGGTTCGTCCGGACCCGGGCGGGGATCGCGGCGAGGGCGAGGGGAACCCCCTCGGCGAGGCCCAGCAGCCGGTCGAGCAGCGGCGCCGGCGCGGTCGCGTCATCGTCGCGCCACCACAATCGCGCGGTGCGGCCCTCCTCTCCCCACCGGTCGAATTCGGCGGCGAGGTCGGGCCAATCCGCCCGTAACACCGCCCCGACAGCCGGCATATGGCTCATGTCACAGTCATACCCGTTTTCAGGTCAGCGGCCAAACCCGTCGCACCCGTCCGGCCGGCGATCAGCCGGGCCGAGCGCGCCGCGCCGTCGCTGTCGATCGTCAATGCCGGCGGCTCGCGCGCGGCGGCCCTCTCGATAGCGGCGGCGAGAAGCTGCGGCGACAATTCGCTCTCGCGCACCAACTCGGCCCGGCCAAGGGCGGCGAGCCGCTCGGCGCGGACCAGCTGCTCGGTTTCGCGCCCGGCGGCGAATGGGACAAAGACTGCACGCGCCCCGGAAAGCAGGGTTTCGAGCGCCGTGTTGTAGCCGGCCTGGCTGACCGAGACGCGGCAGCCGCGCAACAGGCTCATCAGATCATGCCGGAAGCGCTCGACGGCAACCCCGGCGGGCGCCGCCGCCTGCAATGCCGCGAAATCGGCCGCGGGCAGGTTGGGCCCGGCGAGGAAGCGCCAGCGCCGGTCGGCGAGTGCGCCGCGCCGCCGCGCCGCGAGCGCCGCTTCGAGCAAAAGCCGGCCGGCCGCGCCGCCGCCGGCCGAGACGAGAACCTCACCTTCCCCGGCGCGCGCGTCGGGACGGTGCCCGGCGGCGGTGACATAGCCGGTGTAGGCGATTCGGTCTGCGATCTGCGGCGCCGCCGCAAAACTGGCGTCGAGCGGGATCAGCGCCGGGTCGCCGTGCACGAGGACCGCATCGAATTCGCGGCGGACCCGCTCGACCACCTCGCGGTCGCGCGCCGGGTTGTCGCGCGCCACCAGGATGTCGCGGATCGAACAGAACAGGCGTGGCCGCGGCCGGGCGGCCCGCGCCGCCGCGATCAGCGGGTCGAGCTCGAAGCGGAAGGCGCGGCGCGCGAACGGAAACCCCTCGAGCACGACGGCACCGGGTTGCGCCTCGGCAAAGGCGCCGAGCAGCGCCGCGCGCCGGCGCTCGCGCAGTGGCTCGTCGAGCGGCGCGCCGGTCTCATCGACGAGCGTAAAGCTCGCATCGCGCGCCCGCACCGGCGGCAGTTGGACGAACTGGATGCGCGAATCGCGCGGCAGCGGCGAAGGCGGCCCGCCGCAGGCCAGCGTCACGTCCATCCCGTCGGCGACCAACGCCTCGGCGATCCGCAAGGCGCGCTGCAGATGTCCGACGCCGAGCAGGTATTGCACCCAGAAGAAGGCCCGGCCGGTCATGCCGCGCGCCCCGGCCGCAACTGCCGGAGGACCGCATCGAGCCGCGCCGCCGCCGCCGGCAGGTCGTGCTCGCGCCGCACCTTTGCCGCGGCAGCCCGGCCCATGCGGGCGCGCGCCGCGCCGTCCACGATCAGGCGCCGCACCGCTTCCGAGAACGCGGCGGCATCCCCCGGCGGGGCCAGCCTCCCGGTCTCGCCATCGGCGACGATCGCATCGATCCCGCCGCTCGCCCCGGCAACGGCCGGCAATCCGCTTGCCTGCGCCTCCAGCAGCGCCATCCCGAACGCTTCGTTGATCGCCGGCCACACGAACAGATCGGCTTCGGCCAAGGCGGCCCGGACCCCGTTCTGGTCGCAGGCGCCGCGATAGCGGGTTCGGGCGCCGACCGGCCGCAACGCCGCTTCGACCTCGGCCCGCGCCGCGCCGTCGCCGACCAATTCGAGCGACCAGTCGAGATCGCCGAGCTCGGCCAGCGCCTTGCCCAACAGGCGGTACGAGGCGAGCTTGTCGCCCGGCCGCATCATTGCCACCGCGACGAGCCGCACCGTCCCGCCCGGCGGCCGCGATGGCGTCCGGTAGGCGCGGGCATCGAGAAACGGCGGCAGCGCGATCCAGCGCCGCGGATCGGCGAGCAGCGGCAGCACGCCGTCGCGGTCGGCCGGGTTGACCCCGAGCACCGCATCGGCCCGGCGCAGCGCCGCGACGACCGCGCGATGACCGCTATCCCAGGGACCGCCCGCCCGCTTCGCCGCATGCGACGCCTCGGCGACGACATAGGGAATGCCCAGCGCCGCGCTCAGCCGCGGCCCGAGCCAGTCGGGCGCTTTGTAATAGAGGTGATAGGTGAACCACAAATCGGGCGCGGTCTGCGGCGCGTCCCGCCAGCGGCGCAGCAGCGCATCGCCGGTCTGTTCGGCATCCCCGGCGATCTCGCGCTGCCGTGCACCCGTCTCGTCGTACGCCCGGAGGGTCGAGGCGACAAACGGCTCGTGGCCGGCGAGGTCCAGCGCGTCGAGAAAGAGCCGCGCCAGCCGGCGGTCGCCGGACGGGACCGGGTGATCCGGCGGCTTCAGCGGCGCGTAGAACGCGATCCGCACGGGGCTCACTCGGCGGCTATGGCCGGGCTGTCTGCCGGCAGGTCGAAGCGCGCCGCCAGCTCCGAGATGCCGCTTCGCATATCGAAGTCGCGGCGTACCCGGGCTGCGCCGGCGGCGCCCAGCCGGGCCCGGCGTTCGGGATCGCCGATCAGCGCCGCGAGCGCTGCGGCCAGTGCCGGCGGGTCCTGCGGCGGCACCAGCAGGCCGGTCTTCCCGTCCTCGATCAGTTCCGCGATGCCGGAGAGCCGGGTTGCGAGGCAGGGGAGGCCTTGGCTCTGCGCCTCCATCAGGACGTTGGGGAGGCCGTCGCGGTCGCCGTCCGGCATGACGCGCGCCGCCAGGACGAACAGGTCGGCCTCGCGGTACGCTTTCAGTACCTCCGGCTGTGGCCGAGCCCCGCGCCACGCGACCCGCCCATCAATGCCGAGCCGCGCGGCCTGTGCCCTCAGCCGGCCGGCGAGCGCGCCGCCTCCGATATGGACGAGGCGCCACGCGAGGTCCGGCGGCAGCAGGGCCAGTGCGGTGAGGAGGTCGTCGTAGCCCTTTTTCGCCACCGCCCGACCCACCGACAGCAGCACCACGGGGTGGGCCGGGTCGGTGCCGTCATGGCGCGCCGCGTACCGCTGCGGTCGCGGGAAACGCTCGAGGTCAAGGCCGTGATAAGCAAGTGCGACCCGCCCCGGCGACGGCGCCAGCGCCGCCAGATGCTGCCGGCCGGCCTCGGTGCAGGTCACCGCCCACGCGGCGTCGGCGAGTTTTTCTCGCTTCTCCCAGTTGGGGATCGTCCAGATGTCCTTGGCGTGCGCCGACACCGACCACGGTAGGCCGCGCATCATCGCCGCGTAGCGCGCTACCGATGCCGGCGTATGCAGGAAATGGGCGTGCAGACGGCCCACCTCAGGGGCGAGTTCGGCCGCCAGCACCAAAGCCTGGCCGAAGCGGCGTACCCGGTTCGGCGTCGGGTCGCGCAGCAGGTCCCGCCGCCACGCAAGCCACGCCGCTCGGTACCCCGGCAGATGGCGCGCCCGGCGCCATGCTGCGACCACCCGGCCCGGTGCGTCCTTCAGGTATTCCGGCAGGTAAAGGACCGGCGCGCGGATTTCCGCGTGCACCGGATGGCGGGCGCGGTCGGTCGGCCGGCGCAGCGAGACGATGTCGATCGCAAGCCCGCGCCGTTCGAGCGCCAGGATCTCCTGCGCGATAAATGTCTCCGAGAGCCGGGGATAGCCCTTGAGGATAAAGGCGACTTGGCGGCCGAGGGCGTCTCCCGCGGCCGGTGCCCCCACCCTGCCCTCCGCCGCAAGCGGGGGAGGGTTGATCAGGATTGCCTCCCCCGCTTGCGGCGGAGGGTTCTGTATCGTTCCCTCCCCCGCTTGCGGGGGAGGGTTAGGGTGGGGGTAGCTGGCGGGACGCCCGCGATCCGGGGTGGCGGCGCTCACGAGCGTCGCCGCATCGCCGTGAGGTCGGCATGGTGGCCGTCGAGCCATCCGTGCGCCAGCCGGTTGATGCTGATCATGCCGTCGAGGAGGCCGGGAATGGTCACCGAGGAGGGCGGTTTCTGCCGCATCAGCTGCATTAGCGCATCAACCATGCGTTGCGGCTTGCGGTCCTTATCGTCCGACAGCATCGAAACGAGGCCGAGCGCGGCGGCGCGGCGGGCGCGGATCAATTGTTCGAGGCGCGGCGTCGTGCGCGGCACGATCAAGGCCGGTTTGTCGAAGGACAGAATCTCGCAGAACGTGTTGTAGCCGCCCATCGCGACGACCGCCCCGGCGCGCGCCATCAGGCTTTCGAGTCGCGTATCGAAGGTAATCGCGCGCAGCTTGGGAAGGGTGGCGGCGCGCGCGGCAAACCGCGCCTGTCGATCGGGCAGCATAAACGGTCCGAACACCAGCAGCGCCGGGGGCAGCCCGCCGGGATCGCTCTCGTAAGCCGACAACACCCAGTCGATCAGCCCGTCGCCATCGCCGCCGCCGCCGGGCGTTGCCAGCAAAAACCCGCCATCCGGGAGGTCGGGCAGTTGCGTTGCCGCCGCCGTGGCCGGAATTTCGCGCCGCAGATAGCCGGTATAGACGATGCGCCGGCGAACGCCGCGCGGCAGGTCGATACCGCCCAGCGGATCGCAAATCTGCGGCAGCCCGTACACCCAGATCTCGTTATAATAATCGCTCAGCGCCGGGATCGCGTTTTTGCGCTCCCATTCGCTTTCGAGCGCGCTCGGATCGTCCATCACGTCGCGCAGCCCGAGGATCAGCGGGGTGCCGCGCCCCTTCAGCAGATCGAGGGTCGGCCGCATCTCGCCGCGCAACCCCAACGGCTCCTTGTCGACAATCAGGATGTCGGGATCGAAAATCTCGGCGGTATGGCGGATGATCGAGGAGCGCATCGCCAGCGTCTCCTCGATGTCGATATGCAGGTTGAGCGAGACATATTCGCCGTTGCGCAGCTTGATAACGCCGGGGATGCGAACGAAATCGACACGCGAACGGAAATCGAAGCTGCCGATAATCGGCGATCCCGATAGGATGAGCACCGACAAGGCTGAGTCGGCATCGACCAGCGAGTGGGCGATGGCCCGGCAGCGGCGAAGATGACCAAGCCCGAACGTGTCATGGCTGTAGATCAGGACGCGCTTGTGATCGCGGCGATGTCCCACCCGAGACCTCTGATGTCGTCAGGACTTGCTACTATGGCATGCGTCTGCGGCAGGCGCGAGATGCAGATTTGCGCGCTCTCATTCGGGAAATCGCCGGGATGAAAGGGGTTGCGGCTCTCGCGGCGAGCGTCGAAGCCGTCCCCGGCATCCGCTCGCTGCCCTATCTGCGGCAGCGCCTTGGCCGCGCCCCGGCAATCGATAGCAGCCTCCTCACATCGCCGCCGCCGGCAGCACCACCGGCATCGTCGCAGACGGAAGGGCTTGAGCCAACCGTCTATCGGTTCATCTTCAAATACAGCTCGAAGCAGCAGCTGATCCTGCTGTTTCTGACGCTGTCGTCCTTTCCGTTCCTCTATTTCTCCCTGGAACTGCCAAAGACGATCATCAATCACGCGATCCGCGAAAGTGCCCAATTCCCGCAGACGGTGCTTGGCTTCCAGTTCGACCGGGTGCCCTACCTGATTGTGCTGTGCTTTACCTTTCTGTTGATGGTGCTGATTAACGGCGGCTTCAAATTCTACATCAACACCTTCAAGGGCCGGCTCGGCGAGCGGATGCTGCGCCGCTTCCGCTATCAGCTGTACCAGCGCATGCTGCGCTTCCCGCTCGCCCATTTTCACCGGACTTCATCGGCCCAGATCATCCCGATGATCACCGCCGAGTGCGAGCAGCTCGGCGGCTTTATCGGCGATGCGGTGGCGCTGCCGGCGTTTCAGGGCGGCACCCTGCTGACGATCGTCTTTTTCATGTTCATGCAGGACCCGGTGCTGGGCGCCGCGGCGATCGCGCTTTATCCGATCCAGGGCTATGTGATCCCCAAGCTGCAGCGCAAGACCAACCTGCTGGGCAAGCAGCGGGTGCGCACGGTGCGCGTCGTTGCCGACCGGGTCCAGGAAACCGCCGCCGGCATGGTCGAGATTCATGCCGATGACATGGTCAAGCTGCAGCTGACCGATTTCGCGCACCTGCTCGGCCGTATTTACGACATCCGCTTCCGAATCTACCAGCGCAAGTTCTTCACCAAGTTTTTGAATAATTTCATCAACCAGCTGACCCCATTCTTTTTCTACCTGATCGGCGGCTACCTGGTGATCCGCGGCAGCCTGTCGTTCGGCGCGCTGGTCGCGGTGCTGGCTGCCTATAAAGACATGGCGTCGCCGTGGAAGGAATTGCTCGATTTTTACCAGAACAAGGAAAACACGCGCATCACCTATGACCAGATCATCGAGCAGTTCCAGTCGTCCGAGATGCTCGACGAGGCGACATTGCTCGATCGCGAGGAGGGCGTCGTCTTTGCGGGCGAGCTGGTCGCCAGCAACGTTTCCCTGAGCGAAGACGATCGCAGCCGGGTGGTGGATGCGGTCAGCTTCACGATGGCGCTCGGCGAGCACGTCGCGGTGATCGGCCAAGGCGGCAGCGGCAAGAACGAGTTGGCGCTGCTGCTCGCCCGGCTGGTGCGGCCGACCAGCGGGCGCATCGCGATCGGCGGACGCAACCTCGCCGACCTGCCGGTCTCGGTCGTCGGCAGCCGGATCGGGTACGCCGGCGCGACGCCCTATCTGTTCTCCGGCACGTTGCGCGAAAATCTGCTGCTGAGCCTGCGCCACCGCCCGGTTCAGGCGGCTAAATACGACGAGGACGAGGCGCGCCGCCGCGCCCGCCAGCTGGAGGAGGCGCGGCGCTCCGGCAACATCGCCTTCGACCTGCACGCCGACTGGATCGATTACGAGGCGGCCGGGGTCGCCGACGCGGCCGGCTTGTCGCGGCGCATCGCCGAACTCCTGGCGCGGCTCGATTTCGAGGAGGACGTCTACAGTTTCGGGCTGCGCGGTCGGATCGATCCGGCCGCTGATCCCGGCCTGACCGAGCGGCTGATCGGCGCCCGCCGCGAACTGGCGCGCCGGCTTGAGGCCGAGAGCATCAGCCATCTTGTCGAAACCTATGACCCGGCCCGCTACAACCAGAACGCCAGCGTCGCCGAGAACCTGCTGTTCGGCACCCCGATCGGGCCGGTCTTCGAGTTCGACGCGCTGGCCGACAACGCCTATGTCCAGGCGGTCCTCGACGGGCAGGGCCTGACCGGCGATCTGGTCGAGATGGGCCGGCAGATCGCCGCGACGATGACCGAGATGTTCGCCGGCCTGCCGCCCGGTCACGAATTTTTCGAGCAGTTCAGCTTCATCAGCGCCGACGACCTGCCGGAATTCGCCGCCCTCCTCGACGGGATCGACAGCTCGGGGATCGCCGGGCTGAAGCGGCCGCAGCGGCAGAAGCTGCTGTCGTTGCCGTTCAAGCTGGTCGCCGCCCGCCACCGCCTCGATGTGCTCGACGAGCCGATGCAGCAGCGCCTGTTGGAGGCGCGCGCCGCGTTCCGCCGCGACCTGCCGGAGGAGGCAAAGGGCCAGATCGAATTTTTCGACCCGGACCGCTACAACGCCGCCGCCTCGCTGCAGGACAACATCCTGTTCGGCCGCATCGCCTATGGCGAGGCCGAGGCGCCGGTGCGGGTTCCGGCATTGCTCGCCAAGCTGCTGGAGGATTCCGCGCTGCGGCCGGCGGTCGTCGATGTCGGGCTCGATTGCCAGGTCGGCACCGGCGGCTCGCGGCTGTCATTGGCGCAGCGTCAGCGCACCGCGATCGCGCGCGCCCTCTTGAAGCGGCCCGACCTGCTGGTCCTCAACGAGGCGACGGGGGCGCTCGACGGGCCGGCGCAGGCCAAAGTCGGCGAGGGCTTGCGCCGGGAGATGGCCGGGCGCGGCCTTGTCTGGGTGTTGCACCGCGCCAGCCTGGCGCGCGATTTCGAGCGCGTGCTGGTAATGAGCGGCGGCAAGCTTGCAGAGCAGGGGCGGTTTGCCGATCTGGATAGCAAGGATTCGCTGACCGCCCTCTTGATCGCGGCGGAATGACAAAGATGCCGGTCCCGGACTGCCCCATGCCGCGATCGGCGGGCGGCGGCATTCGCAAGGCCGGCATCGAAACCGGGAGGAAATTGTGAGTCTGGCACAGGAATGCGAATTGCTGAGGAGGGTGCCGTTTTTCGCGGAAATCGAACCGGCGAAGCTCAAGCTCCTGGCGTTCATGAGCGAGCGGGTCGGATATGATGCCGGCCGCACGCTGTTTTGCCAGGGCGATGTCGCCGAAGCCGCCTATCTGATCATCGAGGGCGAGGCGGAGATCATCGTCGATACCCCGCGCGGCCCGCTGACGATTGCGATGCTAGGGGCCAACGATATCGTCGGCGAGATGGCGATCTTGTGCGATGTGCCGCGCACCGCGACGGTGCGTGCCAAGGGGCGGCTGGTCGCCTTGCGCATCGCCAAGGAGCCGTTTATGCGCATGGTGCGCGAATTCCCCAGCATGGCGGTATCGATCATGCGTGAGCTGGCGCATCGGCTCGAGCTGACCAATAACCGGCTGCGCACCGCGTTGTCCGAGGTTGAGCGGTTGCGCGAGGGCGTGCCGGCGGCATGAGCCGGCTCGACAGCTTCATCCGGCGCCTCGAAGCCCAGCGCGCCTGCCTCGATGCGGCGGCGGCGCTGATCCGGGAGGTGGACGGCATCGTTCTAGAATTGGGGCTCGGCAACGGCCGCACCTACGACCATCTGCGCACGCTGTTCCCTGACCGCGACATCTATGTTTGCGAGCGCCGGGTGGCGGCGCACCCCGAATGCGTGCCGCCGCCTGAGCGGCTGATCCTCGGCGATCTGCGCGAGACCCTGCCGGCGGCGCGGGCCCGGTTCGGCGGCCGTGTGGCCCTGGCGCATCTCGACGTCGGCACCGGCGACGCCGCCGCCAACCGCGACCTCGCGGCGCAGCTGACCCCCGCCCTGGTGCCGCTCTTGTGCCGTGGCGCCGTGCTGGTCAGCGACCCGCCGATCGGGTCACCGCAACTCGAAGAATTGCCGCTCCCCGAGGGCGTCGCGGCGGAGCGCTATCATCTGTACCGACGGGCGTGAGGAGCGGACGCGCGCCACGTGGCGAAAGCTTTCTTCGTTTATCTCCTCGCAAGCCAGGTTCGGGGCACTTTGTATGTTGGCGTCACCTCAAACCTGCCGAAACGCGTATGGGAGCATAAGATCAAGGCAGTTCCCGGATTCACCTCCCGGCATGGCGTCGACCGGCTGGTCTGGTTCGAAGCGCACGAGGCCGCTGAGTCGGCGATCCGCCGCGAAAAGCAGATTAAGGAATGGAAGCGCGACTGGAAGATCAACCTGATCGAGCGCGACCCCGTACTGGACCGACCTCTATCCGACCCTCGGTCCCGGCTGAACCACCAGCCCGTCGTCCCGGCGCAGGCCGGGACCCATGCTGGCCATGGACACCGGCCTTCGCCGGTGTGACGGGTTTACTCCAGCGCCGTCCCGGCGAATGCCGGGAACCCGTGCTAGCCGCGGACACCGGACTTCGCCGGCGTGGCGGGTACGAGTGCCGCGCGAGATTACCCCCGCGCCGCCTCGTACCGGGAGTTGCGCAGCACGCGGCCGGGCAGGGCGCCGGTATGCTTCCCTTCCTTCATCAGCATTCGGCCGTTGACGAAGGTGGCGTAGATGCCGGCCGCCGGCTCCTTGAAGCGCCAGCCGCCGGCCGGGAAATCGTGCACGACGAATTCCGGCAGCGGCTTCACCGTGTCGGGGTCGAAGATCGTGATATCGGCCTTCATCCCCGGCCGCAACAACCCGCGGTCGTAGAGGCCGAAAGTCGAGGCCGAGTCGAAGGTCAGCCGGCGCACCGCCCGTTCGAGGCTCATCACCTGCTTGTCGCGCACCCATTCCCCGAGGAGGCGCGTCGAGAACCCGTAGCCGCCGTGGAACTGCACGTGCGCGCCGCCGTCCGACAGGCCGATCAGCGCGTTCGGATAGTTCAGGATCTCGCGCATCGCCTCAATGTCGATATTGTTCTCGGCCTGCATGAAGGTGGTTTCGAGCTTTTCCTCGACCACCAGATCGAGAAACGCGTCGATGATTCTTTTGCCCTGCGCCTGGGCAACCGCCGCGACGGTCTTGCCGGTCATCCACTTGTTCTTGTCGAGCACCGGCTCTTCGACCCAGATATAATTGTACCACTCGCGCGAGATCGTGTTGCCAGGGATCTCGACCTTCCACTCGACCATCTCTTCATGCAGCTTGGCGCGCACCGTGGGGTCGGCATAGGCGCGCAGTTTTTCGTCGTCCGACATCAAGAGGATCGGGTGCCAGGTCGGCGAGCCGCGGAACACCTGCGTATTCTTCATGTTGAAGGTTTGCGTCGTGGTGTTGGGCGAGGCGAGCGGGTAGGCCCGGATGCCCTTGGCGGCGGTCTCGTCGACCCGCGCCATGTGGTTTTTCCACTCGCCCGGCCGGCGCACGCTCTGGCCGAGGTTGTTGTAGACGACCGGCCGGCCGCTCGCCTCCGACAGGCGCGCCATCAGCCCGTCTTTCATCTCGGCGTCGCGACCGCCGCCCGACTGGATGATGCCGGTGCCGAGGTCGCGCAATACGTCGGCGAGCGCGAAAATCTCCTTCTCGTCGGCCCACAAGGCGGGGATGTGCACCCCCTGCGGGTCATAGTGCCCGCGGTTGCGCGACACCGAGAGACCCAGCGCGCCGGCCTCCATGCCGTCGCGCACGACCCCCTGCATCTCCTTCAATTCGGCATCGGTGGCGGCGCGCTTCTGGCATTCGTCGCCCATCACGTAGTAGCGCACCGCGGTATGGCCGATCAGCGTGCCGACATTGACCCCGAGATTGCGGTCGAGCCGGTCCATGTATTGCGGAAAGCTCTCCCAATCGACCTCGACGGTGCCGAGCACCTCCATCGGGATCGCTTCGACATAGGAGAGAAACTCGGCCATCCGCTTCTCCTGGCCGCGGTGCACCGGCGCCAGCGACAGGGAGCAGTTGCCGATCACGACCGAGGTGGCGCCGTGGTCGCAGGAGAACGAGCAAAGCGGGTCCCAGGTGACCTGCGCGTCGTAATGGCAATGATTGTCGATAAAGCCGGGCGCGATGACCTGGCCGCCGGCGTCGATGACCTGCCCGGCCGCGCCCGAAAGTTTGCCGGTCTCGATGATCTTGCCGTCCTTGACCGCGACATCGCCCATGAAGGACGGCATGCCCGAACCGTCAACGATGCGGCCGTTTTTTATCAAGAGGTCGTACGCCACCGCGGTTCCTCCTCGATCGCGCCGCGCGAATTGCGGCCTAATGGACCGAAACTATAGCGCAGCAGCCGCAGACGCCGCGTGCAAAATCCAGTGGTGCCGGGTTCGTTTGTGCGGCGCGCGGGAGATCTATTCGGCCCTTT
>DASUKH010000261.1:0-11153 GCA_036278835.1 Allostellaceae bacterium
CTGGAGACATTCCTGTACGACGACCACCTCATGGTCTGGTCGCTGACGATCGGCTTTGCAGCCGCCGGGAGGGATGGCCGTATCTCCAAGCTGGTCCGGGTTTCCGAAGCCAACAAGACGGTTCTGTCGATCCGAGATCCCTAGGGCGGTATCCGATCGAGTCCGATCATTGGAATGCTCCCCGCCCGCGGACTTGATCCGCGGGCCCACGTCTTCGGCGGCCTGAAAAGACGTGGATGGCCGGGTCAAGCCCGGCCAAGGGGGCCGGTGATTCCATTTGAATTGACCCTGCTCTGGGGCATCTGGCCAATCGGTTTGGGGTTTGGGCGCGTGCGGGAGCCAGGGCTTGATCCGGGGGAGCCGCAGGGGGTCCGGGCCGGGTGTGCCCCCTCCACCATGCGTTCGCATGGTCCCCCTCCCCGCTTCGCGGGGGAGGAGCCGGCGCGGCGCGACTGTCCGCAAAAGGGCGGCGGCAATACTATGCGCGGCAGCGGCATGGCCGCCGCCGTCCGCGCCTCTTGTGCCGGGCATGTCTTTAGATCGCGAGGGGTGCGATGGCCGAAACCAGGATCACGGTGCTTGGATGCGCCGGTCGGATGGGGCGCATGCTGATTGCCGATATCGCCGCCGACAGCGGCGTCGCGCTGGCCGGCGGTACCGTCCGGCCGGAGAGCGCGGCGCTTGGCCGGGATTTGGGCGAGCTGGCCGGCATCGGCCGGCTCGGCATGATGCCGCATGCCGATGCCGAGAGCGTGCTGCGCAGCGCCGACGCGGCCATTGATTTCACCGCGCCGGCGGCAAGCGCCGCGCATGCGGCCCTGGCGGCCCGGCTCGGCGTGCCGCTGGTGATCGGCACGACCGGCCTCGCCGGCGCCGAAGAAGAGGCGGTGCGTGCGGCGGCGCGGCAGGTGGCGATCGTCCAGGCGGCCAATACCAGCCTCGGGATCAACCTGCTGCTCGGGCTGGTCGAGCAGGTGGCCCGCCGGTTGGGGCCGGACTGGGACATCGAAATCCTGGAAATGCACCATCGCCACAAGGTCGATGCGCCATCGGGCACCGCGTTGGCGCTGGGCCGCGCCGCCGGCGCGGCGCGCGGCGTCGGGTTCGAGGCGATGGCCGAGCGCGGCCGCGACGGCATCACCGGGCCGCGGCGCGCCGGCGCGATCGGCTTTGCCGCTCTGCGCGGCGGCGACAATATCGGCGAGCACCATGCGATCTTCGCCGGCATCGGCGAAGAGCTGACTTTGAGCCACCGCGCGACCAGCCGCGCGATCTATGCGCGGGGCGCGGTGCGCGCGGCGCAATGGCTGATCGGCCGGCCTCCCGGCCTCTACGGGATGAAGGACGTGCTCGGCCTGTGAGACCTTGCCGCCGGGCAACAAAAAAGCCGGGAGGCTCTGCCTTCCGGCTTTTTCTGGAGGATGTGGCGCGCGTTGCGCTTATTGCCGCTCCAACTGGAAGATTTCGTCCTTGATGCGGAGCTTCTGGCGCTTCAGATCGTAGATCGCCTCCTGGCTGGGCAGGGGGCGATGCCTCTCCTCATCGAGGGCGCGCTCAAGCGATGCGTGCTTGTCGCGAAGCGCCTCGATGCGATCCTGCACCGACATGCTAGTGTCCTCCTACTCCTACGGTCGAAGCGGCCGGTCGTGGCGCCGCGGCGCCCCGCCGGCCCAGGGCGTCGGCCCTGTGAAGGGAAGATAGGTCGCGGCGATGCGGGATAACAGGGGCGGCTAACGCGGTGCGCACCGGCCACGAAAAAGCGCCGGACCGGGCGCGCCCGCGCCTCGTCGTCGGCATCAGCGGCGCCTCCGGCGCGATCTACGGCGTGCGCCTTCTGGAGCTGCTGCGGCCGCTTCCGGTCGAGACCCACCTCGTGATGAGCCGCTCGGCCGAGGTCACCCTGGCGCTCGAAACCGATCTCAAGCCGGCCGATCTGCGGGCCCATGCGGATGTCGTCCACGCCGCCGGCGATCTCGCGGCGCCGATCGCCTCGGGCTCGTTCCCGACGATCGGCATGATCCTCGCGCCATGTTCGGTGCGCAGCATGGCCGAGATCGCCACCGGCGCGACGACGAGCCTGTTGACCCGCGCCGCCGATGTCGCCTTGAAGGAGCGCCGCCGTCTCGTGCTGCTGGTGCGCGAGACGCCGCTGCATACCGGGCACCTGCGGACGATGACGGCGCTGTCCGAGATGGGCGCGATCATCGCGCCGCCGGTTCCGGCATTCTATGCCAAGCCGCAGACCTTAACCGAGATGGTCGATCAGACGCTCGGGCGAATCCTCGACCTGTTCGGGCTGGATGCCGGCACGGTGCGGCGCTGGGGCGAGCCGTCCGCTGCCGGCGCGCCGCTGATGCGGGCCCGGCCGCATGGCGGCGCGTCTGGACAGCGCGGCGGGGGGCGCGTATAGGGGAGCGCCGTCCGGCAACCGAGGCCGCGCGCGGAATTCCCGCGGGCACTGCCCGGGCGGCGCTCAGGGGCTTTGTTCAGCAATCATGTGGCCGAGCGTAAATGGCTTTCGCTGCAAGTCGCGAGCTTGATTACGACGGCGTCGCGCGCCTGCCGGCCGCGCCGGGTCGGGCGGTGCTCGCCTGGCGCGACCTCGCCGGCGGCTGGCAGCGGCGCTGGATGTGGGGGGCGCTCGCGGTCCATGACATCAAGCTGCGCTATCGCGGCTCGCTGCTCGGCCCGTTCTGGCTGACCATCAGCACCGCGATCATGGTGGTCGCGATGGGGGTGATCTACCCCTACCTGTTCCACATGAATGCGGGCCGCTATGTCCCGTATCTCGCGGTCGGGCTGATCGTCTGGCAGACGTTGTCGGGAATCGCCAACGAGGGGTGCAACACGTTCCTCGGCGAGGAGAGCGTCATCCAGCAGGTGCCGGTGCCGTTCTCGATCCATGCCTATCGCTGCGTCTGCCGCAATTTCCTGGTGCTCGGGCACAATCTGGTGATCGTGCCGTTCGGCATGCTGGTTCTGCGGCTGCCGGTGGATTGGCAAATTGTGATGTTCGTCCCCGGCCTCGTGCTGCTCGCGATCAATGGCGTGTGGCTCAGCATCCTGCTCGGAATGGTCAGCGCGCGTTTTCGCGACGTGCCGCCGATCGTCACCAATTTCATCCAGGTGGTCTTTTTTCTGACCCCGGTGATCTGGCCGCTCGATGCGCTGCACGGGCCGCTGCGGTCGGTGATCGTGATGAACCCGTTCTTCGCGGCGATGGACATCGTCCGCGCCCCGTTGCTCGGGGTGGCGCCGGCCGCGACATCGTGGCCGATCATGCTGGTGACCACCGCGGTCGGCTGCGGCCTCGGCTTCGCGCTGTTCGCCCGCTTCCGCACCCGCATCGCCTATTGGGTGTGACCCGGTGTCCGCCTCGCTGCGCCTGCGCAACGTCTCGGTCGAGTTCCCGATCTATTCGGGCGGCAGCCGCTCGTTGAAAAAGCTGCTGTTCAACACCACCACGGTCGGCAATCTCGGCCGCGATGCACGCGACCGGGTGACCGTGCTGGCGCTGAGCGATCTCTCGCTCGACATCCGGCATGGCGAGCGCCTCGCGATCATCGGCGCCAACGGCGCCGGCAAAAGCACCCTCCTCAAGGTGCTCGCCGGCATCTACGCCCCGACCGGCGGGCAGATGCACGCCGAAGGGCGGGTCTCCGCCTTGTTGACCGCCAGCGTCGGCCTCAACCCGGACGCCACCGGGCGGGAGAACATCGTCACCCGCGGCATGTACATGGACGTCCACCCGCGCGACATGCGGGCCCGCGTCGAGGAGATCGCCGCTTTCACCGACCTCGGCTATTACATCGACATGCCGGTGCGCACCTATTCCTCGGGCATGATGGTGCGCCTGTGCTTCGCGGTGGCGACGTCGCTGCGGCCGGAAATCCTGCTGATGGACGAATGGCTGGCGGCGGGCGACGCCGGATTTCTCGCCAAGGCGCGCCAGCGCATGGAGGAGTTCGTCTCCGCCACCAGCATCCTGGTGCTCGCTTCGCACTCGCTGTCGCTGCTGCGCGAATGGTGCAACCGCGCGATCCTCCTCGAGCGCGGGCGGCTGATTGCCGTCGGCGCGGTCGACGAGGTCGCCGAAATCTACGCAAGCCGCACCGGCTGAACACCGCGCCGCCGGGCCGGCAGGCGTGGGAGATCTTGGGCATCGCCCGAACCGGGGTCATTGGGTGCGGCCGCGGCGGCGGTCCAACTCGGCCGCGGTCGCGTCCAGCTCATCGGCCATCTGCCTCAAATGGGTGGAAATGTCGGGGGCGCCGGCTGCCAACTCGCGCAGCTTCTCCGCGCTTTGCCTCAGAAATTCTATCGCGTCCGTCATAACACTAAAAAAACAGGACAAGGTGATGGCAAGTTTCAAAGCTCGCCCTTGTCCGCCTTTTCAGCCTGCTCTTCGAATTCCCGAGCCAGTTCGACGAGCCGTTCGGCGATTTCACGATCGGTTGTCTGGCGTGCCAGACGGCGGCAGCGGGCGGCCTTTTCGCGATAAGTCTGGGCGATGCTCTTCGGGTCAACCATATTGATCCGCTGTTAATCCAGACGCAGCGGTCCGGTCAATAGAGGCCGCCGCTGCCCGGTCCCGGGTGCCCGGAGGCCGCCGGTGCCGCACCGACCCGGTCCGGTTTCGCCGAATCGGTTCCCTCGGGGATCAGCGGGATCGGTTGCGCCGAAGCCGTCGGCCGGTGCGGCGGCGCGTCATCGCCGATCGCCGGCAGCCGATCGCCGGTCCGGTGCGGCCCGGTCGCGGAGATTCCGGCTCGGTGCGGCGAACCGTCCGGCAGCCCCGAATCGGCCGATCGAGGCACGCCGGCAGCGGGCGCCGAAGGTCCGGCGGCATCGTCGGAGGCTGGCGGTGCGGCCGCCACCGGGGGCAGCGGCGGCGCGGCCACATCGAGCGGCTTGCCGAGCGGCTGCAGTACGGCAGTTTCGGAAGCAGGGTTGTGCACGCTTGCGGCGGGTTCGGGTGGGGCCGAGGCCTGCTGCTTCGGTTCCGGCCGAGCCGGCTCGCCGGCCGGCAGAATGGCCGCCTTCAGCGCCGGTGCAGGCAGAGAATCGGTGTCCGGCAGCGTGAGGACGGCGGGCAACTCGGGCAATGCGGGCAAATCCCGGATCGCCGCGGCAGGATGCCGCGCCGGTGTCGGCGGCTTTTCGGGCGGCAGCGCAACCGGGACCGGCTCGGCCGGGCGGGTGGCGCGACGCGCCGGCAAGGGCGCCGTCGCTTCCGGCCTGACGGCAGCCGGGCGCAGCTCGCTGGGCGCGGCGGCCGAAGGCGGCGGCGCCGGATGGTGCTGCTGCACGAAGTTGAACGCGATATTGCCGGCGACGCCGACAGCCACGGCATAGGTGAAGGCCGCGGCCTTGCTGGCTGCCAGCCTGGCGAGCTTTGCGACGATTCCGTGCACGGACAGCTTCCCCTCGACTCGCTCCCGAACCGCCGCGCTGCGCGCAACCCGAACGGAAACCGGCGTCTAGCCAACCTTTGCGGCAACAAGTTGATGATAGGCAGAAGCCGCCCCAACCTCCCCGCCCGCCACTCAGACGGCGGCGAGGTCCGGCGCGCGGCGCGCCGGGCGCGCCTCTTCGAAGGCGTAGGCAAGCCGCAGCAGCATCGCCTCGCTCCAGGCGCGACCGGTGAAGGTGATGCCGAGCGGGCAGGGCGGGGCATCCGGCGCCGCCACCATCCCGGCCGGCACCTGGACGCTCGGATAGCCCGCCTTGGCGGCGATCGCCGCGCCGGCGGCGCCGGGGAACAGCACCGCGTCGAGCCGGTGGCGGTCCATGTAGGCGTCGAGGCCGAGGGTACGGCTGGCCCGCAGGTCGGCGGCGCGGGCCGCGGCATATTCCGGCTCCGACAGATCGCCGCGCGTCGCCTCGGCCGCAAGAAGCAGGTCCTGGCCGAAGCGCAGCGTCCGCCCGGCATTCGCCGCGTTGAAGGCAACGATATCGGCGAGGCTGCGCATGGCGGTGCCGCGCAGCCAGTCGCGCAGATAGGCGTTCAGATCGCGCTTCAATTCATAGAGGAAGACGATCGGGCGATGGACCGGCTGATGCCGGGTCGGGCTTTCCGGGTTGCGGTTGAGGATCGCCATCTCGGTGCCGGGGCCACCGATCCAGCCGGCGGTCGGCAAATTGGCGCGGACGATCGTCGCGCCTTGCGCCTCGATGCAGGCGATCGCGTCCCCGATGACGGAGGCGGCGACGAGGCCGAGCCGGCCGTAAAAGACATCGTTCGCCGGGTCGGCCGGATCGCCCGCCACGCCGATGCGGGCGCCGCGCAGCCCGTCCGGGTCGAGGCCGGTGGCGTAGTCGGCCGGGCGGCGTTGCGCCAGGGTGGCGGGGTCGCACGGGTCGGGGGCGGCCAGCACGTCGAGCAGGATCGCCGCGTCGCGCACCGTGCGGGTCAGCGGCCCGGCGGTGTCCTGGCTGTGGGCGATCGGCAGGATGCCGGCGCGGCTGATCAGCCCGACTGTCGGCTTGACCGTGACGAGGCCGCACTGGCTGGCCGGCGACAGCAACGACCCGGAGGTCTCGGTGCCGATCGCGGCGGCGCACAGCCCTGCCGCCACCGCCGCCGCCGATCCCGAACTCGAACCGCCGGGGGATAGCACCGGCAACCCGCGCCGGTCGAGAAACGGGGCGTAAGGATTTTTGACCTGGCCGCCGAGCGAGCTGTAGCCGGGCGGCATGTCGATCGCGAGAATGTTGGCGAACTCGGTCAGATTGGCCTTGCCGAGGATCACCGCGCCGGCGGCCCGCAGCCGCGCGACGAGCGCGGCGTCCCGCACCGCGCGCGCGTCCGCCAGCGCCAGCGAGCCGGCGGTTGTATGCTGTCGGTCGCCGGTCGCGATGTTGTCCTTGACGAGGATCGGGATGCCGGCAAGCGGTCGCGCGCGGTCGGGGCGCACCCGGTCGAGCGCGGCAGCGATCGCCGGCGCGTCCGGGTTTACCTCGCGCAGCGAATTCAGCGCCGGGCCGGCGCGATCGCAGGACTCGATGCGGGCGAGCGACGTTTCCAGCAGCGCCGTCGCGGTCGTCCGCCCCTCCGACAGCGCCTGTTGCAGTTCCGCGATCGTCGCCTGTTCGACCCGCATCGGCCACCCCGGGGACGAGCGGCCCGGCTCACATCGCGCCGAGCCAGCGGCCGAGGATCGCCAGCAGCAGCAGCGCCACGATGTTGGTGATCTTGATCATCGGGTTGATGGCCGGGCCGGCGGTGTCCTTGTACGGGTCGCCGACCGTGTCGCCGGTCACCGCCGCTTTGTGCGCCTCGGAACCCTTGCCGCCATGATGGCCTTCCTCGATGTATTTCTTGGCATTGTCCCAGGCGCCGCCGCCCGAGGTCATCGAGATTGCGACGAACAGGCCAGTGACGATCGTGCCGAGCAGCATCGCGCCGAGCGCGGCGAACCCGGCCGGCCGCCCGGCGATCGCCGAGACGATGCCGTAGAGGATGCACGGCGCCAGCACCGGCAGCAGCGATGGGATAATCATCTCGCGGATCGCCGCCTTGGTCAGCATGTCGACGGCGCGCCCGTAATCGGGCTTGGCCTTGCCTTCCATGATGCCGGGGATCTCGCGGAACTGCCGGCGCACCTCGACGACGATCGCGCCGGCCGAGCGGCCGACCGCCTGCATGCCGAGCGAGCCGAACAGGTAGGGCAGGAGGCCGCCGATGAACAGGCCGATCACCACGAACGGGTCCTGCAGCTGGAAGCTCACGTTGAGCTTCGGGAAATAGTGATGCAGGTCCTCGGTATAGGCGGCGAACAGCACCAGCGAGGCGAGCGCGGCGGAGCCGATCGCGTAGCCCTTGGTGACCGCCTTGGTCGTGTTGCCGACCGCGTCGAGTGCGTCAGTGGTGCGCCGCACCTCGCGCGGCAGGTCGGCCATCTCGGCGATGCCGCCGGCGTTGTCGGTAACGGGGCCATAGGCGTCGAGTGCGACGATCATCCCGGCCAAGGCCAGCATCGTCGTCGCGGCGATCGCGATGCCGAACAGGCCGGACAGGAGGAACGCGATGACGATGCCGACGCAGATCACGATGACCGGCAGGGCGGTCGATTCCATCGATACCGCGAGGCCCTGGATCACATTGGTGCCGTGCCCGGTCGTCGAGGACATCGCGATGCTGCGCACCGGCCGGTACTCGGTCGAGGTGTAATACTCGGTGATCCACACGATGAGGCCGGTGACCCCGAGCCCGACGATCGCGCAGAACAGGAGGTTGAGGCCGCTGACATAGGCGGTGCCGGTCATCGCGATCGGCGCCGTCAGGCCGACCAGGGAATAGATCAGCGCCGCGATCCCGGCGATCGACAGGATGCCGGTCGCGATCAGCCCCTTGTAGAGCGCCCGCATGATGCCGTTGTCGGATCCGAGCCGGACGAAGAACGTCCCGATCACCGAGGCGATGATGCAGACGGCGCCGATCGCCAATGGCAGCACCAGCATCGAATTCTGCACTGGCGCCGGGAAAAAGATTGCGGCCAACAGCATCGTCGCGACGATCGTCACGACATAGGTCTCGAACAGATCGGCCGCCATGCCGGCGCAGTCGCCGACATTGTCGCCGACATTGTCGGCGATGACGGCGGGGTTGCGCGGGTCGTCCTCGGGGATGCCCGCCTCGACCTTGCCGACGAGGTCGGCGCCGACATCGGCGCCCTTGGTGAAGATGCCGCCGCCGAGCCGTGCGAAGATCGAGATCAAGGAGGCGCCGAAGCCGAGCGCCACCATCGGCTCCAGCACGAGGCGCAGCTCGGCGCCGGGGAAGACGATGCTCTTCAGCACGAAGTAATAGCAGCCGACCCCCAGGAGCCCCAGCCCGACCACCAGCATGCCGGTGACGGCGCCGGCCCGGAAGGCGATGTCGAGACCGGCGGCCAGCCCGCTGCGCGCCGCCTGCGCCGTGCGCACGTTGGCGCGCACCGAGACGTTCATCCCGAGATAGCCGGCCGCCCCCGACAAAACCGCGCCGATCGCGTAGCCGAGCGCCACCCAAGGCCCAAGCGCGATGCCGAGGATGATCAAGACGATGACCCCGACGATCGCGATCGTGCGGTACTGGCGGTTCAGATAGGCGCTGGCGCCGACCTGGACCGCCCCCGAGATCTCCTGCATGCGGAGGTTGCCGGCATTGGCCGCCAGTACTCGTCGGCTCGTCAGTATTCCGTAGGCCAGGGCCAGGAAGCCGCAGGCAATGACGAGAATGTATACCGACGCCATAAGTCAGGTTCCTTCGCCGCGTTCCTGTAAGGAAAATCCCGATTGCCGGGCGCGCCATGCGCTGCCGGGCAGATCAGGGCGGCGCACCATGCCAGATGAGGGGGTGCGAGGCAACTCTGCGATCGCCCGGCGGCAAACGTCGAAACGGCCGCCGCAAACCGGAGGACACCTTGACGGCGGCGGCGGAACGGGCGGCAATAAGGCGATTGCGGAGCGAGGATGGGAGCAGGCGATGGATGTCGGCCTTCAGATGATCTTTGCCAGCTACGGCTGGGACAGCATCAGCGACAGCCAGGTGTGGGACGAGGAGCTGCGCCTCGCGCGGCTTGCCGACGACCTCGGTTATGACGCCTTGTGGTCGGTCGAGCACCATTTTTACGACTACTCGTTCTGCCCCGACAATTTACAGTTGATGAGCTATCTTGCCGGGGTGACCAGCCATGCCGATCTCGGCACCGCGGCGGTGATCCTGCCGTGGCACGACCCGCTGCGGGTCGCCGAGCAGGTCGCGATCCTCGATCACATCGCCAAGGGGCGGTTCCGCCTTGGTATCGGTCGCGGCCTGTCGCGCCGCGAATTTGCGCATTTCCGCGGCACGCTCGACGAGACGCGCGAACGCTTCGACGAGGCGGCGCCGATGATCCTCGAGGCGCTGCGCACCGGGTTTATGGAAGGCCACGGCAAATTCTACAAACAGCCGAAGACGCCGATCCGCCCGCGCCCCGAGCGCAGCTTTGCGGGCCGGACCTATGCGGTGGCCTCGAGCGACGATTCGGTCGAGGCGGCGGCGCGGCTCAAGGCGCGGATGGTGATGTTCGCCGATCGGCCATGGCCGATGCGGCTGCCGCAGATCGAGCGCCACCGCGCCCTGTTTCGGCAGTTCCATGGACAGGAGGCGCCGCCGTTCCTGATCGCCGATTTCTGCGTCTGCACGCCGACCATGGACGGTGCTGCCGAGCTGGCGCAGCGCCACATGGCCTCGTTCGTCGACAGCAATCTCGAACATTACGAAATCCTTAGCGGCCATTTCGCGCGTACCAAGGGCTACGACGCCTACGCCAAGAAAGCCGAGCTGGCGAAGGAGCGCGGGCGCGACGGCATCGTCGAGGCGTTTCTGCAGGCCGCCGTGTGGGGCACCCCCGATCGCATCCTGCGCGACCTCGAGGAGCGCCGCAAAGCGGTCGGCGAATTCGAACTGTGTACCTCGTTCCGCTTCGGCGGCACCCCTTACGATGTGGCCGAACGCTCGCTGCGCCTTTATGCCAAGGAGGTGCTGCCGGCCCTCAAAGGCTGGGACGCCCCGGAAGCCGCCGCCGCCAAGTGACAGCGGCGTCGAGGCGGGGCGGCTCCTCCCCCGCCGCGCGGGGGAGGCGCCACGATTGATCCTCGATCGCGGGAATGTCATTCCCGCGTAAACGGGAACCCCGGGCAACCGACGTTCGACGGCCCTGGACCCCGCTTTCGTGGGGATGACAGGTAAAATTCGCTTCGATAAGTTCTGTTTTTGTTCTTTACATCTGCCCCGATCTCGCGCTACAAGAGCGGCCGAGGCGCCGGCGACGGTCGCGGCGCGCCTGCCCGGGGAAAGCCGAAATGCCTGCTGATTCCCAGCAGATGCAGGTGATGCAGGGAAGTCGGCGCGAATCGCCGGCCCGGAGCGCCCGGCAAAGGCGGCGTTCGTCCGCCGGAGCGCAGCGGGTTTGCGCGGCTTTCGCGCGAGGCTGGCGCCGGCCGCCGAGGCTGCCATGTTGACCCGCCGTTAAGCTCGCCGGGGACCGCCATGCCGCTCGCCGATTTTGTTCATCTGCGCACCCATACGGCCTATTCGCTGTCGGCCGGGGCGATCAAGGTCAAGGAGCTGGCGCAATTGTGTCGCGCCGAGGCGATGCCGGCGGTCGCCATTACCGACAGCGGCA
>DASUKH010000262.1:0-11984 GCA_036278835.1 Allostellaceae bacterium
TATTGAGATCCGATAAAGAAACCATTCTAGGTGCGAGCCAATCACGCTGAGAACGGCGGCTCCGCTGAACAGCCAGCGCGCCCGGCGGCTCGGCGCTGCGGCAACGAGTGCGAAGCCCGCAAAGCCGCAAAGCTCCAGAAACGGATAGAACTCGATGCGGTAGCGGAACGACATCGCGACGTAGGTCAGCATCAGGATGGCCGGCACCGCGAGGCCGAGCGCCGCCGCGCCGATCGGCAGCAAACGGACTTTCGCATCGCCACTGCGACAGAAACGGATGAGCGCGACAGCGGCAAGGCCGACCACCAATGGGTCCGAAATGAAAAAGCTTGCGGGCGGCAGTTCGACCGCATCGAGCGTGCGGCCGACGAATTCTGACCACAACAGGTGGCCGCTGCCGTCGCGCATCCCCCAAATCGGAAACCAGTAATAAAGAAGGCCGTAGCCGAGCCGAATGATATTGAAATCGCCGAATTCCCGATGGCGCGCAAGGCGGTCGGGAAAGTATTTCTGTGCGAACAGGTACTGCTCCTGGGACGGCATGAAGACCCACGGGTCGCCCCAGCGCTGCCAGTTGATGAAGCCGGCGGCGCCGGCGAATGCAATGAGAACCATCGCCGCCGGCGCGAGCCGCACGATACCCGCCGGCCAAGCCCGACGGTCTGCCGCGCGAATATCGCGCCATGCCAAGACGGCGCCGAGCAGCACAAAGGCGATATAAAGCCCGAGCGCGGTCGATACCCGCGTCAGCAGGCACAACCCGGCGACCGCCGCCAGTGCGCTCAACAGCCCCGCGGTGAACCCACCGCTGCGCGTCCAGCCGTGCAGCAGCAGTAGGACGAAGGCTGCCGCGAAAACCCCGGCCCACAAACAGGATTCCTGATAAATCGACGGGCGCAGAAATTGGATCTGTGCGCCGCTCAGGAAGATCACCGCCCGCATCGGCGCCAGCAGCGCCACCGACTGCCGGCTGCCGTACCGGCGCCACACAATCAGCACCGACTGCATCTTGAAAAGCGCCATCAGACAGGCGGCAGCGAGGCAGCTGAGGGTGGTGAAGTCGGTCGTCGCGAAGCCGGGCAGCGGCAGAAAAGGCAGCCGCAGCAGGGCCGGAAAAACGCCGAAATAGGCATAAACGGAATTGCCGTACCGGAACCCTTCGAGGCCGATCGCCGCCGGGTCGACATCGAAGCGCCCGTGCAGCAGATGCAGCAGCATGCTGTTAAAGGTCAGCTGATAGGGCCCCGGCTCGAACAGAGACCACCCCGGGCTCAACAGCGTGCAATACCAGAATCCGGCGATCGCCAGCCACAGCATCAGCAGCACGGCGGATTGTTCGCGGCGAGCTGAAACGCGAGGCAAACCGGGGGGTGCCGGAATGGCCGCCACGCGCTGCGGCTTCGGGCGCGGCATCGTCATTCGAGCTTCCTAGTGCCCGCGAGGTACCGCGGCGGAAACCGCCGGCGTCGCCCTGGCAGTCGCGGCAGCGCTCAAACCGGTTCCAGTTCCCGCCGGGCGAGGGCGGCGCGCAGCACGCCGCCGGATCCGTGGATCAGAATGCCGGTCGCGGCGATCGCCACCGGCAGCATCAGACAGCATTGAACCAAAGTCGCGGCAGCGGCGCCGATCGCACCCTCGGCGCCGGCAAATTCGATTCCCAGGATATAGGCCAGCTGCAAGGTGCCGAGAAAGCCGGGGCCTGAGGGCAGCAGCGTGCCGAGGCTGGCGATGCCGAGGAGCACGAGCGTATCGGGTCCGCTCAGCGGCAGGCCGAGCGCCCTGACGATGCACCAGATCGGCAGCGCCTCAGCCAAATAGACGATCGCCGTCATCAGGACTATCGGCAGCGCTCGCCGGGTACGCAGGATCGCAAGACCCTCGCGGGCCGCCAGGACCGCGCCGTGCAGCCGCGGCAATCTCGCGAACAGACCTGCGGCGCGGTGCCCGCCGAGGCACAGGACGACAACAAGAACCACGCCGAAAACAGCGCCGCCGGCGGCCAGCGCGTCGACCAGCAACGGATTCGGCGGGCGTGTGCGGGCAGCGAACAGCAGCCCAAGGCCGAGGCAGAAGACCACCGCCAGCCCGTCGAGCAGGCGCTCGACGACGATCGAGGCGAGCGCCTGAACGCGCGGCACGCAAGCGGTCTTTTTGAGGAATTCGGCGCGGAACAATTCGCCGAGCCGCAACGGCATGATCGTGTTGAGGCCGTATCCCGCAATCAGGACGCGTGCCACCGTCAGATAGCGAAGCCTCGCCACCGGCCGCAGGATCAGCCGCCAGCGCCAGGTGCGCAGCGCCAGATCGAGCGCATAAGCGGCCAATGCCGCACCCAGCCAGAACGGGCTTGTGCGCGCCAGCGAGGACGCGACCGCGCCGAGCGGGACGCGATAGAGGGCGATCGCGAGAAATGCGAAGGCGCAGGTCAGCCCGGCAACGATCTGGATCAGCCGCATCATGAGATCGCCGGCGATCCCTGCCCGGCCGCCACCGCTCTGCCCGCTCATGGCCGTCGATCCGGCGGCGCGCCGGCCGCCTCGTCCGCTTTCCGGCCCACCGCCCTGCGGAAGACGACCGCATATTTATCGGCGTAAATTTGCCGCCAAGCCGGCAGGTGGTCCAATATTGTCTCGGCGGGACTATTCGGATCGAGGATCGCCCAGTCGATCGCGTATTCCTTGATCAGCGCCGGCAAACCGTCGCCAACCCCCTCCAGCGCCTGTGCGAACCGCTTGATAAAGGCATCGCCGTAGAGGTCCGCGCGGCCGTCGATAAAAACCGGGATACCGACAAAGATCAGGTAGCCGCCGACCCGGTACGAATTGAGGACGTGGCCGGTCACACCGGCGGCGCGGGCGGCCGCGACGGCAGCTGTCGGCGCCGCCGCCCCGGGCGGCTCCAGACCGCGCCGGTCGAGCGCGACGGCCGTTGCGACGAACCCGAGCATCACCACCGCCGCAGCCAGCGCCGCCGGCAACCCGTCGGTCGGGCGGAGCTGCCCCGCCGCCGCCGGCCCGGCGAATTGCGGTTTTGCCGGCGCGAGCTGCCGGGCCAGCGGCGCCGCCACCAGCAGCGGCACGACGATGCCGAGCAGCTCCTGGTTGCGCACATGGGTCAGCGCTTCATAGAGCAGCAACAGCACCATCAAAAGGCGCGACCACGGCAGCCGCAGCCCCAGACCGAACCCGCCCAACGCGACCAGCGCGATCCAGAGTTCGAGCGGGTTGAACCCGGAGAAATGCGCGCCCTGCCACTCGGAAATGTTGGTGACCGCGAAAGTCATCCGCAGCATCTTGACCGGCAGCAGATAGAGATTGATGCCGTTCGGCGACAGCAGCCCGGCGAGTGCGGCAAGGCCGATAAACCCAGCCCACCCGCGCATTGCGTGCAATCGGGACCCCGCCGGCGACGTCGCCGCCGCCTCGATTGCGAGCAGCCCGGCCATCGCAAGCCCGACGATGAACCCGCCGTGCAGGTTGCACCACACGATCATGACCGGCAGCAGCCAAAACGAGGGGACCCGGTCCCGGTCGCGCGCCTGGATGATCCCCGCCATCCAGACGACCATCAGTGGCCACGCGAGCACGTGCGGTCGCGCGAGGAAGTGCGCGATGCTGAGCAGCAGGGCCAGCACCGCGGCGATCGCGGCGCGGCGCGGGCCGAGCGTCGGTTCGAGCGCGCGGGTCAGCAAGGCGAACGCGGCGGCGATTGCCAAGCCCGCGGTCGCCACCACCCCGCCCCAGCCGAGCCACCCGTAAGCTGTCGCGAAGATGACCTCGGACAGCCACTCGTGCGGAACCCAGGGGCTGCCATGGGCGGTGAAAGAGAACGGGTCATGAACCGGCAAGGCGTGGTGCGCCATGATCCAGCGCCCGACCGCGATGTGCATCATCGTATCGCCGTCGTTCAGCAGCGCTTGCGCCTGGCGGATGCACACCGCGAAGGCGCCGACCCCGACCAGCACCGGGACGGCCCACCGGCGCGCCAGCGCCGCACCGTGCCCGCCAGGGGCGAGCGCGATCGTCATTCTGGCGCTTTCGGTCATTCGGCCGCCATCGCCATGACGCGGCACGGAATGCAGGCAGGCGGCGGCGCGCGGCGGCGTGGCGGCGGATCGCCGCCGCCGTTGACGGCGCACCGCAGGCGCTCGCGACCGCGCGCCAGATGACAGCGCAGAGCGGCGACCGACACGCCCATCTCGCCCGCCGCTTCGTCGTAGGATTTGCCGTCGATGCCGACGAGGCTTAGGGCCTTCTGCTGCGGCCGCGGCAGTCTGCGCAACGCGCGCTCGACGTCGCGCATGACAAGCCGCGCCTCGGCGTGGCCGGCGTCGGAGACCGTCTCGGCAACGGGGTCGGCCGCCGCCGATTTGAACCGGTCGGCCTTGACCCGCCCGGCGAGAAACTGGTTGCGCATGATCGTATACAGCCAGCCGCGCAGATTGGAGCCGGGCTGCCAGAGATGGGCGTTGGCGAGCGCCTGCAACGCCGTGTCCTGGACAAGATCGTCTGCGTTTGCCCGCTCGCGGTCCCAGCGCCGCGCGACCGACCGCAGAAACGGCAATTCCTCAGCGATACGGCGGCTGAACTCCGCCGATGCCGTTTTTTGAACGGGTACGCGAATCGCAAGCCCGGCCGCTTCGGCACCCAATGGCCGATCGATTACGCCGTCAAGAGGCATCATCGAGCTAGGCTCCGGGGCGATCCGCACGCTGCCGCCACGCCCGGGGCGCCGCCGCAAGCGCGCCACACCGGCAGCACCACAAGCTGTCGCCAGACCAGACCGACCGGCGAACGCACCCGATTGCCATAGGCAGGATACCCCAAATCTCATTAACGGTGTCTGCAACATTCTACCTGAGCGTAATCTACAAGACGAGCAAAAACGGCGGAAATGCGGCATCTACCATCAACCACATTTCGACGTTCGGCACCGGGGTTTCAACAGCATGTTGATGGTGCGGCCGCCGGCGCTCTGGAGATTGTTAAAATTTGTCGCAATCTTTCGCGACCATTGACTCCCGGAAAGGCGGGTCGCGAATCAGGGCATCTGGCGGTGCCGACCCCGTCTCGCGCCGCTTTCCGGCGATCAGATCGCCAAATAGCCGCCGTCGACAGTCACTGTGCTGCCGGTGACCCAGCGCGATTCGTCGGAAGCGAGAAACAATACCGCGCCGACCAGATCATCGGGCTGTCCGAGGCGGCCCAGCGGGATCATCGCCTCGGTGGCCTGCCGCGCCGCCGGGTCGGTGTAGCTGGCGCGGGTCAGCCCGGTCAGGGTCGGCCCCGGCGCGATCGCGTTGACCCGGATGCCGTGCGCCGCCAGATCGACCGCCATCGCGTGGGTCAGCGAGCGGCCGCCGCCCTTGGAGGCAACGTAGGCGGCGCGCTCCGGCCGGGCCACCTCGGCGAGTTGCGAGGTCACGTTGATGATGCTGCCGCCCCGCCGGTCTCCCTGGGCCTGCCGCACCATCTGCCGCGCCGCCGCCTGGCCGAGATGGAACATGCCGGTCAGATTGACCGCGACGATGCGCGCCCAGGTGTCCGTGTCGAGGTCGAGGAAGTTGCCGCGATGGGCGATGCCAGCGCAGTCGAGCAGGACGTCGAGGCGGCCGAATTCGCCAACCGCCGCCGCCACCGCGGCGTCGACTGCGGCGCGGTCGCGCACATCGAGCGCGCCTGCGGCGGCGCGCCCGCCGGCGGCGCGTATCCGGCCGGCGGTCGCTTCGGCCGCCGCGCCGTCGAGATCGGTGCAGAACACCGAGGCGCCCTCGCGCCCCAGCCCTTCGGCGCCGGCCCCGCCGATGCCGCCGCCCGCGCCCGCCACCAGCGCCACTTTGCCCGCAACCCGATTCATGCGACCCCTCCGTGGTCCTTTCGCATCACTATAGCGTCGGCCATCCGGCGGCGGCGAGCAGGGTGCGCATCTTTGTCTCGGGATCGTCGGCCCGCATGACCTCGCCCATCACCGCGATGCCGCGCGCGCCGGCCGACAGGCAGGCGGCGATATTGGCCCCGTCGATGCCGCCCAGCGCGACGACCGGACCGGGCGTCCGGCGCGCCGCTTCGGTCAGCCTTTCCAGACCGAGCGCCGGACCGTAGCCCGGCTTGCTGGCCGACAGAAAGATCGGGCTGAGTGTCACATAATCGGCGCCCGCGGCCAGCTGCGCCGCAGCCTCGTCGGGCGCGTGCGCCGAGACGCCGATCAGCGCTTCCGGCAGCTGGCGGCGGGCCGCCGCGGCATCGCCGCCGCCCGGCAGGTGCACGCCGCCAGCAGCGCACGCCGCGGCCGCCGCGAGGTCGTCGTGCACGCTCACCGTCGCGGCGTAGTGCGAACCGAGCGCCACCAGTTCGCGCAGCAAGGCAAGCCGCTCCGCCGCCGGCAGGTCCTTCTCGCGCAGGCTGAACCAGCGGCAGCCGGCGCGGAACGCAGCCTCGGCCACCGCAGCAAGCGGCCGGCGCGCCTGGGCCCGGTCGGAGATGACCAGGAAAGGCGGCGACGGCAGCGCGCGTCCCGGCACCGCCACCCCCTCAGCCGCAGCTCTCGGCAATCGCCAGAAAGCTTTCGGCGCTTAGGCTGGCGCCGCCGACGAGGGGCCCGTCAACCGCCTCGATCGCCATAATCTCAGCGGCGTTCTTCGGGTTGACCGAGCCGCCATAGAGGATGCGCACACCGGTGGGGATGCGACGGCGGATTGCGGCGTGCATCGCGCCAATGTCATCGACGGTCGGGGTCAGCCCGGTGCCGATCGCCCACACCGGCTCGTAGGCCACGACCAGCCGGCCGGCCCCGGCACCGTCCGGCAGCGAGCCGGCGAGCTGGCCGGCGACGATGTCCTCGGCCCGCCCAGCCTCGCGCTCGCCGTGGGTCTCGCCGACGCACAGGATCGCGACCAGCCCGGCCCGCCACGCCGCCGCGACCTTGCCGCGGATTTCATGGTCGCTCTCGCCGTGGCCGTGTCGCCGCTCGGAATGGCCGAGGATCACGTGGGTGGCGCCGCAATCGCGCAACATCTCGGCGCTGATGTCGCCGGTATAGGCGCCCTTCGGTTCGGCATGGCAGTCCTGGCCGCCGAGGGCGACGGCGCTGCCGGCGAGCGCCGCGCCGACCGCCGCCAGCAGCGTCGCCGGCGGGCAGACTAGGAGTTCGCAGCGCAACGGCCGCCGCGGCGTCCACCCGGCCAGCGCCTGCGCCAGGGCGATCCCGTCGCCGCGCAGCCCGTTCATCTTCCAGTTGCCGGCGACAAGTCGCGTGCGTTCGGTCATTGTATTTCCCCCGGCCGATAGTTGCCGGCGGGGGCCAAATCTTGCCTGCCCGCCGGCCTCTCTCTATGTTCAGCGCTACGATCACATCGGGCTTCGCGGAGGTCAATTATCGGCCAAAGCTCGAACCCCGCAGAACCGAGCTTTATGCCATGATGCAAGCGATCCGCACGCGCGCGGGCTCCCTTATCGTCAAGGCCCTGTTCGCGGTCCTGATCATCTCGTTCGGGTTCTGGGGCATCTATACGCGCTCGCCATTCTCCGAGTCGAGTTCGCCCGACACGGTGGTCGCCACCGTCGGCGACCAGAGCATCTCGGCAGGCGAAGTCCAGCAGGCGGTGCAACCGGTGGTCGAGCGGCTGCGCCGCCAGCTCGGCAGCGCCATCGACTCGCAGCAGATCAAGCAGCTCGGCATCCTCGACGGCACCCTGACGCAGCTGATCGACCGCAGCCTGCTTGACCAGGAGGCAGACCGGCTCGGCCTTTCCGTCTCGGATACGGTGGTGCGCGACGCGATCTACGGAAACCCGGCATTTCGCGCGCCCGACGGGCAGTTCGATCGGCAGCGCTTCGAGCAGGTGCTGGCGATCAACCGCCTGAGCGAGCCGCAACTGGTGGAGAAGCTGCGGCATGATATTCCGCGGACCGACCTGCTGCAGGCGATCACCGCCGGGGTCGGCGTGCCGCGCCCGGTGGTCGACGCGCTCTATCGGTATCGCAACGAAAAGCGGGTCGCCGACATCGTTGCCGTTCCGGCCTCGGCGATCGCCGGTATCGGCCAGCCGAGCGAGGCGGAGCTGGCCAAATTTCACGATGCCCACAAGGACCTGTTCCAGGCGCCGGAATACCGCACCCTGACGGTGGCGAGCCTCGCGCCGGCCGATCTCGAGGGGTCGGCCGCGATCCCCCAGGACAAGCTGAAGCAGGCCTACGAGCAGCGCCGGGACGAATTCCGGACCCCGGAAAAGCGCGACATCCAGCAGATATTGGCGCCGAGCGAGGCCAAGGCCATGGCGGCCGAAGCGGCCTTGAAGGCCGGCCAGAATTGGCAACAGGTGGCCGCCCAATTTGCCGGCCAGGCGGCCGACACGACCGATCTCGGGCTGCGCGCCCAGAAGGAGATGCCGCAGCAACTGGCCGCGGCCGCATTCCAGCTGCCGCTCAACCAGGCGAGCCAGCCGATCAAGACGCCGCTCGGCTGGCACATCCTGCGGGTCGTCAAGATCGTGCCGGCGGCGACCCAGAGCTTCGCCGAGGCCAAGCCGAAACTCGAGGCCGATCTCAAACTTCAGGATGCGGTCAACCGGCTCGACAAGACCGCCAACCAGGCCGACGACGCGCTGGCCGGCGGCGCCAGCCTCGCCGAAGTCGCGAAGAAATACGGGCTCAAGGTGACGACGGTCACGGTCGATGAAGGCGGTCACGATCGCGCCGGAAAGGCGGTAAAGCTGCCGGTGGCGGAAAGCGATGTGCTGAAGACCGCGTTCTCCACCAACCAGGGCGAGACCAGCCGGGTCACCGATACGGACAACGGCTCGATCTACGTTGTCCGCGTCGACAAGGTGACGCCGCCGGCGGTGCGCCCGCTCGCCGAAGTCAAGGACAAGGCGACCGCCCTCTGGCAGGCGCAACAGAAGCGCGAGGCCGCCGTCAAGGAGAGTAAGGCGCTGGCCGCCTCGGTCACGCCCAGCCTGAAGCTGGCCCAGGCGGCCGCGAAGAAGGGAATGACCGTGCATTCCGGGGTGTCGGTGCCGCGCAGCGGACAGCCGCCTCAATCGATCCCGCCGGAACTCGTGCAAAAGCTGTTCGCGGCGAAACCCGGCGCGGTCGTGACGGCGAGCGATGCCGGAAACGCCTATGCCGCGCAGCTCACCGCCATCGACATCCCGAAGACCGTCCCCGATGGCGCCGCGCAGCAATTGTCGGACCAGTTGAACGACTCGGCAAGGCTTGACGTCGCCGGCCAGTTCGCCGCCACGTTGCGCCAGCGCTATCCGGTGGACATCAAGCACGAGGCGCTCGACCACCTGTTCTGATCCGCGCCTGCCGGTGCGGCGCCCGAGGCAATCGGAGCCGCGGCCGGCGTCTGGGCGCCCATGCGGCGCCGGGTGCATCGCCGGCCGGGCTTCTCGGCTATTCTGGCGCGATGAGAGGCCTGCTTCTGCCGCCGCTGCTCAGCGCCCGGCTGCCGTTTTCCTACGGCTGGGTCGTGCTCGGCGTGCTGTGCTGCGCCGGGTTCGCGCGCCAGGGTCCGGCGGTAGCCACCCTGTCGATCTTCATCGAGCCGCTGGTGCACGAATTCGGCTGGTCGCGCACCGCACTGTCGGGGGCGGTGTCGCTGGGCGGGCTGCTGGCGGCGGTCGCGGCGCCGCTGATCGGGCCGATGCTCGACCGGCGCGGCTCGCGACTCGTGCTGTGCGCCGCGGTGCTGACCAACGGGGCGGCGCTGCTCCTCTTGTCGCTGACCCCGTCGCTGCTCGTCTTCTATCTCTTGTTCTGCATCGCGCGGATGAGCTGGGCGGCGCCGTTCGACCTCGGCCTCTACGGCGCCCTCAACAACTGGTTCGTGGCCCGGCGAACTCGCGCCAGCGCCGTTGCGACGCTGGCGCAGCAGCTCGGCCTCGTCGCAATGCCGCTCCTCGCGCAGGTCGCGATCCTGCATCAGGGCTGGCGCGCCGGGTGGCTCGCGCTCGGCGCGGCGACCTTACTGATCGGCTTCGTGCCGACCTGGCTCTTGCTGGTGCGCCGCCCCGAGGATCTCGGGCTGCGGCCGGACGGCGGCATCGCCGCCCCGGCGGCTCCGGGCGCGGCCTCCGGACGTCCCGCCGCCGAGGAGCCCGCGTTCTCACGCCGGCAGGCGATGCGAACCGGCGCGTTCTGGCTGCTGCTTCTCTATACGGTGCTGGTCTATCCGGTGCAGGCCGGGGTCAGCCTGCATCAGGCGCCGTTGCTGATCGAGCGCGGACTGGACCCGACCGTCGCGGCAATGGTCGTCAGCCTTTTCTCGGCGATGTCGGCGGTCGCCACCGTGGCGTGCGGGGCGCTGCCGAGGGCAATCCCGATCCGCTACCCGCTGGCGGCGACCGGCGCCATCCTCACACTGGGCGTGCTCCTGATGCTGGGGGTGCGCTCGGCGCCGCAGGCATACCTCGCGGCCGGCATGTTCGGCTTCGGGATCGGCGCGGTCCTGACGTTGATGCCGATTGCCTGGGCGGATTATTTCGGGCGGGCGCATTTCGGCGCGATCCGCGGCATCGCGCTTCCGGCGCAGGTTCTGGCGCAGGCGGCGGGGCCGCTGCTGTCGGGCGCGCTGCACGATCTTACCGGCGATTACCGGCTGTCGCTGGAGTGCTTTGCGGCGCTGGCCGCGCTCAGCGTGCTTGCGGCGCTGGTGGCGCGGGAGCCAGGGCCGCGGCTCGCCCCGCGGGCGGCGGAACGATGAACCCGAACCCTCGTTGAACGGGCAAACCACCGAGGGATCACATGCGCTGGAAGCTGCTCGATCGCGGGCCGCCCGCCACCCATGCCGCCGTGCTCGCGACCGGCGACGAAGCCATGGCCGTGCTCGGCCGGTTTGTCCGCGAGCAGAAAATCGAGGCCGCCTCGCTGTCGGCGATCGGCGCCTTCGAGCGCGCCGTCGTCGGCTATTTCGACTGGGCCACCAAACAGTACAAGCGCATTCCCGTCGATGAGCAGGTCGAGGCGCTGTCGCTGCTCGGCAGCGTGGCCGTCTCCGAGGGACAGCCGACGCTGCACATCCACGCCGTGCTCGGCCGGTCGGACGGCAGCGTCGTCGGCGGGCACCTGCTCGAAGCCTATGTCCGGCCGACACTCGAAGTGATCTTTGTCGAGCCGCCGGCGCATCTCAAAAAGCGCAAGGACCCGCAGACCGGCCTCGCGCTGATCGCGTTGGACGCGTCCTGATGGCGGCTGAAACCGTCGTCATTACCGGCGCCAGCGCCGGGGTCGGGCGGGCGGCGGCGCAGGCCTTCGCGCGGCGCGGCGCCCGCATCGGGCTGCTGGCGCGCGGGGCGGAACGGCTTAACGCCGCTGCGGCCGAGGTGCGCGCAGCCGGCGGCGAAGCGCTGGCGCTGCCGACCGACGTCGCCGACCCCGACGCGGTCGAAAGCGCCGCGGCCGCGGTGGAACGCGAGTTCGGGCCGATCGAGATCTGGGTCAACAACGCAATGGCGACGGTCTTTGCGCCGTTTGCAGCGATTACGCCCGACGAGTTCCGCCGCGTCACCGAGGTCACGTATTTAGGTTTCGTGCATGGCACGATGGCGGCGCTGAAACGCATGCGGCAGCGCGACCGCGGCACGATCGTGCAGGTCGGCTCGACCCTGGCGTATCGATCGATCCCGCTGCAATCGGCCTATTGCGGCGCCAAGCACGCCATCGTCGGTTTCACCGACAGCATCCGCTCCGAGCTGATCCACGCGGGCAGTCGGGTGCACCTGACAGTCGTGCTCATGCCGGCGCTGAACACGCCGCAATTCGACTGGGCCCGCAACAAGATGCCGCACCGCGCCCAGCCGGTGCCGCCGATCTTTCAGCCGGAAGTGGGAGCCGAGGCGATCGTCTATGCCGCGCATTCCCGGCGCCGCGAAATCAAGGTCGGGGGTCCGACCGTCGAGGCCATTTTTGCGAATGAAGTCGTGCCCGGCTGGCTCGACGCTTACCTCGCCCGCAGGGCCTATGACGGGCAGCAGACCGACGAGC
>DASUKH010000263.1:0-4242 GCA_036278835.1 Allostellaceae bacterium
CGATCGGAAACAGCGACCGGCGTTACTGCGCCTCGACCGGCTCCATGCGGACCCGCACCGCTTCGTCGCGCGGGTGGTGATTGCGCAGGATGTGCGGCGCCAGCTCCTGCAGCTCGATAAAGGCGTCGGCCTGCCGGCGCAGATCGTCGGACACCATCGGCGGCGAAGACCGGATCGTCGAGGCCACCGACACGCGAACCCCGCGCCGCTGCACCGCCTCGACCAGCCGGCGGAAATCGCCGTCGCCGGAGAACAGGATCGCATGGTCGATATGCTCGGCCATCTCGAGCATGTCGATCGCCAGCTCGATATCCATATTTCCCTTGATGCGCCGGCGCCCCATCGCGTCGGTAAATTCCTTGGTCGGCTTGGTGACCATTGTGTAGCCGTTGTAATCGAGCCAATCGACAAGCGGTCGTAACGGCGAATATTCCTGGTCTTCCAGCAGAGCCGTATAGTAGAACGCACGCATAAGCCGCCCCTTCGAGCGAAACAGGTCAAGAAGCCGCTTGTAATCTATGTCGAATGAAAGACTGCGCGCGGCGGAATAGAGGTTCGCCCCGTCGATGAAAATCGCTATTCTTTCTTCAGGATAAAAGATCATACGAAGCCTCATGAGCACGGTAATTCCGGTTATCTTTATGCGCGGAAGATCTGCCGTCAAGCGCGGCGCGGGCGATGCGGGCGGGCGGCGGTGATCCTGGTCGGCATCGGCAGCAACCTCGCGGCGCCGGGATTTTCGTCGCCCCTGGAGACCGCGGCCGGCGGCCTCGCCGCGTTGCCGGAAGCCGGGATCGCGCTGCTTGCCGTCTCCCGCTGGTATTTGACGGAACCGGTGCCGGCGTCCGATCAGCCGTGGTACGCCAACGCGGTCGCCTCGGTCGCCACCCGGCTCTCCCCGGAGGCGCTGCTCGACGCGCTCCTGGCGGTCGAGCGCCGCTTCGCGCGCCGGCGCGGTGCCCGCAATGCGGCCCGCACGCTCGATCTTGATCTGCTCGATTACGACGGGCGGGAGTGCACGGGCCCTCGCCTGACGCTGCCGCACCCGCGGCTGCACGAGCGCCGCTTTGTGCTGGTGCCGCTGGCCGAGATCGCGCCGGGGTGGCGCCACCCGCTGCTGCGGCTCGGGGCGGCCGATTTGATCGCGCGCCTGCCGACCGGACAGGCGGTGCACCCGGCCGACGAGCCGGCCGCCCGGCGGGGTTGAGCCGGCGCCGGCAGGCTTTGTCTCGCGGGGCCGGGCGCGGCCCTGTATAAGGCGGCGGCGCCTTAACCTGAGACAACCGGGTCCGCAACGATGAGCGATTTCGCCGATGCCCGCGTAAACATGATCGAATCGCAGCTGCGCCCCGACCGGGTGACCGACGAACGCGTCATCGAGGCGTTTGCGCGGCTGCGCCGGGATGCGTTCGTGCCGGAGCGGCTGCAGGTGGTCGCCTATGTCGATCGCGACCTGCCGCTCGGGGGTGGGCGCTACCTGATGCAGCCGGTGGTCGCGGCCCGGCTGCTGCAGGCCGCGCAGCCCGGACCGCGCGACACCGCGCTCGTGATCGGCGCCGGGGTCGGCTACGAGGCGGCGCTGCTGTCGATGCTGGTGCGCGGCGTCGTGGCCCTCGAAGAGGATGACGACTTGGCGCGAATCGGCCGCTCGGCGCTGGTCGATCACCATATCGGCTCGGTCGCCTATGTCGAGGCGCCGCTGCCCCAGGGTTACCGGCGGCGCGCGCCTTACAACGTGATCATGTTCGCCGGCGCGGCGGCGGAAATCCCGGCCGAAATCGAGAGCCAGCTGGCCGAAGGCGGGCGGCTTGTTGTGGTTCTGCGGCAACAGCAACGTGTTGGACGCGCCACTTTGATAACACGCACTGGCGGAATACTCGCGCAACGCGTTATATTCGATGCTGCAACGCCGCTGCTTCCGGGTTTCGCACCGAAGCCCGCGTTTGTGTTCTGAGGGGGTGAATGCCGCACGCCAGGGGCTGGAAGGGGCGCGGTCGGGCTCCGCGATGGCGGAAGATGCCGGCCCGCATCGCCGTCATCGCGGCGGCGTTCATGTGTGCCGCGGCGCCGGCATCGGCGCAGACGCTGACCGAAGCCTTCGCTTACGCTTATGAGAACAACCCGCAACTGCTCGCGCAGCGCGCGGCGTTGCGGGCCACCGACGAGAGCGTGCCGCAGGCGCTGGCGAACTGGCGCCCGACGGTAAATTTTACTGCGTCGGCGGGATACGGGCGGGCTGGGTTCGAGGTGCCGAACGGGTTCACCGGGGCTTCGACGCCGACCGTGTTTTCCAACGTCATCAGTCGCTCGATGGATTTGCGGGTCACGCAGCCGATCTATCGCGGCGGCCGCACCGAGGCGCAGACCCGCCAGGCGATCAACACCGTGCAGGCGGCGCGGGCGCAGACCATGGAGACCGAAACGACCGTGTTCCAGGCGGTCGCGACGGCCTATCTCGACGTCGTGCGCGATCAGACCCTGGTCGAGGTCGCCCGCAACAACGAGAGCGTCCTGAAAAAGCAGCTCGAGGCGACCCGCGATCGCTTTCGGGTCGGCGAGGTCACCCGCACCGACGTGGCGCAGGCCGAAGCCTCGCTGGCGCAATCGACCGCGCAACGGATCAGCGCCGAGGGCAATCTCGCGGTCAGCCGCGCCAATTACACCCGCGTGGTCGGGCACCCGCCGGGCCGGCTGATGCTGCCGCGCGAGCGCCCGGTGCTGCCGGCGACCCGCGACGAGGCGCTGACCCTCGCCTCCGGCGACAATTTCAACGTCATCGCCGCTTCTTTCGCCGAGCTGGCGGCACGCGACAACATCGACGTGATCCGCGGGCAGCTGCTGCCGCAGATCTCGATCGTCGGCGATTTGAGCCGCGCCTTTTCGCCTTCGGTCACCCTGCGCAACTCCCGCCTCGACGAGGCTTCGGTGCTGGCCCAGGTGACGATGCCGCTCTATGAAGGCGGCGCCATCTACTCGCAGACGCGGCAGGCCGAGCAGACGGTCGGGCAGCGGCGCAGCCAGGCCGATGACGCCCGCCGCGCCGCGGTGCAGGCGGCTGCCCAGAACTGGGAGACGTTGCAGGCGGCGCGCGCCGCGATCGCGTCATACGGGTCGGCCGTCAAGGCGGCGCAGATCGCGTTGCAGGGCACCGAGGAGGAAGCGCTGGTCGGCTCGCGCACCGTGCTCGACGTGCTGATCGCCGAGCAGACCTTGTTCACGACGCAATCGCAGCTGGTCACCGCCGAGCACGACGCGGCGCTTGCCGAGTTCAACATCGCGGCGGCGGACGGGCGGCTGGTCGCGCCCGAACTGAAATTGCCGGTAAAGCTTTACGACATGGACCGCCACTATAAGAAGGTTAAAGACAAGTGGCTCGGGTTTGGCGGCGGCCTGAAGGAATAGCCGGCGCAGTCCGACTCGCAAATCGCGGCGGGTTTGTCTAGGTTGGCTGCCGTGACGCAGCGCAACAGGCAATTCCCATGTCGGATACGAAATCCCCGACGGATCTGTCGCTTGATGAAATCCTGGCCACGATGCGGCGGATTATTGACGAAGACGAGCACGCCCCGGCTGCCCCGCAGCCGCCGACGGCCGCCGCGTCCCCCGCTTCCGAGCCGACGGTCGAGGATGGCGAACGCCGGGACGGGGAGCAGCAGGGCGACGCGCCGGACGATGCCGCGGCAACGCGGCCGGGGGGCGGCAGCGACGGCATTCTGGAATTGACCGAAGCGCTGAACGAGGACGGCACGGTGCGTCATCTCTCGCCGATCGGCTTCATCCGGCCGCACCGCGCGGCGGAACCGGTGCTACCGGAGAGCGACACGGACGAAGGCCCCAGCAAGACGGGGGCGGTTCGCCGCGAGCCGCTGCTATCCGAGGCGAGTGCCGCCGCCACCGCCGCCGCCTTCGAGCAGCTGTCGACGATACCGCGCGGCGCCGAGGCGCCGGCCGGTCCGCGGGTCGGCGACCGGCCGCTCGACGAGATCGTTGCCCAGCTGCTGCAACCGCTGCTGCGCACCTGGCTCGACAACAACCTGCCGGCGATCGTCGAGCGGCTGGTGCAGCGGGAAATCGACCGGGCGATCTCCCGCTCCGAGCCGGACTGACCCGGCCGGTGCGGCCCCGCCGCCCGCCGGAAGCGGGCGCTTTCCGAACGATTTCCTGCTGATGGACGTTGCGGCGATGCTGGAGAAGACCTACCGCCCCGAGACGGTCGAAGGGCGGATTTACGAGGCGTGGGAG
>DASUKH010000264.1:0-6784 GCA_036278835.1 Allostellaceae bacterium
GACCGGGGAACTGAGCGCCGATACGGTGGCTCGCCTGACCGGTACCGGCGTGGGGTCGACCATGCCGAACGTCGGCACCCAGCCCGAGACCGCCCCTGCCCAGCCGATGCCCGGGCCGGCCGCCGAGCCAGCTCCGCCGGGGCCGGCCGGCAGCAACGGCGCCGCGACCGCTCCCGGTGCCCCGCCGGCACGTTGATCGGACGGCTGACCGCTTGACCCTCCCCCGCCAGCGGGGGAGGGCAGCGGGGCTTAACGCGTGGCGGAGCCGATGCCGAACCGGTGTCGCCCGCGCAACAAGCCGATGGCGGCAGCGTCGATAATCGCATCGGCGTCGATGCGGTACTCGCGGTAGAGATCGGGGATGTCGCCCGACTGGCCGAAGCGGTCCACCCCGAGCGGCAGCACGCGATGTCGGGTGGCGCTGCCGAACCACGACAGGGAAGCCGGGTGACTGTCGGCCACGGTGACCACCGCGGCGTCCGGATCGAGCCGGCCGAGCAAGGTCTCGAGCCGGCTAGGCCGTCCTTCAGCGAGCGCACTGCGCCAGTCGCGGTAGAGACGCGCCGGCGAGGTCACTGCGAGCACACCCGCTCCCGGCAGGTCGTCGTCAACGGCAGCAGCGGCGGCGAGCGCTTCCGGCGCGACGGCGCCGCTGTAGGCGATCGCCAGCGGCGAGCCCGGCGCCGGCTCGCGCAGCCAATAGGCGCCGGCGACCACCGCCCCGGCCAAAGCAGGATCGAGGTCGCGGCGCGGCTGCTCGATCGGCCGGGTGGACAGCCGGAAATAGACCGACTGCCCGTCCGCGCGCTGGATTTCCTCGAGGGACCAGCGCAGCAGCACCGCCAGCTCGTCGGCATAGGCCGGCTCGAACCCGACGAGCCCCGGTTGGCCGATCCCGATCAGCGGCTCGATGCTCGATTGGTGCGCCCCGCCCTCCGGCGCCAGGGTGATCCCCGACGGGGTCGCCACCAGGATGAACCGCGCATCCTGATAAAGCGCGTAATTGAGCGCGTCGAGGCCGCGCTTGATGAACGGGTCGTAGAGCGTGCCAATCGGCAACAGCCGCTCGCCGAACAGCGGGCCGGCGAGGCCCAGTGCGGCGAGTTGCAGGAACAGGTTGCTCTCGGCGATGCCGAGTTCGATGTGCTGGCCCTGCGGCGTCATCCCCCATCGCTGCGCCGAGACCACCTTCTCTTCGCGGAACACGTCGGCCCGCTCGGCCCGGTCGAAGATGCCGCGGCGGTTGACCCAGCCGCCGAGATTGGTCGAGACCGTTACGTCGGGCGAGGTGGTGACGATGCGGGCGGCGAGCGGGCTTTCGCCACCGGCCAAGTCGGCGAGGAGACGGCCGAAAGCCTCCTGCGTCGAAATTCGCTCGCCGCGCGGGGTCGGCAGGGTCGCCGGCACCGCCACCGGCGCCGCCCGGTGGCGGCGGCTGACGGTGCCGGAAAGTGGCGCCGTCGCTAGAAACCGTGCGAGATCGTCGGCCGGCAGGTCGAGCCCGGCGAACCTCTCCCACTCTGCACCTTCCGGCACCGCCATGCTTTTCTGGAAGGCCGCCATCTGCTGCGGGTTCATCAACCCGGCATGATTGTCCTTGTGGCCGGCGAAGGGCAGCCGGTTTCCCTTTATCGTATAGGCAATAAAGCAGGTCGGCTGATCGTCCGTCACCGATCGGAAGGCGTCGAGCACCGACCCCATGTCGTGCCCGGCGAGGTTGGTCATCAGCCGCGCCAGTGCCTCATCGTCGTGCTCGTCGAGGATTGTGCGGATGCCGGGATAGCGGTTGAGATCGCGTCGCAAATGCTCGCGCCACCCTTCGCCGCCTTTATAGACGAGCGCCGAATAGAGCGAATTCGGGCAGGAATCGATCCACTCGCGCAGATGCTCGCCGTCGGGCCGTGCGAAGGCGGCCTGCAACAGCCGCCCGTATTTGAGCGTGACGACTCGCCAGCCGAACATCTCGAAAAGCGCGTCGATGCGGCCGAACAGCCGGTCGGAAACGACCGCGTCGAGACTCTGGCGGTTGTAGTCGATGATCCACCACAAATTCCGGACGTCGTGCTTCCAGCCTTCGAGGAGCGCCTCGAAGATGTTGCCCTCGTCGAGTTCGGCGTCGCCCGCCAGCGCAATCATTCGGCCGGGCGGCGTATCGCTCGGGGTCAGCCGGTGCAGCCGCAGGTAGTCCTGCACGAGCGAGGCGAACAGGGTCATCCCGACCCCGAGCCCGACCGAGCCGGTCGAGAAATCGACGATATCGCCGTCCTTGGTACGCGAGGGATAGGATTGCGCGCCGCCGAAGCCGCGGAAGCGCTCCAGGCGGTCGCGGCTCTGATGCCCGAGCAGGTATTGCAGCGCGTGGAACACCGGGGCGGCGTGCGGCTTGACCGCCACCCGGTCCTGCGGCCGCAGCACATCGAGATAGAGCGCGGTCATCAGGGTGGCGACCGACGCGCTCGACGCCTGATGGCCGCCGACCTTGAGGCCGTCACGGCTCGGCCGCAAATGATTGGCGTTGTGGATCATCCAGGTGGACAGCCACAGCACCTTGCGTTCCAAGGCTTCGAGACAGGCGAGCCGGTCCGCCTCGATCCGCCCGGCTTCCTCCCGCTCGGCCTCGTCGTGACGGCCGCCCGGCAATGCCCGCAACATCGTTCGGCTCTCCCTTCGCGCATCCGCACGGTTATCGGCTTTTACGTGGTGCCATCGCTCCCTAAATACATCTGACGGGTCAATCCCGGCGGCAGACGAGTGGGGCGCAGATGACGGAGCCAGCGGCAGGGGCAACCGGCGAGCGGCAGATCACCGTGACGGCGGCGGCGGCGCGCCGCATCGCCGCGCTGAAGGAGCAGGAGCAGGCGGCGAACGCGTTTCTGCGCATCGCCGTGTCGGGCGGCGGCTGCTCCGGGTTTCAGTACGGGATGAGCTTCGACGATCAGCGCAACCCCGACGATTTCGCCTTTGAGGCGGGCGGCATCTCGGTTGTCGTCGACGACGTTTCGCTCGACCTGCTCAGCGGCGCCGAGCTGGATTTTGTCGAGGACCTGATGGGCGCCTCGTTCCAGATCAAAAACCCGAACGCCGCCTCCTCGTGCGGCTGCGGCAACTCGTTCTCGATTTAGGAACTGTCTGCCCGGTGGACCGCCGGCGTCCCGCCCCGGCATGCCGGCCCCCGGTCCTTGAAGGCTTGACACATACGCGGGCGGGGGCTACCACGCGCCGTCCCGTGGTGATTTGAGCCGGCCGGCTTGCGCGCCACGTAAAACAAAGCGCTAAAAGGTCGGGGACTATCAAGCCCTGGCCCGCGGCGGGCCGGGGTTTTTTCGTGCCGGCCGCGGGCCTTGTGACGGAGACCCGCGATGGCAAAGCCGATCCTGCCGCCCGACCTCGCCGCCGGCCTTGCGCCGGCGACCCTCATGGTGCGCGGCGGCGGCATGCGCAGCGGCTTTGAGGAGACCTCGGAGGCCTTGTTCCTGACCTCCGGGTTTGTTTACGACACCGCGGCCGAGGCCGAAGCGGCGTTCCAGGCGGACGGCGCGCGCTATGTCTATTCGCGCTACCGCAACCCGACCGTGACGATGTTTGAGGAGCGGCTGCGCCTGATCGAGGGCGCCGAGGCGTGTCGCGCCACCGCCAGCGGCATGGCGGCGGTGTTCGCGGCGCTCTTCTGCAAATTGCGCGCCGGCGACCGCGTGGTGGCGAGCCGGGCCTTGTTCGGCTCCTGCCACCACATCGTCGCTGAGATGCTGCCGCGCTTCGGGATCGAGGGTGTGCTGGTGGATGGCCGCGACCCGATCGAATGGCAGCGCGCACTAGCACCGGGCGCGGCCCTCGCGTTTTGCGAAAGCCCGTCCAACCCGGCGATGGAGATCGTCGATATCGCGGCGGTGGCCCGCCTCGTCCATGATGCCGGCGGGCTCCTCGTGGTGGACAACGTGTTCGCGACGCCGCTGTTGCAGCGGCCCCTGGCGCTCGGCGCCGACGTCGTCGTCTATTCCGCGACCAAGCATATCGACGGCCAGGGCCGCACTTTGGGCGGCGCGATCCTCGGCAGCGAGAAATTCGTCCGCGACGATCTCGGCCCGTTCTACCGCAATACCGGCCCGTCGCTGTCGCCGTTCAACGCCTGGCTATTGCTGAAGGGGCTGGAGACGCTGGAATTGCGGGTCGAGCGGCAATGCCGCAGCGCCGCCGCCATCGCGCAATTCCTCGAGGACCACCCGAAAATCGCCCGGGTCGTCTATCCCGGCCTGCCGAGCCATCCGCAATACGAACTGGCGCGGCGCCAGATGGCGGCCGGCGGCACCGTCGTCGCCTTCGATGTGGCGGGCGGCAAGGCCGCCTGCTTCCGCTTTCTCGACGCGCTCCGGCTGATCGATCTTTCGGCCAATCTCGGCGATTCGAAGAGCCTCGCGACCCACCCGGCGACGACCACCCACTCGCGGGTCGATCCCGAGGAGCGCGCCCGGCTCGGCATCGGCGATGGGCTGGTGCGGCTATCGGTCGGCCTCGAGGCAGAAGCCGATCTCATCGCCGATCTCGACCGGGCCCTCGCGGCGGTATGAGCGAGGCGGCGATGGACGAGATCGACCGGGCGCTGCTTGAGATGCTGCAGCAGGATGCCACCCTGTCGATCGCCCAGATGGCGGAGCGGGTCGGGCTATCCCCGACCCCGTGCTGGAAGCGCATCCAGAAGCTCGAAAACCGCGGCGTCATCACCAGGCGGGTGGCGGTGCTGGAACCGGAGCGCATCGGGGTCGGGCTGTCGGTGCTGGTCAGCATCGAGGCCGGCGAGCACACCCCGGAATGGCTGCAGCGGTTCAGCACCGCCATCGCCGATATGCCCGAGGTAATGGAGGTCTATCGGATGGCCGGCGACGTCGATTATATGCTGCGGGTCGCGGTCGCCGACATGGCGGAATACGACAGGTTCTACAAGCGCCTCATCGCGGTGGCGCCGATGAAGAACGTGACCTCGCGCTTCGCGATGGAGCGGCTCAAGCACACCACCGCCTACCCCCTCCACCCGCGCGCCTTCCGCGACCGCCGCCCCGCCGATAAGGGCGACGAGGAATAGATTTTCCCCGGCTAGCCGCGTCGGAGAAGGTCGCCCTCTTTCAAGTAAAAATAAAACGATATATTGCTATTTGACCAAAATGTTTTCGATCATTAGCCTGTATTTGCTTGAAAGAGCGGTAGGCGGACGGTTTCTAGTGTTCCGGTTCTGAAAGTTACGCGCCCATTTCGTCATCCCGGCGAAGGCCGGGACCCATTTGCCAGCTTCCGTGCGGTAGAAGCATGGATACCGGCCTGCGCCGGTATGACGATTACCGGGTTCGCAGTGACGGAACCGAAACGTCCCGATTGCCCGCCGCTCGGATGCATGGGCAAGGCGGAGAGGCGTGATGGTCGAGCTTGGCCAAATCCGGTTGGTTGAACTGAACGGTGCTTCGAGCCTTCCCGCGGCCGATCGTGCCGCCCTCGATGGGGCGGATGTCGTGCTCTACGATCGGGCGCTGGCGGAAAGGATCGCAGGATTTCTGCCGTCCGGCGCCTATGCGGAGCCGCTGTCGGCCGGGTTTGCGCCGGCCGCTTCGCGCATCTCGCTACGCGCAGTAAAGCTCGCGTCCGAAGGCTGGCGGGTCGTGCAATGCGTCTGCGCCGGGCCGCATAACAATGACCCTCAGGCGGCGACCGAGCCTGTCCCGGCGCCCGTCGGGGTGCGCCGCCCGCCGCAAAGCCTGGCCTTTACGGCCAACGGCCTCGCCGGCTGAGGGCAAGCGCATGGCAAAGATCGATACCATTTCGAAAGCCGAGGCCCTCAAGCAGCAGAGCCGGCAGTTGCGGGGCAATCTCGCGCGCGACCTCGCCGATACCGGGACGCCGTTCGATGGGGCCGGCTACGGTCTCCTTAAATTTCACGGCATCTACCAGGGCTACGACCGCGACAGCGCCACCGAGCGCAAGCAGCGCGGCGACGACAAGCACTGGCAGTTCATGGTGCGGGTGCGCATCCCCGGCGGCCGCCTGACCGCTGCGCAGTACCTCGTGCTCGACGATCTCGCCGACCGCCACGGCAACGGCACGTTGCGCATCACGACGCGGCAGAGCATCCAGTTTCACGGCGTCGTCAAGCCGGGGCTGAAGGCGGCCATCGCCGAGATCAACCATGCGCTGCTAACGACATTGTGCGCGTGCGGCGACGTCGTGCGCACGGTGACGATGGTGCCGGCGCCGATCCGCGATGCGGTGCACCGCCGCATCCAGGAAGAGGGGCGCCGCCTGGCGCTCCACCTGCTGCCGACCACCGGCGCCTATCACGAAATCTGGCTCGACGGCGAGAAGGTGACCCCGGAGGAGGAGCCGCCCGACCCGCTCTACGGCGACCGCTATCTGCCGCGCAAGTTCAAGCTCGGCCTCGCGATCCCCGAGGACAACACGATCGACGTTTTGACCAATGATGTCGGGATCGTCGCGCTGTTCGAGGGCGAGGTGCTGACCGGGTATAATTTTTTCCTCGGCGGCAGTCACGGGATGACCCACAACAAGCCGGAAACCTACCCGCGGATGGCGTCGCCGGTGGCGTTTGTCGAGCCGGGCGACCTGCTCGAAGCCGGCGCTGCTGCGGTGCGGCTGCACCGCGACTGGGGCGACCGCGCCAACCGCCGCCATGCCCGCCTCAAATACGTGATCGCCGAGCAAGGCGAGGACTGGGCGCGCGCGCGGCTCTCGGAATATCTCGGTAAGGCGCTGGCGCCCTGCCGCCCGATGCCCGAATTCCAGG
>DASUKH010000265.1:0-10167 GCA_036278835.1 Allostellaceae bacterium
TAGGCGCCGCTGTCGGTCTTGACCCCGACCACGACGAGCGGCGGGGCGAACGCACTCTGCGTCACCCAGTTGACGGTCGCGGCAGCGACATTGCCCTTGCCGTCATCGGCGGTCAGCACGTAAATGCCGTAGGGGATCATCCGCAGCGCGGTCTTTTTGGCGTCCTGGTTCATGCCTCTCCTCCGTTGGCGGTTGGCCCGCGCCACTACATCGATTCCGCCAACGACTGGCAAGGGGGGACGCCCGATCCGGCCGAAGGCGACGCCCAGCCGGCGAGGCTTGACCCGCGCGAGAGCGATGGCGTAACTCAATCGTCGATTGATCGTCAAAGGACCTGCCGATCGTGGACGACCCCTTTAAGCTCGACCTGCACGGATATGACGAACACTATATCCGGGACGTGCTCGACACCTTTTACGAAGATGCCGGGAAATACGGCCGCAGGCTGATTGAAATCCGGATGAGCGGTGCGATGGCCCGGAAGCTGCAACTGGACCCGGGCGCCGACCCTTCATATCGCGGCGTGCCGATCACCGTCGGCCCGATGGACTTCCCAGATACGATCGAAATCGCTATGGCACCTGTGCAATAGCAGGGAAATCGACGACATGGCACAGGTCATCATCCGCCGCTCGACGATCGACCTCGGCGGCCTGCCGCGGACGATCCGCGAGCGCCACGCGCGTTTTCTCGCCGCGTGGCGCGACGTGCTGGTGACCTTCGGGCCGGTCTTCCGCGGCACGGCGCCGGCCGGGTATCTCTATCAGCTCGATCTGCCCGGCAGTGTCGGGGAGGCGGCGGCGCGGTTCCTGGCGGAGGACCCGCTGGCCGCCAACGGCATCGTCACGGCGGACGAAACCAGCGACTGGCACTGCGCGCTGGCGACCCGCCAGCCGACCGCTCCGGCGCGCCCCGGCCTTCGCGGCTTCTTCTTTCACGGCATCGGCAAACCCGGCATCACCGAATTCCGCAACACGATCGTGCCGGCGCACCGGGCCCACCTGCAGCCGAAGGACGCATCGAACTGCCTCGCGCGCGGCTATCTGACCGATGCCGGCGGCAAGACGTGGCTCGGCAGCGCGATGGTCTATGAATTCGCCAGCCGCACCGCGCTCGACGATTTCTTCCGCAACGAACCCTATTGCACGAACGGCATCTACCAGAAAATCGACATCTACGACTGGCATCGCGGGGTCATGGCCTGAATGTCAAAAAATCAGGCCAAGCCCCGACACGATCAGCAGCAGGTTGACCGACCGGGCGAACTGCACCTCGGTCAATCGGCGGAAAATGGCAATGCCGCACCATGTGCCTAACACCGCCGCGGGCATATAGCTCAATGTAGCGAGGTCGATCTTGTCGCCGAGCGAATTCCCCGGCTGGAACAGCAAAATCAGCGCCAAAGCCAAAACCTGCATAATCAGGATGAAGGGCTGGTAAACGCCGCGCTGCTGATTTTTCGTCCAGCCTTTGAAGCCGCACCAGATCGTCACGAAGGCGCCGGGGAAGCCCGCAAAACCGCCGGTGATGCCGCCGAGCACCCCGGCCGCGCAGTCGGCCGCCGCGTTGCTGAAGTGGAGCACGATGGGCCGGCGCAGGATCATGTAAAGGCCGTACACGATCAAAAACCCGCCCATCACCTTCGCATAAACCGCTGGCGACACGTGAATCAGCAGATAGACGCCGAGCGGCAGGCCCAACAGGCCGCCGAGCAGGAAGCGGGACAGGTTTTTCAAGTCGATCGAGTTCCTTAGCGTAACGACGCTGAAGAATTGAATGGCTATGCTGCATAGGATCATAATTTCGACGATGTGCACCGGGCGGAAAAGAAGATGAAAAAGCATGGCGCCGCTCAGGGCCGAAAACGCGAACCCGACAATGCTGGAGATGGTCGAGGCCACAAAGATCGCGAGCATGACCGGCAATGCCGCGTCGGGCACGATATTGGCCAGCAATGCGGCATAGCACTGGACAACCGCAAACCCGATCAGCACGGTGACGATGACGCCGAAATTCCGTCGGATGAGACCGCCGACGCGGCGCCCAAAGATCTCAGGCCTGACTTGGCCGGATTTCTCGATCGCCAATCCCTGATCGTTCATCGGTTTTATCCCATTTGTTGATTTGGGCGGCGTCGCTTCAGGCCAAATCGGGGCGGCGGCGCGCGTCCGGCACCGTGTTTGCGCTTTCAGCGGAGAAAAAGCGGAATGATCCAGGGCGCGGCGAGCGAGGTGCATACGGCCCCGAGGCCCATTGCCACCCCGGCGACGGCGCCAGAAAGCTGGCTTTCGATCGCAGCCTGCGCGGTGCCCTGGCCGTGGGAAATCGTCCCGAGCGCCAGTCCCCTGGAAACCGGATGCCTGATCCCGAGCCGGTCCATCAACCAGGGACCGAAGCTTGCCCCGATCATGCCGGTGATCACGACGAAGGCTGCCGTCAACGCCGGATTTCCGTGAACGATCGTGGCGATCACGACCGCGATCGGCACGGTTGTCGACTTGATGGCGATCGAAGAAACCAGTTCCGGTCCGAACCGGAACAGGCCGGCCAGGATGCCGGCGACGATCATCGTGCCGAGCGAACCGCAGAGGAGGCCGACGATTGCCGGAACGATGTTTCCGAAAAACGCCTGGCGGTTTTTGTAGAGCGGGATGGCGAGGGCAACGGTGGCCGGACCGAGCAGGAAAGTCATAATGCCCTTAGCCGGCGCATAATCCGAAAACGAGATCCCGGAGGCCAGCAGGACCGCAATCACAATGACGGTGCTGAACAGCACGGGCGTTGTCAGCGGACAGGGATACCGCCGGCCTGCGACGAGACTCAGCGCGTAAGCGCCGACGGTTACGGTGATGCCGAAGACGGTGACGATCGCGGTCATGGCCCTGCCTCCGGCGCAGCGTCGCGCAACAGCAGCTGCGACACCCACCCCGCCAGCAACACCCCGATCGCGGCGCTTACGGTCAGCGTGACCGCGATGCCGACAGCGTGGGCGGCGAACAGCGCACCCATGTCCATCAGCCCTACGGTGATCGGTACAAAAAAGAATGCGAGATGCCTGATCAGGATGGATCCCGCCGCCTCGACCCACGACAGCCTGACGATGCCCAGCGCCAGCAGCGCGTAAAGCCCGACCATCCCGATCAGATTGCCCGGGACCGGCAGACCCGTGCTTGCCGCGACCCAGAAACCGATCCTGTTCAGGGCCCACAGACCAATCAACTGCAGGGAAATGAGCGCGATTACCTTGAATGCTGCCGGTTGCTGGCGTTCCCCGGCAGCGGGCGGCCCCGTTTCCGGCAATATTTGGAATGCTGTACTCATGCGGTCCTCCCGAATCACACAAAGAGTTTTCGGCTTGCTGCACCGCGATTGGGATCGGGTCGCGCCGTTCGAGGCCGAATCGCGCCGTTCGAGGCCGAATCGCGCCGGATCGCGGCGCGAAAGGCTGAGAATGTGCGGGGTGTGAAAAGTTACGAAAAACTTCGCCGGCAGTCGTGGGCTGCCCCGACATGCGTTGTGGACTGAAGCGACCAAAGGTCGTCGAGAGGCACACGGTTTGAGAGGGCCGGACGCACGAAAGTGATGCGGCTCACACCCGGGATGATGATGTCGTGCGATACTGCGAGCGCTGGAATGGCCGCCTTGCAGGAGCGCTCATGTCTTCCGCGCCGCGTTGGGCAACTTCTGCCGTATGCCGGTTCTCGACCGATGGCGTGCCGAGCACCAAGCGCCTGACGTTCTGGCGTGAGACATTTGCGCAATCGGCCGTGCGCGCGCATATCGAGCCCCGCTCGACCGGTCAGTTCACGGCGCGGGTGCTGCTGGAGAGAATCCCAGGGCTATCCGTTCTGTCGTTCGCCAGCACGGCCGCAAGCATCGATCGCACGGCAAAGATGCTCGACGACGGCGACGATGCGCTGGCCCTGATCACGCCGCAACAAGGGAAGCAGCTGTGGGCGCAATGCGGCCGCGAGGTGATCTTGCGGCCGGGCCAAGGGGTATTGGTGCTGCATCGCGAGCCGGTGATCATGACTCACGGCGACGGCCGCTTCCGAGCCTTCGTCGTCCCGCGCATGGCGGTAGCCGGCGCGGTACGCGATGTAGAGGACTCGGTGATGCGGCTCATTCCAGCCGACACGCCGGCATTGCGGCTGCTCATCCATTACGCGAGCGGAATATCGGCCGAGCTGACACACACCAACGACCGGGCACGAAGCGTGGTCGGCTCTCACGTCCACGACCTGATCGCGGCCGTGGCGACCCGCGACGCCGGATCCCTGCCGGCCAGGGTCGCTGATACAAGCGGGGTCCGCGCCGCCCGGCTCGCGGCGATGAAGGAGTACATCACCAGCCGTATCGGCGAGAACGAAGTGACGGTTGGCGATCTGGCGGCTCGCCATCGCCTGACGCCGCGAACCGTTCAAAGGCTGTTCGAGGACGACGGCGCTACATTTTCAAAATTCAAGCTGGAGCAGCAACTGATCCTTGCGCAACGTCTGCTGCACGGCGACCGTCACGCACACCCGACGATTGCCGATCTTGCCTATGCCGCGGGCTTTTCCGACTTGTCCTACTTCCACCGCTCGTTTCGGCGCCGGTTCGGCATCACCCCGGCCGAATACCGCGAACGAGTTGTGATTGCCGATAGGCGCCGTTCGGCCGTCATTTCCGCGGAAGCGGGAATCCAGGGCCACAGGACGGATTGATGGTCCTGGACCCCCGCACGCGATCCCGCAAAGCGGGGGAGGAACCCTGCGCGAGCCTGCTGTCTGCCTAACCCGGGGTCAATCCGGCGGCGTATCGCTGGAACTGCCGCCTTCCTTCGAGGATTTGTTGAAGCGCCCAATATTGCCGAGCACCTGTTCGAGGAAGCTCAATTCGCGACCCGGCGCTGGCGTTGCGCCCGGCGCCGGTTCGATCGCGCGCGCGTCCTTGAGGCCTTTGTGGCCGACGCTGCTGACAACGCCGTTCGCATCGAAATTGACGACATAGACCTGCTGGTCGAGCACGTCTGGGTCGAGAAACGCGATCTGCTTTGTCTTGCGGCTGATGTAGTACCAGCTGTTGCCGTCGAACACGCCGGTGCTTGACGGCGTGCCGAGGATCTTGGCGACCTGGGCGCGGGTCGTGGTGCCCGGATGGATCTCGGCCAGCCGGTCTTTCGGCGGGAGATTGCCGCGCTGATTGACGTCGGCGGCGCACCCGCCGAGCATCGCGGCGGAGATGGCGGCCGTGACCGCGAAAAAACAGCTGTGCCGAATTACTCCGCGCAGCGCCAAAGCATCCCCCTTGCTTCTGTTGACACAGGGCCGCCCCCCGCCCATGTCTCGATTTGACTTTAGTCGAGGGGGCGCTGCTGTCAACGCCCGCTGACGGGTACTGTGGGTTGCTGCCGCCTCGATGTTCAACCTGTTTCGATCTCCTTCCGAGCGCGCCGCCGCCGACCGCGCCTACCTGCGCGTGGTCGAGCAGGCGCGGCGCCCCGGCTTTTTCGCAGGGCTCGGCGTGCCCGACACGCTTGACGGCCGCTTCGACCTTATCTGCCTGCATGCCTTTCTTTATCTTCACCGCCTGAAGCGCGAGCGGCCGAGGGCGGCGCGACTCGCGCAATCGTTCTTCGATGCGATGTTCGTCGATTTCGACCGTTCGCTGCGCGAATTGGGCACCGGCGATCTCAGCGTCGGCCGTCAGGTCAAGCGCATGGCCGAGGCCTTCTATGGCCGCGTGCAGGCCTATGAAGAGGGGCTGGCGGGCGCCGATCCGCTGCTGAAGCAGGCGCTGTCGCGCAACCTGTTCCGCCGTGAGGAGGGCCCCGAGCCGGTACTGTCGGCCCTGGCTCTCTATGTTCGGCGCGAGGCGGCGCGGCTGGCCGCGCAGGACACGGCCGAGCTGCTGGCCGGGCGGGTGGTGTTCGACGAGCCGCCGTCCGCCGTCGGCGCGACCCTGCTGAAGGTGCCGCCGTGAGCCGCGCCGTACGGGAATTTCCGCGCCCGGTGCCGCTCGCCCGGATCGGCGTCGAGCCGTACCGACAGGAAATCGAGGCGAGCGAGGCGGAGCGCGACGCTCTCGCGCGGCGCTTCGATCTCTTGTCGCTCGAACGGCTGTCGGCGAGCGTCGAGCTGGTCCGCCGGGGGCCGGACATGGTTCTGCTGCATGCCGTCTTCACGGCCGGGTTCGCGCAGAGTTGCGTCATCAGCCTGGAACCGGTCGAGGGCGCGATCGCCGACGAATTCACCCTACTTTACGGCCCGCCCGAGCGCGAGGAGGAGGCCGGCGCGACGGTCGCCGAGGACATCGCCTTCGAGCCGCTGCTCGGCGAGACGATCGATATCGGCGAGGCGGTGGCGCAGGAATTCTCGCTGGCGTTGCCGCAATTCCCGCGCCTGCCCGATGCCGAGCCGGAAATTGCGGCGGAACCGGACGCGGCGGCGGGGCCCTTCGCCGCGCTGGCTCGGCTGTCCTCGCGGCCGGCCGATTGAGCGCGGCGCCGCCGGGCGCGCGCCGGTGGTATTACAGTTGATGCCGCCTGTGAATTTGGCTAAGTACCGACTAATCCCCGCATCGTCACCGACGAGTTGATCATGGCCGTCCCGAAGAAGAAAACCTCGCCCTCGCGCCGCAATATGCGCCGCTCGCATCACGCGTTGCGGGCGCCGGCCTATGCCGAATGCCCGAATTGCGGCGAGCTGAAGCAGCCGCATCATCTCTGCCCGTCCTGCGGCCATTACAATGGCCGCGAGGTGGTGCCGCAGCCGTCCGAGACCTCCTGAACCGGCGGCGCGGCGGAAGGCGCGCGCGGTGAGCGGGACAATCACGGTCGCCCTTGACGCGATGGGCGGCGACCGGGCGCCGGCGATGGTGCTGCGCGGCGCCGAGATCGCCCTCGAACGCCACCCCGGCGCGCACTTTCTGCTGTTCGGCAACGAAGGGCGGATCGCGCCGCTCTTGACCCGGCTGCCGCGCCTCGCCAAGGCCGCGACCCTCTGCCATACCGACGAGGTCGTGCTCGACGACGCCAAGCCGTCGGCTGCCCTGCGCAGCGGCCGGCGGTCGAGCATGCGTCTCGCGATAGAAGCGGTGGCGGAAGGGCGCGCCGACTGCATCGTCTCGGCCGGCAATACCGGCGCGCTGATGGCGATCGCCAAATTCGTCCTGAAGACACTGCCCGGCATCGACCGGCCGGCGATCGCCACCCTGTTCCCGACCCGGCGCGGCGACAGCGTCATGCTCGACCTTGGCGCCAACGTCGAATGCGATGCCGAAAACCTCGTGCAGTTTGCGCTGATGGGGGCGGTGTTCGCGCGCACCGTGCTGGGGCTTGGCGAACCGACTGTCGGGCTGCTCAATGTCGGTTCCGAGGACATGAAGGGCAACGACGCGGTCCGTGGTGCCGGCGCGCGGCTGCGCAGCGGGGTGCTGCCGGTCAAGTTTTACGGCTTTGTCGAGGGCAACGACATCGCGGCGGGAACCGTCGATGTCATCGTGACCGACGGGTTCACCGGCAACGTCACCTTGAAGGCGGTCGAAGGGGTCGCCAAACTGTTCGCCGAATCGTTGCGCGCCTCGTTCCGCCACTCGCTGTCGGCGCGGATCGGATATCTGTTTGCGCGCGGGGCCTTGATGAAACTGCGGGCGCGGCTCGACCCGCGCCGCTATAACGGGGCGATGTTTCTCGGCCTCGCCGGCATCGCGGTGAAAAGCCATGGCTCGACCGACGCGTTCGGCTTTGCCAATGCGATCGGCGTCGCGATCGACCTGCGGGTCAACGGTTTCCTACAGCGGATCGGCGGCGAACTGGCCCGTCTCAACCAGGTGCCGGACGCCGCGCAGTCGGCGGCCCTGTAAGCGGCTGCGGACAGCACCGGGGTTGTGCCGACAATGATGCTGCGTTCCCAGGTCTCCGGCTGCGGCGCCTACCTGCCCGAGCGGGTCGTCACCAATGACGAGCTCGCCGCTCGTCTCGACACCTCCGACGCCTGGATTCGCCAGCGCACCGGGATCGGCGAGCGGCGGATCGCGGCGCCCGGCGAACTGACCTCGGATCTGGCGTTCCAGGCCGCGCGCCGCGCCCTCGACGCCGCCGGGATGAGTGCCGGCGATCTCGACCTGATCGTGCTGGCGACCGCAACTCCGGACCACACCTTCCCGGCGACCGCCGCCAAGGTGCAGGCGCGGCTCGGCATGCGGCGCGGCGCCGCGTTCGACATCCAGGCGGTGTGCTCCGGCTTCATTTTCGCGCTCGCCGTCGCCGACAACGCGCTGCGGGTCGGTCAGGCGCGCACCGCTTTGGTGATCGGAGCCGAGACGTTTTCGCGGATTCTCGATTGGCAGGACCGCGGCACCTGCGTCCTGTTCGGCGATGGCGCCGGCGCGCTGGTGCTGACCGCGAAACCGGCCGGCCCGCCGCCGGTGCGCGGCGTCCTCTCCACCCATCTCCATACCGATGGCCGCCAGCACGACATCCTCTACGTCGATGGCGGGCCATCCTCGACCGGCACCGCCGGCCATCTGCGCATGGAGGGGCGCGAGGTCTTCCGTCAGGCGGTGCAGCACCTCGCCGAGGCGGTCGATGAGGCGCTCTCCGCCAACGGCCTCGCCGCTCGCGACATCGACTGGCTGGTGCCGCATCAGGCCAATACCCGCATTATCGACGCGGTCGGGCGCAAGCTCGGCCTGCCGCCGGAAAAGACGGTACTGACGATCGATCGCCATGCCAATACCTCGGCCGCCTCGATCCCGCTGGCGCTCGACGAGGCGGTGCGGGACGGCCGCATCCGCCCCGGCCACCTCGTGCTGATGGAGGCGCTCGGCGGCGGCCTGACCTGGGGCGCCGGCGTCGTCCGCTGGTAGGCGGCGGCAGCGCCAACTCAGACCGGCTCTGGGGAAGCTTTCCGAAGCCCCTGCCACGCTCCGAAAACCCGCATTCCCGGCGCAAGCCGGGACCCACGGCGGCAATCTCGGGAACATGGACGGGTGGGTCCCGGCTTGCGCCGGGAATGCGGGAAAGGGGGAGTTCTCGACGAAAGGCCCGTTGAGTTGGGCCGAAACTTGCGGCGGCCCGCCCGGCACCTGATATAGTGCGGTGGGAGGTCGGCGGGCGGGCAGGCCCCTCGCCAACCCGGTCAGGTCCGGAAGGAAGCAGCCGTAACGAGTGCATCGGCCTGGGTCGTTCGTCCGGTCTCCCACTCCATCCTCGCCCCCAGAGAATGAGCGCCCCGTACCGCGTCCTCGCCAGGAAATACCGGCCGCAGAGCTTCGCCGAGATGATCGGCCAGGAAGCCATGGTGCGGACCCTGTCGAACGCGATCGAGAGCGGGCGCATCGCCCACGCCTTCATGCTGACCGGCGTGCGCGGGGTGGGCAAGACGACGACGGCGCGGATCATCGCACGCGCTCTCAATTGCGTCGGCATCGACGGCAGCGGCGGCCCGACCGTCGCGCCATGCGGCGAGTGCGCCCACTGCCAAGCCATCGCCGAGGACCGCCACGTCGATGTGATCGAGATGGACGCCGCCTCGCGCACCGGGGTCGACGATATCCGCGACCTGACCGAGGGGGTGCGCTACCGGCCGGTCTCGGCGCGCTACAAGATTTACATCATCGACGAAGTGCACATGCTGTCGAAGAACGCCTTCAACGCGCTGTTGAAGACGCTCGAAGAGCCGCCGCCCGACGTGAAGTTCGTGTTCGCGACGACCGAGGTGCACCGGGTGCCGGTCACCGTGCTGTCGCGGTGCCAGCGTTTTGCGCTGCGCCGGGTGCCGATGGACCAGCTTGTTGCGCATTATCGGCAGATCGCCGAGGCCGAGGGGATCGCGGCCGAGCCGGGAGCCCTCGCCCTGATCGCCCGCGCCGCCGACGGCTCGGTGCGCGACGGGCTGTCATTGCTCGACCAGGCGATCGCCTTGTCGGGCGAGCGGATTGCGGAGAGCGCGGTGCGCGACATGCTCGGCATCGCCGACCGCAGCCTCGTCTTCGATTTGTTCGAGACCGTGCTGCGGGGAGACGCGGCCGGCGCGCTCGACCAGATGGACAGCCTCTACCAGGGCGGCGCCGATCCGCTGCTGGTCATGCAGGATTTGCTCGAGCTCGCGCATTTCGTGACCCGGCTGAAGCTCGCGCCGGAAGCCGGCAGCGACGACCCGCTCGAAGCCGGCGAGCGCGAGC
>DASUKH010000266.1:0-13994 GCA_036278835.1 Allostellaceae bacterium
GCCGTCGCGGCGGTCAGCGGCGGCATGCGCCGGCGCGGTCGCGGCGAGATCGTGCTGGCCGGCGGCGCCGCGGGGCAGCCAGCCACCGTGGCCGGTCCGCAGGCCGCGGCGCGCGCGGCGGCGGCGTTGCGGGCCTATGCCGACAGGCTGCGCCGCCGGCTGCGGCCGGACGGCATTGCGGTCGCGGTCGTCCTGCCGAGCGCACCGGCGCTGCACCTCGCCGCGCGCTGGGACGCGCCCGGCCTCGCTGCCATTTCCGCCGACGGCGCAGCGGCGCGGGTCGGCGGTGGCGCATGGCCGCGCGTGGTCGCCGTCCCCGGTTTGGCGGCCCTTGCGTGGCGGGTGCTGCGGCACCTGCCGTCGCGATTCGGCGAAGCGGCGGGCGGAAGCCTGCTGGCGGAGGACGATCGGCAAATCGAAGCCGAGGCCGAGACGGGGCGCGCCGATTGAAGGGGAGCAATGCGTTTCGGGTGTGAGGACTCGAAACCGGCGGCACCCGATGAAATATCAGGATGGTGCACCGGCATGGCATTTCCTGGGGTGCTGGCCAGGATGGGAATTTGAGCGCATGAGGTTCGGCGAAACCCCGCTTTCCGAAGCCGAAGGCGCCATCATGGCGCATACGCTGAAGCTCGGCTCGACAGTGCTGAAGAAAGGACGGTTGTTGTCGGCGCAGGACGTCGCGCTGCTCGCCGAGGCCGGGCTCGACCGCATTGTCGCGGCACGGCTCGATCCCGGCGACCTGCGCGAGGACGCCGCCGCCGATCGCATCGCCGCCGTCGTCGCCGGCGACAATGTCGCGACCGCCCCGGCCGGTACCGGCCGCGCCAATCTGTTCGCCGAGGCGAAGGGCCTCCTGGTCTTCGATCGCGACCGGCTCGACAGAATCAATCTGGTGGACGAGGCGGTGACCCTCGGCACGCTGCCGCAATTTGCCGTCGTCGAGCCGCGCCAGATGGTGGCAACCGTCAAGATCATTCCTTTCGCAGTGGCTGAGAAGGCGGTGAAGGCCGCCGCCGCCTTCGCCGCCGAGGGCGGGAAGCTGTTGCGGGTCGCCGCCTTCGCGCCACTCAAGGTGGCGTTGATCCAGACCCGGCTGCCGGGCCTCAAGGAAAGCATCCTCGACAAGACCCGCACGGTGACCGAGCAGCGCCTCGCCGCGCTCGGCTGCACGCTCGTGGCAGAGGAGCGCTGCGCCCATATGGCCGCCGAGCTGGCGCCGCAAATCGCCGCCGCGGTCAAGAGCGGCGCCGATCTCGTACTGGTGCATGGCGCCTCGGTCATCGTCGACCGTCATGACGTAATCCCGGCGGCAATCGAACGGGCCGGCGGCCGGGTCGAGCATTTCGGCATGCCGGTCGATCCCGGCAACATGCTGCTGCTGGGTCGCCTCGACGGAACCCGGGTGCTGGGCCTGCCCGGCTGCGCCCGCTCGCCGAAGATGAACGGGTTCGACTGGGTATTGGAGCGGATCGTCGCCGGGCTGCCGGTCGGACGGCGCGAAATCATGAGCATGGGGGCCGGCGGCCTTCTCGCCGAAATTCCATCGCGCCCGTTGCCGCGCGCCGAGGCCGGGGCGGCCCCGGCCGCCAAACCGGCCGCGCAGGTCGAACGGAAACCCCCGCCGGGGCCGCGGATCGCGGCGCTGCTGCTGGCGGCCGGGCGGTCGAGCCGGATGGGCGGACCCAACAAATTGCTGGAGTCCATCGACGGCGTGCCGATGGTGGCGCGCACCGCGCAGCGGCTGTTGTCGTCGCGCGCCCGGCCGATCGTCGCGGTACTCGGCAACGACGCCGACCGGGTCGATCAGGCGCTCGGCCGGCTACCGGTCGAGCGGGTGCGCAACCCGGCTTTCGCCGACGGTCTTTCGACCTCGCTGAAGGCCGGCCTCGCCGCCCTCCCCGCCGATATCGATGGGGTCGTCGTCTGCCTCGGCGACATGCCGCTGATCACCGGCCGCGACATCGAACGGCTGATCGCCGCCTTCAACCCGCTCGAAGGCCGCGCCATCGTTGTGCCGACTCGCCACGGGAAGCGCGGCAACCCGGTTTTGTGGGCGCGCCGCTTTTTCGCGGAGATGGCGGAGCTGGCCGGCGATGTCGGCGCCAAGCACCTGATCGGCGAGCACGCCGAGCTGGTCGCCGAGATCGAGATGGATGGCGACGGCGTGCTGGTCGATATCGACACCCCCGACGCGCTCGCCGAACTGCGCGCCAGGACCAAGCCGGCCGTCGCCTGATCAGCCGGCGGGGTTTACCGCGATATTGTCGATCAGCCGGGTGCGGCCGAGCCGGGCGGCGGCCAGCAGCCGAGCCGCGCCGGCGAGGCGCGAGACCGGCGACAGGTCGGCGGCATCGCGCAATTCCAGGTAATCGACCGCAAAGCCGCCGGCCTCAAGGCGTGCGCGGCCGCGCTCGACGGCCTCTTCAACCGCTTCGGGCTGTAGCGTCAATCCCGCCGCCGTCTCCCTCAGCACCCGATAGAGGAGCGGCGCCGTCCGACGCTCGCCGGCCGACAGATAGACGTTGCGCGACGACAGGGCCAGCCCGTCCGGCTCGCGCACGGTAGCGACCCCGGCGATCCGCGCCGGGATGTCGAGGTCGCGCGCGAGGCGGCGCACCACCAATAGCTGCTGATAGTCCTTTTCCCCGAAAAACGCCTCGTCCGGCAACGCTTGCAGCAGCAGCTTGGTGACGACCGTCGCCACCCCGTCGAAATGCCCGGTCCGGTGTGCCCCCTCCAGCACCTCGCCGATCCCGCCAACCCGGACCGAGCTGGCAAAACCAGACGGATACATTTCGGCGACCTCGGGCGCGAATACCAGATCGACCCCGGCGCCGGCGAAGGCGGCGAGATCGGCCGCCTCATCGCGCGGGTAGGCGGTGAAATCCTCGGCCGGCCCGAACTGCTTCGGGTTGACGAACAGCGAGGCGATCACCCGGTCGCCGGCGGCGCAGGCGGCCGCGACCAGCGCCACGTGGCCGGCATGAATCGCCCCCATCGTCGGCACCAGCCCGACCCGCTCATGCCGCTCGCGCCACAAGGCGACCGCCCGGCGCAGATCGGCGACGGTGCGCGCGACGGCGGGTTCGGCCATGTCAGCCCCGACCGCTTCCGGCCAGCACCCGATCGACCATCGCCGGCGCGGCGCCGAGGTAATTGGCCGGGTCGGTCAACGCCCGGAGCCGCTCGGCGCCGAGCGGCTCCGCCACTGCCGGCGTCTCAAGCAGCACGTCGTAGAGCGGCCGGTCCTGCTCGATGGCGGCGCGGCAGGCGTCGTAGACGAGATCATGCGCCTCGTTGCGCCCGGTATGCGGGGCAAGGCCCATCATCACCGCCTCGGCGACGATCAGACCGTGCGTCATCCCGAGGTTCTTCGCCATGCGGTCCGGATCGACGATCAGCCCGCCGAGCATGAACGCCGCCTGATGCAGGGCGCCGGCGGCATAGCCGAAGCTCTCCGGCACGGCGATCCATTCGACGTGCCACGGCCCGGTGGCGCGCTCGAAATCGCTGACCAGCGAATCGAGCATCAGCCCCGAATGCTGGCGCAGCGCCTTGGCGGCGGCGAGGATCAGCTCGCACGAGATCGGGTTGCGCTTTTGCGGCATCGTCGAGGAGGAGCCGCGGCCGGTGACGAACGGCTCGGCCGCTTCGCCGAACTCCGTCGCCGACATCAGCATCACGTCGAACGCGACCTTGCCGAGGCTGCCGCCGAGCAGCGCCAGAAACTGCACGGTCTCGGCGACCGCGTCGCGCGCGACATGCCAGGTGATCGCCGGTTCGCCCAGCCCTAGCTCGCGGGCCAGTTCGCGCCGCGAGGCGAGCGCCGGCTCGCCTTCCCCGAGCGAGGCCAGGGTGCCGGCGGCGCCGCCGAACTCGACGACCAGCACGCGCGGGCGCAATTCGGCAAGCCGCGCCGCGTGACGGTCGAACGCCGACAGCCACACCGCCGCCTTGAAGCCGAAGGTGATCGGCAGCGCATGCTGCAAATGGGTGCGCCCGGCCATCGGCGCGTCGCGCCAGCGCCGCGCCAGATCGGCGAGGTGACCGCGCATCCGGTCGAGATCGGCGGCGATCAGCGCGAGGCCGTCGCGCACCTGAAGTACCGCGGCGGTGTCCATGATGTCCTGCGTCGTCGCGCCCCAATGCAGCCAGCGCCCGGCCTCGCCGGCCTTCTCGGCAAGCTGGCGCACCAGCGGCAGGATCGGGTAGCCGACCGTCTCGGTCTCGCGCTTCAGGCGGTCGAGGTCGAAGGTCGCCGGGTCGGCTGCCGCGGCTACCGTAATTGCCGCGGCCGCCTCCGCCGGCACGATGCCGAGCCGCGCCTGGGCACGCGCCAACGCCGCCTCAACTTCGGCGCAGCGCGCCAGGAACGCCCGGTCGTCGAACACCGCGCGCATCGCCGCGGTCCCGAACATGTCGCCAAACAGCCGCGACTGGAGAATGCCGATCGTCATCAAGTCACCACGAAGACGCGAAGCCGAGTAACCGCGCGCTCCGTAGTCCCGTCATACCGGCGAAGGCCGGTATCCGCGATTCCGTCGCACGGGCGCCGGAAAGTTGGGTCCCGGCCTTCGCCGGGACGACGAAACGCGCGCATCAAATCTTTGGGCCGCCCTTCGTGTCCTCGTGGTGATCTTTTGCAAACGGCACCCAGGCACCGTTGGCGAGGCGTTCGAGGGCGGGGAAGCGGGCCTTATAGGCCATCTTGGGGCTGTCGGCGATCCAATAGCCGAGATAGACGTGCGCGAGCTCCTGGCGACGACACTCCTCGATCAGCCACAGGATGCACCAGGTTCCGAGGCTGCGGCGCCGCTGCGCCGGGTCGAAAAACGTATAGACGGCGGATAGCCCGTCATCGAGCCGGTCGAACAACGTCACGGCGGCGAGCCTGCCGTCGCCGTCGCGGAATTCGGCGAGGGCGGTGCGTACCGCGGTGTCCTCGACCATCGCGCGGTACTCGCCATAGTTCATCGTTGCCATGTCGCTGTCGCGGTGGCGCGAATGCTGATAGGCGAGGAACAGCCGGAACTGCTCGACCCCGGCATGCGGCGGGGTCACGGCCACGCGCAGATCGGCGTTGGCATTGCGCACCCGGCGGGTCGAGCGGCTGTGCGCGAACCGGGCGGCGGCGATCCGCACCGGCACGCAGGCGGCGCAGGCGCGGCAGGCCGGCCGATAGGCAAAGCGGTGGCTGCGACGAAACCCGGCGCGCGACAGGTCGTCATAGACCGGCGCCGCATCGTGCCCGGTCAGTTCGAGCACCAGCTTGCGCTCGGCGCGCCCCGGAACATAGGGGCACGGCACCGAAGCAGTTGCGAAGAACTGCCGGGAGAGAAGGCCGAAGCGCTGCGGGCTGCGCCGGTTCGCGGCGGCCGGGTTCGCGTCCGGGGCCGACCGATCCGCCCCCGACCGCGTGCCGCCCGACCTGATGTCCATCCGCCGTCTCTCCGTCTGGCGCCCCACCGATAAACGGCGCCCGCCGCTGCTCTGCGCCAGCCGCGGCAGCATGCCAGAGCACGGCCCGGCGAACAACCGTCGCCCGGCCGCGCGGACCGGCGCTTGCCGGGTGTCGGCGGGAGGCCTATCTCTAAGCCGGCGACAATCGCAATGCCTCCCGGACGGTTCCGGGTCAATTTCAGGGTCCGGGCCGTATGGGTCTCTTGCCGCATTATTTCGACATCGTCCTGTTTGCGCTTATCGCGGTCTTTCTGATCCTGCGGTTGCGCAGCGTGCTTGGCCGGCGCACCGGCAACGAACGGCCGCGACATGGTGGCTTTTTGCGGCGGGCCGAGGCCCCGCGGGGCGACGGGAGCGACGCCAGCAAGGTGGTCGCCTTCGGCAATCGCCCTGGCGCACCGGCGCCGCTGCTGACCGCCCCGCCGAGCGATGCCGCGGCGGGCGGCATTGCGCAAATTCACGCCGCCGATCCGCATTTCGATGTCGCCGCTTTTCTCAACGGCGCACGTTCCGCCTTCGAGATGATCGTCGATGCGTTCGCAGCCGGCGACAAGGAGCGCCTTCACCCGCTCTTGGCCGAGGATGTCTATCGGCCGTTCGCCGCCGCGATCGACGAGCGCACTGCCGCGGGCGAAGTTCTCGAGACCCGCGTCGTGAGGATCAAGCACGTCGACCTCGCCGAAGCCGGCATGGCCGGCCGCGACGCCCGCGTGACGGTCAAGTTCGTCTCCGACCAGATTTACGTGCTGCGCGCCCATGACGGCAGCGTCGTCGATGGCGACCCCGAGCACCCGATCGAAAAGACCGATTTCTGGACCTTTGTGCGTGACGTGCGGTCGAACGACCCGAACTGGGTGTTGGTGACCACCGCCAGCGGCTGACCCGGGCGGCGCGGCCGCGCCGTGCCGCTGACCCGCCGGCGGGCGGCCTGGATCGGAGCCGCTCTCGGCCTGATCGTCCTCATCGGGGCCATCGCAGCTTGGCTGCTCAGCCCCGCGCCGCCGCCGCGCCTGACCCTGACCCCGACGGAATATGACGATCTCGCCGGCTGGCGGGATGACGATGTGGCGGCGGCCTTGCCGGCTTTCGTGCGCTCCTGCCACAGGTTCCTGAAGCGGCCCGACGACGCGCCGCTCGATCGTCGGCGGCACCAGACCGATTTCGGGCTGGTCGGCGAGTGGCGCCCGGCCTGCGCCGCGGCCGCCACGGTGGCGCCGCACGACACGGCGGCGACGCGGGCCTTTTTCGCGCAGGAATTCGCGCCCCTGCTGGCCGGCAACAACGGCGACAACGACGGGCTGTTCACCGGCTATTTCGAGATCACCCTGCACGGCGCGCGACACCGCGGCGGCTCCTATCAGACGCCGCTCTACCGCCGGCCGCCCGACCCGAAGCGCTTCACCCGCGGCGAGATCGCGGACGGCGCGCTGTCCGGCAAGGGCCTTGAACTCCTGTGGGTGGACAGCCCGATCGACGCGTTCTTTCTCGAAATCCAGGGGTCCGGGGTGGTCGAGCTGGCCGGCGGCGGCACCGTGCGGGTCGGCTACGACGGCAGCAACGGCAAACCCTATGTGTCGGTCGGGCGGCTGTTGATCGAGCGCGCGCAGCTGACGCGCGGCAAGGTGACGATGGCGGCAATCCGCGACTGGATGAAGGCGCATCCGAAGGAAGGCGCGGCATTGCGCCGCGACAACCCGTCCTACGTGTTCTTTCGCAAACTCACGACGCCGGGGCCGCTCGGCGCCGGGCATGTGGTGCTGACCCCCGGCCGCAGCCTCGCCGTCGACCGCCGCTTCATCGCGCTCGGGATACCGATCTGGCTTGATGCGCAGCAGCGCTTCGGCGCCGGCGGTTTCCGCCGCCTCGTCATCGCGCAGGACACCGGCGGGGCGATCCGCGGCCCGGTGCGCGGCGATCTGTTCTGGGGCCATGGCGCCGCCGCGGCTTCCGGCGCCGGCTCGATGAACGCAAGCGGGCGGTATTACCTGCTGCTGCCGAAACCGGTTGCGGCGCGGCTTGCGCCAGCCAGCTGATCCGGGAAGGGCGGGCGCGGATTGATTCCGCGCCGGGGCAGTCCCTATGTTGGCGGGGCCGAAGCGACGGAGAATTGAGCCTATGCCCGAACCGGCGCGGGTCGCGCTGCTGGTGACCTGCCTTGTCGATCTGTTTCGCCCGAGTGTCGGGTTTGCCGCCGTTGGGCTATTGGAACGGGCCGGCTGCACCGTCGAGGTGCCGCGGGCCCAGACGTGCTGCGGCCAGCCGGCCTACAATTCCGGCGACCGCGCTGACGCCAAGGCGATCGCCCGCCAGGTCATCGACGCGTTTGCCGGCTACGATTATGTCGTTGCGCCGTCGGGGTCGTGCGCCGGCATGGTCAAGATGCATTATCCTGAGCTGTTTTCGGATGAGCCGGCGATGCGGGCGCGGGCCGAGGAGCTGGCGGCGCGTACCCACGAGCTCGTGTCGTTTCTCGTCGATGTGCGCGGGATGAGCGAAACGGACGCGCGCTGGGAACGCCGCGCGACCTATCACGATGCGTGCTCCGGGCTGCGCGAACTCGGGGTCAAGGCGCAGCCGCGCCGGCTGCTCGCCTCGGTCGAGGGGCTGGAATTGCGCGAATTGCCGGGCGCCGAAGTGTGCTGCGGCTTTGGCGGCACGTTCTGCGCCAAATATCCGGAAATTTCCGACAAGATGGTCACCGACAAGGCGGAGGACATCGCCGCCACCGGCGCGGAGGCGGTGCTCGCGGGCGATCTCGGCTGTCTCCTCAACATCGCTGGCAAACTGTCGCGGCTCGGGGTGCCGGTCGAAGTGCGGCACATTGCCGAAGTGCTCGCTGGCATGGCCGATTCGGTGCCGGCGATCGGCGCCCCCGCGGATCGCCATTCCCGCGCAAGCGGCAATCCAGGGGCCGCACGTCACCTCGGCAGCCCTGGACCCCCGCTTTCGCGGGGGTGACGGAAATGGCATAGCGAAAAAGAGTCCAGGCCCTTGCAACCCACCAGCCACAACTTCCCTGCCAATGCGCGCGCCGGGCTTGCCGATCCGGTGTTGCAGCGCGCCCTCGGCTTGGCGCGCACCGGCTTTCCGGCCCGCCGGCGCGAGGCGATCGAACGGCTGCCGGAATTCGAGGAATTGCGCGAACAAGGGCGCGTGATCAAGGACCACACGATCGCCTATCTCGACTTCTACCTCGACCTCTACGAGCGCAACGTCACCGCTTCCGGCGGCCAGGTGCATTGGGCGCGCACCGCCGACGAGGCCTGCCGCACAATCGTCGAAATCTGCCGCTCGGTGGAGGCGAAGACCGTCACCAAGGGCAAGTCGATGGTCGCCGAGGAGATCGCCCTCAACGACTATCTCGAGAAAAACGGCATCACCCCGGTCGAGACCGATCTCGGCGAATACATCATTCAACTTAGGCACGAGCCGCCGAGCCACATCATCGCGCCGGCGATCCACCTGATGAAGGAGCAGGTCGCCGATACCTTCCGCGCCGCGCACCGCGAGCTTGACCCGGCCCGCCCGCTCACCGAGCCGCGCGAACTCTGCGAGGAGGCCCGAGGGGTGCTGCGGCCGCGCTTTCTCGCCGCCGATGTCGGCATCACCGGCGCCAATTTCCTGGTCGCCGAGACCGGCTCCGGCATCATCGTCACCAATGAGGGCAATGGCGACCTGACGCAGACCCTGCCGGGCATCCACATCGTCGTGACCGGCATCGAGAAGGTGGTGCCGACCCTGGAGGATGCCTCGACCCTGTTGCGGCTGCTGGCGCGCTCGGCGACCGGCCAGGAATTCTCGTCCTATACGACGCTCTCGTCAGGGCCGCGCCGCCCCGGTGACCTCGACGGGCCGGAGCAGTACCATGTCGTGCTGGTCGATAATGGCCGCTCGGCGCTGATCGGCGGCGAGTTCCAGGACATGCTGCGCTGCCTGCGCTGCTCGGCCTGCCTCAACCACTGCCCGGTCTATGCCGCGGTCGGCGGACATGCCTATGGCTGGGTCTATCCGGGGCCGATGGGCGCGGTGCTGACCCCGGCACTGGTCGGGGTCGGCGAGGCCGGGCATCTGCCGAACGCCTCGACCCTCTGCGGCCGTTGCGAGAGCGTCTGCCCGGTCAAAATCCCGCTGCCGAAGATGATGCGGCACTGGCGAGAGCGCGAATTCGCAGGCCGGCTCAGCCCACCCGCCTACCGAACCGGGTTGCGGCTGTGGGGCAGACTGGCGAGCCGGCCGGCGCTTTATCATGCCGCGGCAGGGATCGCCGGCCGGGTGCTCGGCTGGGCCGGCGGCGGGCGCGGCCGGTTCCGTGCGCTGCCGCTAGCGGCAGGGTGGACGCGGGTGCGCGACATGCCGGCGCCGGAGGGCCGCACCTTCCACAGCCTGTGGGCCGAGCGCCAGCGCGAGCGGACGCGATGAGCGCGGCGCGCGAGGACATCATCGGCGGCATCCGCCGCGCCCTCGGCCGCGGCGCTCTGCCCGCCGACCGGCAGGCCGAACTGGCGCGCAAGGTGGCCGAGCACCGCCGCAACCTGATCCCGGCGCGCGCCGCCGCCCTCGATCATGCCGGCCGCATCGACCTGTTCGTCGCGATGGCCGAGGCGGTGCAGACGACGGTCGCGCAGGTCGCCGGGGCCGCCGACGTCCCGGCCGAGGTCGCGCGCTATCTCGCCGGCGAAAACCTGCCGGCCGAGCTGGTCATGGCCCCCGACCCGGCGCTCGACGCCATTCCGTGGAGCGAGCGGCCGCTGCTGCGCATCCGCCACGGCAAGGCGGAGGCGCACGATCTCGTCTCGCTGACCCCGTGTCTCGCCGCGGTCGCCGAGACCGGCACCTTGATGCTGATTTCCGGCCCGGATACGCCGACGACCCTTAATTTCCTGCCCGACACCCAGATCGTCGTGTTGCGCGCCGGCCAGGTGGTGGCGAGCTACGAGGACGGCTGGGACCTCGTGCGGGCGCGCGCCGGTGACGGCGGTGAGGGATGGCCGCGGACCGTCAACCTGATCACCGGCCCGTCTCGTACCGGCGACATCGAGCAGCGCATCCAGCTCGGTGCGCACGGACCCCGGCGTCTGCATATCGTGCTGATCGACGAGCCGGCGGAGGCGGCCGATGGCCCGGCTGTCGGCTGACGAGAGCGAGTTATGGCAACGGGCGGTGCGCGATGTGTCGCCGCTGCGCCGCCATCGGCGATTGCGGGAACATGCGGGACATCACATCTCTGCGCACCGACCCCCACTTCGCCCTCTCCCGCTTGCGGCGGATGGTTCCGCTTCCTCCCCTCCCCCGCTTGCGGGGGAGGGTCAGGGTGGGGGGGACGTGCACCGGGACCGCCGGCCTCCGGCCGGCAACGCGGGCGGGACGCCCGCACTCCGCTCACCGACGCCGCCGCTCGACAGTTTCGCCGGGGTCGATCGCGCCACCGCCGAGCGGGTGCGGCGCGGGCGCTATCCGGTGGCGGCGCGGCTCGACCTGCACGGGCTGACGCAGGCCGAGGCGCACCGGACGCTCGAGAGTTTCATCGCCCTGTCGCGTTCCGCCGGGCGCCGCTGCATCCTCGTTATCACCGGCAACGGTCGTCTGAGCGGTGGTGTGCTGCGCGCAGCGGTGCCGCGCTGGCTCGCCGAGCCGGCGATGCGGCGACACATTTTGGCGATTACCCCGGCCCGCCCGCAGGACGGCGGTCCCGGCGCTCTTTACGTCCTGCTGCGGCGCCTGCCGGTCTAGGGCCTGTTCAACCGGAATCAACGGTCCCCTTGGCCGGGCTTGACCCGGCCACCCACGTCTTATGAGGCTACCAAAGACGTGGACCCGCGGATCAAGTCCGCGGGCGGGGAACATCAATGATCGGACTTAATCGGATACCGCGCTAAATATCCGCAAAGCCGCTGCCCTCTGGGTCGAGGTGGCGGCGCAGGCGGGCGGCCGCGATGCGGGCGAAGCGCAGGGTCGCGGCGCGTCGCCGGGCGGCCGCGAGCGGCGTCAGGATGCCGTCGCGCAGCACCGCCGCGCCGAACCCGTCCGCCACTATGAGGCCACAATCTTCGGGGATGAGAGAAGCCGGAAACTCTTTCGGAACAGCGAAATACAGCCGATCCGCAAAGTCACGGTAAATCGCCCATTTACGATCGGCCCGATAATCGGCAATCGAGCTTTTGATCTCGACAATGATCAACTCGCCGGTTCTGTGAAGCGCCAGGAGATCGACACGGCGGCCATTGGCGAGCGGAAACTCGGCGAGGCTGGCATAGCCACGCTGGTCGAGCGCGCGGGCGACCCCGCGCGCCAAGAGGGCGGCGAGCGGCGGGAATGCCGGGCTCGTCATAGCGCGCGAAGCGCCGCCGGGCGGCGGGTGGCGTGTTTTTGCGGATTGAGCCTCCCACATAACGGGTAAAGTGGACGGAGATCGACGATGGGGTTGTCCAAGGGGGGTTTGCTGCGCACCGGCGCGTTTCTGCGGACCGCGTGGAACCTCGCTTGGCCGTACTGGTTCGGCGAAGAAAAATGGTCGGCCCGGGTGCTGCTCGGGTCCGTCGTCGCGCTCAACCTGATCTCGGTCTGGCTCAATGTCCGCCTCAACGCGTGGAACAATGATTTCTACAACGCCCTGCAGAATTACAACTGGGCGAAATTCTGGTGGCAGTTCGCGATCTTTGGAATGATTGCTGCGGCCCTGATCGTCGTCGCCGTCTACTCGCTCTATCTGAAGCAGATCCTGCACATCCGCTGGCGCCGCTGGATGACAGAGCGCTACCTCAACCACTGGCTCGGCAACCAGACCTACTACCGGATGCAGCTCGACCAGCAGGCCACCGACAACCCCGACCAGCGCATCTCCGAGGATCTCGACCGCTTCACCTCGATCAGCCTGACCCTGTCGCTCGGGTTGTTGAATTCGGTCGTCACGCTGTTCTCGTTTCTGTTCATCCTGTGGACCCTGTCGGGCGCGCTGGCGATCCCGCTCGGCGGCAGCCACTATCTGTGGATCCCCGGCTACATGGTGTTCGCGGCGCTCCTCTACGCGGTCGGCGGCACGTTCCTGACCCACTGGATCGGCTATCCGCTGGTGCCGCTGCTCTACACCCAGCAGCATTACGAGGCGGATTTCCGGTTCAGCCTGGTGCGCCTGCGCGAGCACGCCGAAAGCGTCGCCTTTTATGGCGGCGAGGGGCGCGAGATGACGACGTTTCAGGGCCGGTTCGCCCGCGTCGTGCTGAACTGGTGGGACGTGATCCGCCGCCGCAAGAAGCTGACCTGGTTCACCGCCGGCTATTCGCAGGTGGCGATCGTCTTCCCGTTCATCGTCGCCGCGCCGCGCTATTTCGCGCATCAGATCCAGCTCGGCGGGCTGATGCAGATTTCCTCGGCGTTTGGGCAGGTGCAGGAATCGCTGTCGTTCATCGTCACGAGTTACACCGAGATCGCCGAATACCAATCGGTCGTCGAGCGGTTGCACGGGTTCCGCAACCGGGTGGACGCGATCTCGGCGCAGCGCGGCCAGCCGCAGCCGATTGCCATCGCCCGCCGCGGCGAGGGGGTCGAGGTCGCCGGCCTCGACCTGCATCTGCCCGACGGCAGCCCGCTGCGTGAGGATATCGCGCTCGTTGCCCGGCCGGGCGCGCCGGTGCTGGTGACGGGGCCTTCGGGATCGGGCAAGAGCACGCTGTTGCGCGCTATCGCGGGGCTGTGGCCGTTCGGCCGCGGCGATGTACGCGTCGGAAACGGCAACGCGCTGTTCCTGCCGCAGCGGCCCTATCTGCCGCTCGGAACCCTGGCCGACGCGATCGCCTATCCGACCCATGCCGACCCGACGCGCCGCGCCGATTCCGAGGCGGCGTTGCGGGCCGTCGGCCTGCCCTACCTCGTCGATCAGCTCGACGAGGACGGCAACTGGGCGCAACGCCTGTCGGGCGGCGAGCAGCAGCGGGTCGGCTTTGCGCGGGTGCTGCTGGCAAAGCCCGAGCTCGTGTTTCTCGACGAGGCAACATCAGCCCTCGACGAGGCGGCGGAGGCGCAGCTTTATCGGCTGCTGCGCGAGGCCGAGTGGCGGCCGACCATCGTCAGCGTCGGCCACCACAGCACCCTGCGGCGCTTCCACGAGGCGGTCATCGATCTCGGCCGCTACGAGGCCGAACCGGCTGCCGCCGCCGCGGGGGATTGAGCGGCTGCCGTTTGCTCGGAGCGCACGCCTGAACTAATTGTCATCACGGCGAAAGCCGGGACCCATCGAGCCGCCTGCGCGCGGCTGAAAAATAGGTCCCGGCTTTCGCCAGGATGACATGCTTTCGATTGGAGGGCGCGGCAATGGCCGCCGACGAAAATATCAATACCGCACCGCGAGCCGGCGACGAAGAAGACCCGTTCCGCCGGGTGCGGCTCGATAAGCTCGCGGCTTTGCGCGACATGGGGATCGATCCCTACCCCGTCAGCTTCGAGCGCAGCGACGAGGCGGCGGCGCTCGATCGCCGCTACGCCGAACTGCCGGCCGGCACGACGACCGACAACCGGGTGCGGGTCGCCGGCCGCAT
>DASUKH010000267.1:0-16543 GCA_036278835.1 Allostellaceae bacterium
CGCGACCAGCGCCGCCGGGTCATCCCCCTCGCGCAGCCGGACGAGCGCCCACAACAGCGCCGAGCGGGTGCCGCTGCGGCAATGGGCGACGAGCGGCTTCGGGTCGCCGGCCAACACCGCGGCAAAGGCCGCGACCTCCCGCTCGGACAGGCTCGGCATCGTGAACGGGATGTGGTGGTAGGCGATGCCGTGCGATTCGGCGATCCGGCGCGCCTCGGCCGCCGGCAACTGGCCGGGATCCTCGCCGTCCGGGCGGTTGTTGACGATCGTGCGCACCCCCTGCCGGGCGAGCGCCTCGATATCCTCCCGGTCGAGGCTGCCGGCGGCGCTGATCCCTGGGGCGAGTTCGGCGAGAGAGGGTGAAGAACCGGGCATCATACGTCTCCGCAATGAGGCCAGGAGCCTCGCAGCCCGCAGCCGCGCTGTCATCCGAAAATCCGCCGCCTCGTCACATCACCGCGCCCAGCACCCACGGGGTGAATTCATCCTCGCCAAAGCCCAGTTCCTCGCTCTTGGTGCGCCGCCCGGAGGCGGTCGCCAGCACGAGATCGAAGATGCGCCGCCCCATCTCGGCGACGCTCGTCTCGCCATCGACGATCGGGCCGCAATCGATGTCCATGTCGTCTTCCATGCGGCGGTAGAGCGGCGTGTTGGTGGCGAGCTTCAAGGACGGCGCCGGCTTGCAGCCGAACACCGAGCCGCGCCCCGTCGTAAAGCAGATGATGTTGGCGCCGCCCGCCACCTGCCCCGTGGCCGATACCGGGTCGTAGCCCGGCGTGTCCATGAAGACGAAGCCTTTGGCCGCAATCGGCTCGGCATAGCCGTACACGTCGACGAGATTGGTCGAGCCGCCCTTGGCGACCGCACCCAGCGATTTTTCGAGGATCGTCGTGAGGCCGCCCGCCTTGTTGCCGGGCGAGGGATTGTTGTTCATCTCGCCGCCGGTCTTCGCGGTGTAATCCTCCCACCAGCGGATGCGCCCGACCAGCTTCTCGCCGACCGCGCGGCTTTGGGCGCGCCGGGTCAGCAGGTGCTCGGCGCCGTAAATCTCCGGTGTCTCCGACAGCACCGCGGCGCCGCCGTGCCGCACCAGGAGATCGACGCAGGCGCCGAGCGCCGGGTTGGCAGTGATCCCGGAATACCCGTCCGAGCCGCCGCATTGCAACGCCAGGGTCAGATGGCTCGCCGGCACTTTCTGCCGCCGCACGTCGTTGGCCGCCGGCAGCATCGCCTTCAGCCGCGCCACCCCCTCGCGCACGGTCTTGGTGGTGCCGCCGGTGTCCTGGATCGTCATCGCCTGTAAAAACGGGCCTTCCTCAAGGCCCTCGGCGCGCAAGAGGCCGGCGATCTGGTTCGACTCGCACCCCAATCCGAGGATCAATACCCCGGCGAAATTCGGATGGCGGGCATAGCCGGCGATCGTGCGGCGTAAGAGGTTCATCGGCTCGCCCTCGCTGCCCATGCCGCAGCCGGTGCCGTGACCGAGCGCGACGACCCCATCGACGTTCGGGAACTCGCTGAGGGCACCTCTTGAGAACTCGTTGGCGCGAAACTGCTCGGCGATGAAGCGGGCGGCGCTGGCCGAGCAGTTGACCGTCGTCAGGACGCCGAGATAGTTGCGGGTCGCGACCCGCCCGTCGGCCCGCACGATGCCCTCGAAGGTCGCGCGCTCCCTCTCCGGCAGGTAATCGGTCGGGCGCGCGTCGGCGCCGAAGGCATAGTCGCGGGCGAAATCGCCCATCCCCAGATTGTGCGTATGGACATGCTCGCCGGCCGCGATCGACGCGGTAGCAAAGCCGAGGATCTGGCCGTATTTGCGCACCGCCTCGCCGGCGGCGATCGGCGCCGTCGCCAGCTTGTGCCCGGCCGGCACCGGAATGCGCACCGCAATGCCCTCGACATCGCTTCCGGGCAGCAGATCGACGCGGGCGACAACGACATTGTCGAGCGGGTTGAGGCGGATCGTCAGCGGCGGCATTGCATACGTCCTGAAGGGGGTTGGCAATTTACCGACGCTTCCCCCAAATGGCAATTTGACGAGGCAAGGCGCTGTGATGCCGCGAAAGCCGGCGTGACAGTTGGCGTCGAAAGGGAGGTCTGCATGGCGGCGGGGCGGCTCGAAGGCAAGCGCGCTGTCGTGACGGCGGCGGGGCAGGGTATCGGCCGGGCGACGGCGCTCGCCTTTGCGGCCGAGGGGGCGAATGTGCTTGCGACCGATATCGCGGGAGACAAGCTCGCCGACCTTGCCGAAGCCTTTGTCGCGACCCGCCGGCTCGATGTGACCGACGCTGCGGCGGTGCAGGCCCTCGCCGACGAGCTGGGCCCCGTCGATATCCTCTTCAATTGCGCCGGCTTCGTCCATCACGGCACGATCCTCGATGTGCTGCCGGAGGATTGGGACTTCTCGTTCGGCCTCAACGTGCGCTCGATGTACCTGACGATCCGCGCCTTTCTGCCGAAGATGCTGGAGCACGCGAAGACGACGCCGGCGGGCGCCTCGATCGTCAACATGGCGTCCACCGTCTCCTCGGTCAAAGGCGCGCCCAACCGCTGCGTCTATGGCGCCACCAAGGCAGCCGTCATCGGGCTGACCAAGGCGGTGGCGGCCGATTTCGTCGCCCAGGGCATCCGCTGCAATGCGATCTGCCCGGGGACGATCGCCACCCCGTCGCTCGACGAGCGCATCGCCATCCAGGGCGTCTTGCTGCCCGGCGGCACCGAGGCGGCGCGGCGCGGCTTTGTCGAGCGCCAGCCCCTCGGCCGGCTCGGCACCGCGGAGGAGGTGGCGGCACTCGCCGTCTATCTCGCCTCGGACGAGTCTGCCTTCACGACGGGCGCCATCCACGTCATCGACGGCGGCTTCACGCTTTGACGAATCGCCGATTGTCATTGCGAGAAGCCGAAAGCGACGACGCAATCTCATTGGCGACGGTCCGGATTGGCGCGAGATTGCGTCGCTTCGCTCGCAATGACGCGTATCGAAACAGGAGGACGCTCATGAAGCTTCTGCGCTACGGCCCGACAGGGCAGGAAAAACCCGGCCTTCTCGATCGCGACGGCAGGATCCGCGACCTGTCGGGCGTGCTCCGCGATATCGACGGGCCGGCCTTGGCGCCGGCCTCGCTCGACCGGCTGCGCCGGCTCGACCCGGCCAGCCTGCCGCTGGTCTCGGGCACGCCGCGGCTCGGCCCCTGCGTCGGCGCCGTGCAAAAGGTCGTCGCGATCGGCCTCAATTACCGCAAGCACGCCGAGGAGGCCGGCATGCCGATCCCGAAGGAGCCGATCTTTTTTCTGAAGGCGACCTCGTCGATCTGCGGCCCGAACGACGACACGATCATCCCGAAGGGTTCGCAAAAGATGGATTACGAGGTCGAGCTCGGCATCGTCATTGGCACCACCGCGCGCTACGTCTCGGTGCACGACGCGCAAAAGCACATCGCCGGGTATTGCACCGTCAATGACGTTTCCGAGCGCGAATTTCAGATCGAGCGCGGCGGGACCTGGACGAAAGGCAAGAGCGCCGACACGTTCTGCCCGATGGGACCCTGGCTGGTCACCGCCGACGAAGTGCCCGATCCCGGCAAATTGCAGGTCCGCACCGATGTCAACGGCGAGCGCCGGCAGGACAGCAGCACCGCCGACCTGATCTTCGGGGTGGACCATATCATCAGTTATCTCAGCCACTTCCTGACCCTGCAGCCGGGCGACGTGATCCCGACCGGCACGCCGTCGGGGGTCGGCATGGGGTTCAAGCCGCCGCGCTTTCTGCAACCCGGCGATCGGGTCCGGGTGTCGGTCGAGGGTCTCGGGGAGCAAAACCAGCGCCTCGTCGCCTACGAGGGCTGATGCGGCTCCGGCCGCCGCGAAGCCCTCGCCCAACGCGCTCTCCCGCATTGCGGGAGAGCGCCCGATACAATCACAATGTCTGCGCTAGCGCGATCAGGGTCTTTTACACTATGATTTAAGAGCCACGGCGCTTGTTGCGCCACTCGTACGTTCGAGGCCCCATGTACGATCGTCGCCCCGGCTTTCTTCGCGAAGATACGCCACCCGCTCCCGGCCGCCGCGTCGATGCGACGGTCAAGTGGTTCAACCCCAGCAAGGGTTTCGGTTTTGTCACGATGGCCGACGGCACGCAGGATGCGTTTCTGCCGATGGCCATCCTGCGCCGCGCCGGTTATGAGGATGTCCGGGAGGGCTCGCTGATCACCTGCGAGGTCAGCGCCGGCGCCAAGGGGCCGCTCGTCACCCAGGTGTTGCATATCGACGCAAGCACCGCCGTCCCGCCCCGATCGGACGGCATCGAGCGGCAGGTGCCGCGCCCGTCGACCAGCCTGGAAGGCGCCGTCAAATGGTTCGAGCCGGAAAAGGGCTACGGGTTTATCTCCCCCGATGGCGGCGGCAAGGACGTGTTCATCCACATCACCGCGTTGCGGCGCTGCGGGATTAACGGGCTGGAACCTGGCCAGCGGGTGCGCGTCGATGTCGTGGACGGCCGCAAGGGCCTCGAAGCCGACCGCATCGAGCTGATCTTCTGATCAGACCCCCGATCCTTTACGGTTGAACCGTCGTTCCCGCGAAAGCGGGAACCCAGGGCAACCTAATTCCGCCCAACTCCGCCAAAGAAGCGCTCGCGCCGCGGGCGCGGGGCGGCGGCCCTTTGCGCCTGCAACGGGAACATGCATCGCCCCCGCGCGTAGCGCTTATCGTTGCCGCCCTCAGGGGTTATAAGCCTGACCCTGAGATACGTCGGCGCGGGCGGTCTGGCCGCCAAGCCGCGCCGCCAGCGGTGAGAAGCGGAAAGATGGACCTGCGCGATACGATCCGGACTTACCGGCTGTTTTCCGGGTCTTACGATATCGTCTTCGGCCCGGTTTTTCATCCCGGCCGCAAGGAGGCGGTGCGCATCGCCAACGATCGGCCGGGACAGCGCATCCTCGAAGTCGGGGTCGGCACCGGGCTGTCGCTGCCGTATTTCCGCTCGGATTCGCGGGTCACCGGCATCGACGTATCGGCCGAGATGCTGGAAAAAGCCAAGCAGCGGGTCGGGCGCGAGCATCTGGCGCACGTCGATGGGCTGCATGTCATGGATGCCGAGCATCTCGACTTCGATGACAATTCGTTTGATGCGGTGCTGGCTCTTTATGTCGCCTCGGTGGTCCCGAACCCGGCGCGCTTTGCCGCCGAGATGCGGCGGGTGTGCATCCCCGGCGGCACGATCGTGCTGGTCAACCATTTCACCAGCGACAACTGGGCCTTGCGCTTTATGGAAAGGCGCCTTGCGCATCTCGCGCGGCATATCGGTTTCCACGCTGATTTTCCGCTCGACGCCTTTCTGCGCGACAGCGCGCTGACGGTCCGCGAGATCCGGCCGAGCAATCTGCTCGGCTACTGGCGCCTGTTGCGGTGCGTCAACGAGAAGCCGGCCTCGAACCCCTGATCACCCGCGCTACGGAGTGATCGGCTGATGGGAAGCATGCAACCCGCAACAGACCGTCTTGCCGCGATCGGCGCCGCCGTGACCCGCGACGGCTACGCCTTTGTGCGGGCGCCGGAGTTGCGCGGCGTGCTCGACGACGCGGGGTTGCGGGATTGGGACGGCTTCGCCGCGAGTTGGGACGATCTCGGGGTCGATGCCTACATGGCCGATGGCGGGCGCTACCGGCGGCGCCGGTTCGCCTGCTTTCGCGCCGGCGCCGCCGGCATTGTCCGCAAGCAGCATCAGCCGCACTACCAGAGCCGCGACTACAACCCGCTGAACGGCGGGGTCGAGCGCTGGTTCGAGCCGGCGACCGACGCGATGGGCCGCCATCCGGCCTTGGAAGCGATCCTCGCGACCTGCCGGCGGCTGTTCGAGGGGCTGACCCCGCCGCCGCTGCGCCCCTTATCCTGGCACGTCGAGGTGCACCAGTTCCGTATCGAGGCGCGCCACGGCCAGGAGGGCCGTCCGACCCCGGAGGGAATGCATCGGGACGGCGTCGATTGGGTGCTGGTGCTGCTGGTCAGCCGGATCAACATCGCCAGCGGCGAGACTGCGATCGGCGACCTCGCCGGGCGTCCGCTCGGCAGCTTTACCCTGACCGAACCGTTCGACGCGGCCGTCACCGATGACAACCGCGTCTATCACGGGGTCACGCCGGTAACCCCGCTCGACCCGGGCCGGCCGGGCCACCGCGACGTGCTGGTCGTAACCTTCCGCCGCGAATAGCCGCTGCGAGTAGCAACGTCAACGAACCGCCGGTCTCCGGCCGGCATGCCGGCGAGACGCTGGCGATCCGTGACGCGGTCAGCGGTCGCGCAGCTTGGGATCGAGGACGTCGCGCAGCGCGTCGCCGAACAGGTTGATGCCGAACACCGTCACCATGATCGCAAGCCCCGGGAAGATCGCGATCCACGGCGCCGTTGTCGCGTATTCCTCGGCGCCGCCTTGCAGCATCAGCCCCCAGGCCGGCACCGGCTCCTGCACACCGAGGCCGAGATAGGAGAGCGAAGCCTCGGCGAGGATCGCCGACCCGACCGAGGCGGTGATGATGATCAGAAACGGCGCGATCACGTTCGGCACCATGTGGCGCATGATGATCCGCATGTGCCCGTAGCCGAGCGCGCGCGCGGCATCAACATAGGGCACCTCGCGGATCGCCAGGGCCGACGAGCGCACGACCCGGGCGCAGCGCGGGATCAAGGGGATCGTGATCGCGACGATGACGTTCTGCACGCCGGTGCCGAAGATCGAAACCACCGCCAACGCCATGATGATCAGCGGAAATGAGATCACGATGTCGATTACCCGCTGCAGCCACAAATCGATGCGGCCGCCGAAATAGGCGCTCGATACGCCGAGGACGAGACCGCTAATGCCGCCGGCCAGCGCCGAGGTCAGCCCGACGATAAAAGCGGTTCGGGCGCCGTAGAGGATGCGCGAGAAAATATCGCGCCCGAGCTGGTCGGTGCCGAGAATGTGCGCCCAGCTCGGCGGTTGCGTCATCGCCGCGAAATCGTTGGCGGTCGGGTTATAGGGGGCGAGCACGTTGGCGAACATGCCGGCCAGCCCGACCAGGATGATGATGATGATGCCGATCGCGCCGATCGGCTGGCGGCGCAGAAACCGGAGCGTGACGGCGATCGGGCCGCGCTGCGGGACGAAATCTTCGACAAGGGCCGAGGCGGCGGCCGGGGTGCGTTCGATGGCGGACATCGCTCAGCCCTTCTCAAGCGAGGCGGATGCGCGGATCGAGCCACGCATAGACCAGATCGACGACAAGATTGCTCAACACCGCGATCGTGACGGTCAGGATGACCAGCCCCTGCGTCAGCGTGTAGTCCTGGTTCTGCACCGACAGGACCATCAGCCGCCCGATGCCGTTGATGTTGAACACCTGCTCAGTGACGACGAGGCCGCCGATCAGGAACGCGAACTCGATGCCGACCACCGTGATGACCGGCAGCATCGCGTTCTTCAGCGCGTGCCGGTTGATGATGATGCGGTTGAGCAGGCCCTTGGCGCGGGCCGTGCGCATGTAGTCCTCGCGCATGACTTCGAGCATCGCCGAGCGGGTCATGCGCATCGATACCGCGGAATAGCGGTAGCCTATGGTTAGTGCCGGCAGCATCACGATCGACAGGTTGCGCAGCGGGTCCTTCCAGATCGGCACGTAATCGATGGGCGGCATCCACGGATGGCCGGAGATCATTTGGGTCAGGTCGAGGACGATCAGGATCGACATGATGCCGATCCAGAATGACGGGGTCGCGAGGCCCGCAATCGAAAAGGTGCGCACCACGAGGTCGATAAAGCTGTTTTGTTTGAGAGCCGAAATCGTGCCGAGCGGGATCGCCAGGGTGACCGCGAGGATCGTCGCCAGCAACGCGATTTCGAGCGAGACCGGGAAGCGTGCCGCGATCTCGCTGATCACGGGCTTCCCCGACCACATCGAGATGCCGAAATCGAAATGCAGCAGACCCCAGATGAAGTCGAAATATTGCAGGAGCAACGGCTTGTCGATGCCAAGCTCGGCATGGCAGGCGGCGAGCGCGTCCGCCGTGAAACTGGTGCCGCCCGAGCCGAGCCGCACCAGGCAGATGTCGCCGGGGATCAGGCGCATCAGGATGAAGACCAGGGTGGCGGCGCCGAACAGGGTCGGAATCACCAGCAGCACGCGGTTTATGACGTATCGATACATGCGCCTTCCCAGTGCAAACCTGCGGCGCCGTTATCGGCCCGCGCTGTCGCTGCCTCCGCCCATCCCCGCCCCATGCCGCGACGACGCCCTTCCGGGGCTGTCTCCGGCGATTTTACCGGCGGCATCCCGCCGTTCTTCCCGTTGTCGCGGGATCGGCGATGAGGACCGGGCCGGCGGCGGAATGCCTGCCGGCACCGGCCGTCGGAGTGTACTTGTCGAGCCGGATGTTGGAAAGGTCCTGATTGATGCGGGCCCGCACGCCGGAGAACGGCAAGCCCGGCCAAGGGGACCGCTCAGTCCATTTCGGGACCCGGCTCCCGGCCCCGGGCGGCTCGCGCTGTCGCGATGAAAAAGGGCGCCAGCCGTGAGCTGTCGCCCTTTCGCTCCCCCGACCGGACATCATCGGCCGAGACCCTCCCGCTCCCCGGAGCGGGGAACGGGAGGGAGTGCCGGGTGCTTTCCCTACTTGTCGAGCCAGATCGTCGACAGATCCATGTTGAGATAATGGCTCGGGCTGATCTTGAAGCCCTTCACGTAAGAGTGATACGGGACGATGCGATTCCACCACAGGACCTTGGTGGCGTGCGCCTGCGTATCCATCACCCATTTCGAGAAGGCGTGCATCGCGGCCTTCTGCTTCTGCGGGTCATTCTCGTGCAGCATCTTGTTGTAGAGCTCGGTCTCCTTCGCATCTTCGTAATAGCCGTAATTCTCGGCGCTGATCGAGGTCGGCAGGTAGGTCGCCACATCGAGCACCGGGTTCACGACGCTGTGGCAGATTGGGTAATGCACGACGCTGTAATTGCCCGAGCGCATCGTGGCAAACCAAGGCCCCGTCGGTTGCACCTTCTGGGTCACGTGCACGCCGATCTTGCTCCACTGATCGACCAGCCAGATGCCGACATATTTATAGGGCTGGTCGACGTCGCGGTTGAGCAGTTCGAAGCTGAGGTTCGAGACGCCGGCTTCCTTGAGCAGCCGCTTCGCCTCAGTGCGCGACTTGTTGATATCCGGCCAGAACCCGGCGACCTCCTGCAATTCCTGCTTGTTCATCGCCAGCGGCGACTCGGGGAAGACGATGCCGCCGACCGCCTTGACGATGGCGATCTTCGACAGCGCCGGCGCGCCGCCCCAGCGATCGATCGCCAGCGACAGCGCGCGGCGCACCCGCGCATCGTCGAACGGCTTTTTCTTGTGATTGAAGAACAGATCGCTGCCGCAATTCCACACGCTTTCCTGCACGTCGATCTTGCCGTCCAGCGCCTGCTTCAGCTGGCTGACGGCCGAGGGCGGCAGACCGCGGAATCCCATTGCGGCCCGGTCGGCGCGGATCGCATCGACCCGGGTCGCCTGCTTCGGCGCATAGATCCCGGTGATCGAGTCAAGATAGGGCAGCCCCTTGTGGTAATAATCGGGATTGCGCACGCCGTTGATCGATTGCCCGGCCGAGTAGCTGACGAATTTGAACGGGCCCGAGCCCATGATGTGCTTTTCGTACCAGTGCGGATCCTTGTCGAGGATCTTTTTCTCGTAGATGAATGCGAACGGATCGGCGATCGCCGGGATGAAGGCCGTCGTCGGGTACTTCAGATGAAAGACGACCGTGTGCGCGTCCGGCGCCTCGATCTTGTCAACCATTTCGAAATAGGCTTTCCGCGCGCTGAACACGCCCTTCCCCGGAAAGACGATCTCGTTCCAGCTGGCGGCCACGTCGGCGGCGGTCAGCGGCGACCCGTCGTGGAACTTCACCCCGTCGCGGATCTTGAACGTGTAGGTCTTGCCGCCATCGGTCGGCTTCGGCATCTCAGTGCACAGATCGCACACGAAATCGGTGGTCGAGGCCGGGTTCTGCGGGTCGACCCGGATCAGCACGCTGTAATACGGCGCGGCAGTATGCACCGTCGCGAAGGTCTGTTCCTTGTGACCGTCAAAGCTCGGCGGCGCGTCGGCCGGGATCAGATAGGTGAAATGCCCGCCGTGCTTCGGGGTTTCCGCCGCTCGTGCCGACGAGATACCAAAAGTTAGGGCAAGCGCGATCGCCGCCGCCGCCCCCAATGTCCGCTCAACTCTGACCATCCAGTTTCCTCCTAGCAGAACGCGCACCATAGCGGCTCCGATCGTTCCCGGTAGTGTCATTTGGTCGCACGCCCGCGATCGGACGCCGCACCGGCGGCGATCCCGCAACGTCCCCGATCGACGGAGCGAATTGGCATCGAACCGCCGCGCGGCGTGCTAAATATTCCGGTATCAGCGAAGATCGATCCGAAGCCGCTGCTCTCGATCTCCTGAACCTGTCACCACCCGGTCGGCACCCCAGATGTTCATCTCCTTCTTTCTCGAATTGCGGGCGGCCAGGGTGCCGGCGTCATTGCGCGAGTTTCTGACCCTGCTGGAGGCGATGCGGGCGGGAGTAGCGCGGTTCGACATCGACGAGTTCTACTTTCTGGCACGCACCGCCCTCGTCAAGGACGAGCGCCATCTCGACCGCTTCGACCGGGTGTTCGGGCATTGCTTCAACGGCATCGAGACCCCTTCCGACCCGCAGACCGAAATCCCCGAGGAATGGCTCAAGAAACTCGGCGAGCGCTACCTTACCGAGGAGGAAAAGCGGCTGGTCCAATCGCTCGGCAGCTGGGACAAATTGATGGAGACGCTGCGCCAGCGCCTCGCCGAACAGAAGGGGCGGCACCAGGGCGGCAAGAGATGGATCGGCACCGGCGGCACCTCGCCCTTCGGCGCCGAAGGATACAACCCGGAGGGGGTGCGGATCGGCCCCAGATCGCAGGGCAACCGCACCGCCGTCAAGGTGTGGGACCGGCGCGAGTTCCGCAACCTCGACGACACGCTCGAGCTCGGCATCCGCAACATCAAGCTGGCATTGCGCCGGCTTCGTCGTTTCGCCCGCGAAGGCGCCGCGCTCGAACTCGACCTGCCGGGCACGGTGCGTTCGACCGCCCACAATGCCGGCTGGCTCGACCTGCAGATGCTGCCGGAGCGGCACAATGCGGTGAAGCTGTTATTGTTTCTCGATGTCGGCGGATCGATGGACGACCACATCCGGGTCTGCGAAGAACTCTTTTCGGCGGCCCGCGGCGAGTTCAAGCACCTCGAGCATTTCTATTTCCACAACTGCCTTTACGACACGGTGTGGAAGGATTCGCGGCGTCGCCATGTCGAGCAGATCGACGTCATGCAGCTGCTGCGCACCTATGACGGCGCTCATAAGCTGGTGCTGGTCGGCGACGCCAGCATGAGTCCCTACGAGATCGAGCGCGAAGGCGGCAGCGTCGAGCGCTGGAACGACGAGCCGGGGCGGGTGTGGATGGAGCGGCTGCTCGACGCCTATCCGAAGGCGGTCTGGCTCAACCCGGTGCCCGAAAAATATTGGGGCGGCACGGTCAGCATCGGCATGATCCGCGCGCTGATGGAAGGTCGGATGTTCCCCCTGACCCTCGACGGCATCGACCGCGCGATGCGCGAATTGGCGCACTGACCCCCGGACCGCAGGCAGGACGCCTGCGGTCCGTGGTGCTGCGTTACGCCGCTTCCGGCTTTTCCTTCGGCTTGATATAGGCGAGCGCTGCGTGGTGTTCGCAATAGGGCTTGCCGGCTGACGGGCGGCCGCCGCAGAAATGGAAATCCGCGTCGGTCGGGTGCCCGATCGGCCACATGCAGACCGGCCCGGTAAAATCGAAAACGTTGCGCCGCGTCGGCGGCGGCTCCTTGACGATTCGCGGCTCCAGTCCGATGCGGTGAACCTTGCCGATCACCGCGTTTTTTGTAACCCCGATGCGCCGGCCGATTTCCGCCGTGCTCACCCCCTCGTCCCACAGCGCCGTCAGTTGCGCCATGCGCTCGGGCGTCCAGGTCCCCTCCATCTGTTCCCCCCGTATCCAGTAGCAGTGTATGCTGCCCCCACAACATACAGTACCAGTCTAGTAGCCCTAGGCCAAGCGGTATCTATATCTGGTTGCCTCCTCCTCCCGCGCCTCCCGACGGCGATAGCTGACCACTTTTGAAAAGTAGGCCGGCGAGCCTTCCACCCGCATGAACCATGGGCTGAACAGCGCGTCAAGATTCTCGCGCACATAGCTTGCATAAAAAGGCTCATGAAAAGCGAGCGGAAAATAATCGAGCAGCGCGTCGTAATCCGGCTCGTCGCCGGTCTGCAGCGAATCCAGGAAGATCAGTGCGCCACCCGGCTTCACCACTCGCGCGATCTCGGCGGCGACTGCACGGCGCACGGCCGGCGGCAGCTCATGAAAGAGATAGATGCAGGCGGCGGCATCGAATCGCGCCGCGGCAAACGGCAACGCCTCGCCCGCCCCGGCGATCAGCGCCACCCGCGACCAGTCGGCGAGGCGCCGCCGCGCCACTGTCAGATAGGGCGCCGACAGGTCGAGGCCGGTCACCGCGAGGCGCGGGTAATTGCGCTTGACCTCGGCGAGGAAAGCGCCGGTGCCGCAGCCGATATCGAGGAGGCGCGCCCGCGCCGGTCCGCCTTCGGTCTGCAGCAATGCCTCGCGGAGCGGTACCAGGGCCTGGCGCCGCATCGCCGCGGCGCCGCCACCGAACAGCACCTCGACTTGGTGGTCGTAGCGTTCGGCCGAGGCCTCGCTCAGATATCCGTCGCTCTGGAAATGAAAGGCGCGGCGGTAATAGGCCGGGTAATGCGCCGCTGCCGGTTCGTTCAGCAGCGCCTCGCGCGGTGCGCCATGGCGGCGCCGCTCGACCGCGCCGAGATCGGCGAAGAAATCGGCCGCCCGCCTGAGCCCGCCGAGCGGGTTGCCGCGCCACTCCTCGGGCGGCGCATAGATGCCGGCCGCGATATTGGCCCAATCGCGCTCGATCAGCCGCCACAGATCGGCGAGCAGGCGCTGGCGATCGGGTACCGGGCGACCGCTTAGCCGGGGCGGTGCCGATACCGGGCGGGTGAGCCGCGCCGCCAGCATCTTTTGTCCGAAATACCACCCGATCCGCGCCATCTGCGCGGTCTCGAAGGCGAGCCTGCCAAGGTTCCTGGCCATCGTGCGAAGGAATTGGCGAGCGTCGGCGGCTTTTCAAAGGGGCGCGCGACAATCATAAAAGCAATCATAAAAGACGGGCGATCACGGAGAGAACGATGCCGCAATTCCGCACCCTCGACGATCTCGACCCCGCCGGCAGGCGCGTCCTGGTGCGCGCCGATCTCAACGTGCCGGTGAAGGATGGCCGGGTCACTGACAGCACCCGCATCGAGCGCCTGGCGCCGACCGTGACGGCCTTGCTCGACAAGGGCGCGCGGGTCGTCGTGATGTCGCATTTCGGCCGGCCGAAGGGGCCCGACCCGGCACAGTCCCTGCGCCCGCTGGTCGAGCCGTTATCCAAGGCGCTCGGCGGCCGCACCGTGCAGTTCGCGCCCGATTGCATCGGCCCCGAGGCGGAGCGGGTGGTCGCGGCGCTCAAGCCGGGCGAGGTGGCGCTCCTCGAAAATTTGCGCTTCCACAAGGGCGAGGAGGCGAACGACCCGGAATTCGCGAAACAACTCGCCCGGCTCGGCGATCTTTACGTCGATGACGCGTTCTCGGCGGCACACCGCGCGCACGCCTCGATCGCCGCGCTGGCGCATCTCCTGCCGGCGGCGGCCGGGCTTAACATGCAGGCCGAGCTCGACGCGCTCGGCGCCGCCCTCGAAAACCCGCAACGCCCGTTGATCGCGCTGATCGGCGGTGCCAAGGTTTCGACCAAGCTCGACCTGCTGCAATCGATGATCGCCAAGGTCGACCGGCTGGCGATTGGCGGCGCGATGGCCAACACATTTCTGTTCGCCGAAGGACGCCCGGTCGGCCGCTCGCTGTGCGAGCGCGACCTCGCCGACACGGCGCGGGCGATCCGGGCCAAGGCGGCGGAGCGCGGCTGCGAGATCATCCTGCCCGAGGATGCGGTGACCGCCGAGAAGCTCGAAGCGGGGGTTGCGACCCGCACCGTCGGGGTGAACGCCGTGCCGCCGACCGCGATGATCCTCGACATCGGCCCCGATACCGCCAGCCGCATCGCCGCCGCGCTCGAAGCCTCGCGCACCCTGGTATGGAACGGGCCGCTGGGCGTCTTCGAGACCCCGCCCTTCGACCGCGGCACGATCGCGGTGGCGCGCAAGGCGGCCGAATTGACCCGCACCGGCCGGCTGATGAGCGTCGCCGGCGGCGGCGACACCGTGGCGGCCCTGCACGCCGCCGGCGTCGCCAACGATTTCAGCTATGTCTCGACCGCCGGCGGCGCCTTCCTCGAATGGCTGGAAGGCCGCGAGTTGCCGGGGGTTGCCGCGCTGGCGACCGCGCCGGGGTGAGCGGCGGCGGCCATGCCCTAAAAACCGGCATTCCCGAGGGATGCGCTTCCCCTCAGCCGAGGTGCTTCAAATACTGAGCAACAAAATCGCAATCGACGAGCCGGGCGTAGGCCTCCGTCAGGCGGCTTGTGACCGGACCCGGCACCGGCTCCGGCAGGGCGCGGCCGGCGATGCTGCGCACCGGGCAAAGGCACAGGCTGGTCGAGGTCATGAACATCTCGTCGGCGGTCGCGGCATCGTAAAGGTCGAGGTCCGCCTCCTCGCACGGAATGCCGAGTTCGCCGCACAAATCGATGACCGCCTGCCGGCTGACCCCCGGCAACACGCCGCGCGCCTGCGGCGTCATCACCGCGCCGTCGCGGACCAGGAACACGTTGCTGCCGATCCCCTCGGACAGGTGGCCCTGGCCGTCGAGCAATACCGACCACGCCTCCTTGTCCTGCGCCTTGGCTTCGAGGTCGGCGGTGATCAGGTTGAGGTAGTTGTGCGTCTTGGCGCGAGCCGACAGCACGTCGGGGCCGGCCCGCCTTGTCGGCGGCACGACGATGTCGATGCCGTCGCGGAACAGTCGCGCCCGCGCCTTCAGCGGCAGCGGGATGCACTCGACAATGACGTTCGGGCCGGTGTGCTCCCAACCCTCGTCGCCGACCGCATCGACCCCGCGCGACACCCGCTGGCCGAGCCAGAAATCGGTGTCTTGGGTCAGAAAATGCCGGTTGCGATCGAGCACCTGTTCGCTGACCGCGACCATTTCGGATTGCCCGATCCCGGGGTCGATGCGCAGATAGCGCAGCGAACGGTAGAGCCGTTCGACATGCTCCTTGAGCCGGAACGGCCTTCCGTGAAAGGTGCGGGTCATGTCGAAGGCGGCGTCGCCGTATTTGAAGCCGCGGTCGCGGAACGGCAGCACCACCTCGCGTTCCGGCACGAAGCGGCCGTTAAACCAGGCGATGCGGTGGTTGCTGCGGGCGTCCGACATCACTAACCCCAGGTGGCCTGGCCGCCGACCAGGGTGATCGTGATGTGGCCCATCGTCGAATCCGCCTTGGCGCCGTGCCAGTGCCGCTCGCCGGCCTTGATGTGCACGACGTCGCCGACATTGATCTCGCGCTGCTCCTGCTCGTTCGCCACCATGCCGGACCCCGAGGTCACGACGAGAATCTGGTCGCAAGTGTGGGTGTGCCAGCCGGTCGTGCAGCCCTGGCTGAAATTGACGACGCTGCAATTGTAATTGGCGGAGTCGCCCGGCTGAATGATGGTCTGGCGCGAGCGCTGCACCGGCCCGGTCCATCCCTCGATCGGCTCGGCGGCGCCGTCGACCGGGATGTCCGGGATGTTTTTCAGGGTGACGACTTTCATACTGCTTCTCCCCTCGCGTTGGGCCGCTCGCTACGGAACAATCACCGTCATACCGGCGCAGGCCGGTACCCACGGGTCAAATGCCCGGGCGGCTGATAAATGGGGCCCGGCCTTCGCCGGGACGACGTGATGGTGTTGGCTCACTACTGCAGGCGCGGGCCGGGGTCCATCCCGAGATAGATGCGGCCGCCGATCGGATACCATTCCGGCGCGATCGTCACCGTCTGGCCGACCACCTGCAGGTCGCGCCAGCATTCGGCGAGGCGGCTGTCGCGCTGGAACGAGGTGCTGCCGCCATGGCGGTACATCAAATCCATCGCCTGCCGCGCGCAATCGGCGGCATGGACGGCGGCGAGCCGGCAGCGCCCGCGTTGTTCCAAGGTGGTTTCGCGGCCGGCGGCGACCGCCGCCCACAATTCGGCGATCATCGCGCTGCGATAGGCGCGGCCGGCATTGAGGATCGCATCGGCCCGCCCGATCGCGTCCTGCACCTGCGGGCTGTCGGATAAGCGGAAGGTGCGGCCGCGCGGCGTCTTGCCGGCGGCCAGCTCGATCAGCGCATTGATGCCGGCACGCGCGATGCCGGTGATGACGGCGCTGTGATGCGGCCCGACCCAGCATTGCGTCGGCAATTGATAGGAGACGCCCGGCCAGCGGTCCCATTGGTTGTCGAGCGGCA
>DASUKH010000268.1:0-8758 GCA_036278835.1 Allostellaceae bacterium
CGGCTGTAGCGCGGGATCATGCCGGCACCGCCTCCCTGATTGTCGGCGCCGCATCGTAGCCGAGCGCGGCCAGAGCCGGGAGCATATGCGGCGGCACAGGCGCCTCGGCGGCAACCGGCTCGCGCGCCGGGTAGAGCGGCAAGGTGATGGCGCGCGCGTGCAGCTGCAACGGCATGCCCTCGGGGCCGCCATAGGCGGGGTCGCCGACCACCGGACAGCCGAGCAATGCGCAATGCACCCGCACCTGATGGGTGCGCCCGGTACGCGGCCTGAGTTCGAGCCAGCTGCGGCCCGCGTCGGTCGCCAGCACCCGGTAATCTGTCACCGCGTGCTGCCCGTCCGGGTCCGCGATCATGCGCCAGCCGACCGTGCCGCGCGGCTGCTTTGCGAGCGCCGCCTCGATGCGGCCTTCGGCCTCGCGCGGCTCCCCGGCCACCACCGCCCAATAGACCTTCTCAACCCGCCCTTCGGAAAACAGCCGGCCGAGCCGGCGCAGCGCCTTCGGATGGCGCCCCAGCACGAGGCAGCCCGAGGTGTCGCGGTCAAGCCGGTGCGCCAGGGCTGGCGGCCGCGGCAGCCCGAAGCGCAACAGCGGGAACCAGTGTTCGAGGTTGGGGCCGCCGCCCGGCCCGGCATGCACCGGGATGCCGGCCGGCTTGTCGATGACCAGCACCAGCCCGTCGCGGTAGAGCACCCGTTCGGCAAGGTTCATCGCCGAAAGATCGGCGCCCCAACCGCCGCATGCAAGCGGCATCGGGGCGGATCAGCCTTCCATCGGGCCGCCGGCGTCCCGCCGGCATGTCGGCCGGAGGCCGGCGGTCCGGGTCAGCGGCTCTCCGCCGCCGGCGTCGCGTCGAGCGTCATTTGCAGAAACTCGCGGACCTCCTTCCACGCCGCCGCCGTGGCCTGCGGATCGTAGGCGAGGTGGTGGCCAAGATAGTCTCGCGTCCGGCCCGGAACATTGAAGGCGTGCGTCGCCCCCGGATAAATGACCAGCTTCACCGGCGCGCCTTTGCCGTTCCGGCGCGCCATCATCTCCCGGCACCACGACGCGAGGGCCCAGTCGTCCTTGTCACCGACAAGGATCAGGGTGGGAACGGTCATGATTCCTGCCCGAGATCGGCAATTCGGATAAAAGCCGATGGCCGCGCTAAAATGCCGTCTCTCGGCCTTTTCGGCGGCCCCGCCACCGGCTTGGACATCGTTGAAGACCGCTTTCGCTCCCATCGAGAAGCCGAGCACGGCAACCCGGTCGGGATTGACAAAATCCTGCCGCGTCAGCCAATCGAGCGCCGTGTAGGCGTCATGCGCCTCCACCAAGGAACCGAGGCCGTGGGGGACGCAGGCGTTCGCCTCGCCGAGGCTGTCGAGCGCCAGCGCGACATAGCCGTATGATTTCAGCACGTCGGCGATGACCGGGTAATTCGCGCTGAACCCGCCGCAGCCATGCAGGACGACCACGGCCGGATGGCGGCCCGGCGCCTCCGGCTTCGCGAGATAGCCGAGCAGCGGCTCATTGCTCTGCGACCCGTTCAGTCCCATGCGGTTCGGCGCGATCTCAACGGTGTCGCCGCCGAGCCATGCCAAATTCTGCGCGCGGACGGGAGCGGCCGTGCCGAGCGCCGTAGACAACAGGGCGGCCATGCACAGCCCGACAGCGAGCACGAATCTGATGCCTGATCCGAGCATCGAAACCCCCCTGCGTTTCAGACCGGAGTTTATGAAAAAATGATCCGGCGGATAGGCGCTAACAGCCCGCATTTGCGGCAAGGGCGGTTTCCGGAACCTTTCCGGTGTTCTGAAAAGCCGCTGTCCTTGGCGCCTATGAGCCTGCGCGGGGCAGGCGGCAACTCACGCAGGCGCCGCCCGGCTCAGTTCGGCCTGCGCCCACTCGACGATCTGCGGGGAAGAGCGCGCGCCGGCTGCGCGGGCGAGTTCGCGGCCCTGGAATGCCAGCACCAAGGTCGGGATGCTGCGCACCTGAAACCGCTGCGCCACTGCCGGCTCCTCGTCGATATTGACCTTGACGAGGCGCAGCCGCGGTTCGAGCAGCGCGGCGGCGCGCTCGAATTCCGGCGCCATCGACCGGCACGGGCCGCACCACGGCGCCCACAGATCGACCAGCAGCGGCACACCGCTTTTCGCGAGGTGGCGCTCGAACCGAGCGGTGTCGAGCGCCGCCGGGCGGCCCTCGAACAGCTCTCGATGGCATTCGCCGCAGCGCCCGTGCTCGCCGAGCCGGGCGAGCGGCACACGGTTGATCGCGTCGCAATGCGGGCAGACGACGTGCAGAGGCGCGTCCATCTTTTCCTCCGGTTTTCCGTTCTCGATATGTGGGGCGCGGGGCGGCGCTGCGGAACCCGAAGCGGGCCGGCGTCGCCGGCGGGCGGGCATAACAGCCGTCGCGGGCAGACAAATCGACAGGCGGCGAGTAACATGAGGCGCTTGGGGCAGGTTTTGATGCCGCCGGCAGGAATGAGGTGCGCGATGCCCGATGCGAACAAAGGCCGAGGCGGACCTTTGGAGATGCCCTCGCTGTTGGCGCGCGCCGAGGCGCTGGTGCCGGTGTTGCGCGAGCGCGCCGCCCGCGCCGAGGAATTGCGCCGGCTGCCCGACGAGACGATCGCCGATCTGCATCAGAGCGGCCTCTTCCGCATCCTGCAGCCGAAGCGGGTCGGCGGCGCCGAACTGCCGTTCCGGGCGATCGTCGAGATCGTCGCCGCGCTCGGCCGCGGCTGCGGCTCGACCGCCTGGGTGCTGGCCAACCTCGCGGCGCACCACTGGCTCCTCGGCATGTGGCCGGAGCGGGGGCAGGATGACGTGTGGGGCCAGTCGCCCGACAATCTGGTCGGCTCGGCATTGATTTTCGCGCGCGGCCGGGCGCGGCCGGTCCCGGGCGGCTATCGGCTGACGGGCCGCTGGCCCTATTCGAGCGGGGTCGATGCCGTATCGTGGAACATGCTGGGCGCGATCGCCACCGATGAGGAAGCCGGCGTCACCGAGCCGCGCGTCTTTCTGGTGCCGGCCGGCGAATACAAGATCATCGATACCTGGCAGGTGATCGGCCTGATGGGCACCGGCAGCAAGGATGTCGCGGTCGAAGATGTGTTTGTGCCGGAGCACCGCACCCTCGCCGTCGATCATATGACGGGCGGTCCCAACCCCGGCAGCGAGGTCAACCCGTCGCCGCTCTACCGGCTGCCGGCGATCAGCCTTTTCGCGTTCTGCATCGCCGGCGTGTCGCTCGGCATCGCGCAAGGCGCGATCGAGCATTTCGTCACGACGACCCGCACCCGGCTCAGCAATTTCACCGGCCGCAACCTCGCCGATTTCAATACGTTGCAGGTGCATCTCGCGGAAGCGGCGGCGATCGCCGACGCGGCGCAGGCGCTGATGCTCGGCGATTGCGACGAGGCGACGCGCATCGCCGCCGAGGGCGCGGTGCCGAGCCTCGAGCAGCGCGCCCGCTACCGCCGCGACGGCGCCTATGCTGCAACGCTGTGCACGAAGGCGGTCGATGTGCTGTTCACCGCCAGCGGCGGCGGCGCGATCTACGCCAGAAACCCGCTGCAGCGCGCCTTCCGCGACGTGCACGCCGCCAACGCGCATTATGTTCTGAGCTGGGACATCAATGGCGCGATGTACGGCCGCGTCGCGCTCGGCCTGTCGCCGGACGCGACGATCTGATCGGCATCACCCTCCGACCCACCGCGGACGAATTGAGGAAACACCGTGTCACGAGACATTCCGGGCAGCCATCAGGCGGCGGTCCACAGCACCTCGGCCGAGGGGTTCAACATCCGCGAATTGCGCAACGCGCTCGGCTCCTTCGCGACAGGCGTCACGATCATCACGACGCGCAGCCGCAGCGGCGTGCCGACCGGGATGACCGCCAACTCGTTCACCTCGGTATCGCTCGATCCGCCGCTCGTGTTGTGGAGCAGCTCGCTCTACGCCAATAGCCTGCCCGCGTTCCAGGAAAGCTCGCATTTCGTCGTCAACATCCTCGCCTACGACCAGATCGAGCTGTCGAACCGTTTCGCCAAATCGACCGACGACAAATTCACCGATGTCGATCACATCATCCCGGAATGCGGCGCCCCGGTCCTGATCGGCTCGGCGGCGCATTTCGAATGTCGCAACGAGTTCCGCCATTACGGCGGCGATCACATCATCTTTATCGGCCATGTCGAGCGCTTCGCTTATACCGACAAGCCGACCTTGATGTTCTGCCGCGGCAAATACATCCGCGGCGAACCGATCATGCAGGGGTGAAAGCGTTTGTTTCTATCTGGTTCGGAGCGGCGCTGACGTAGGCGCGAATCAACCCTTTTTCGCATTCCCGGCGAAAGCCGGGACCCACCCATCCACCGTCGCGTGTTGCCGCCATGGGCCCCGGCTTTCGGCGGGAATGCGGCTTTGCCAGACGAAGCTTTCGTGCTTCGGCGGTCGAGTGCATGATCGTAGCTTACCGCAATTGCCGCGCCGGCCTACGCGATTGAGGAGGACCGAGGAATGCTGACCCAAGCGCAGCGCGCCGCCTATGACCGCGACGGGTTCATCGTCGTGCCGGACGTATTCTCTCCGGCCGAGATCGCCGAATTGCGCGGGGCGACCGACGGGTTTGTCGCCGGCGCGGCACGCGTAACGGCCAATGATGATATTTACGACCTCGAAGAGACGCATTCCGCTGCCGAGCCGCGGGTGCGCCGCCTCAAGGCGCCGCACCTGATCCACCCGGCCTATTTCCGCGCCAGCCGCAATGAGACGGTCGTGGCGATCCTCAAGGATTTGTGGGGCAGCGTCCGCTTTGACACCGGCAAGCTCAACATGAAGTCGGCCGGGTACGGCGCGCCGATCGAATGGCATCAGGACTGGGCGTTTTATCCGCACACCAACGACGATCTGGCCGCGGTCGGTATCATGCTCGACGATGTCGATACAGAGAATGGCCCGATGCTGGTGGTGCCGGGCAGCCACCAGGGGCCGGTCCACGACCATCACGGGCCGAACGGCCGGTTCTGCGGCGCGATGGACCCGGAGCGCTGCGATCTCGACCTGTCGCGGGCGGCGCCGTGCCTCGGGCGGGCCGGCTCGATCACGGTCCATCACGTGCGCGCGGTGCACGGCTCGGCGACCAATTTTTCCGGCCGGCCGCGGCGCTTTCTCCTGTTTCAGTACCGCGCCGCCGATGCGTGGCCGCTCCTCGGCTTCAAGGACGGCATCGGGAAGTTCGATGAATTGCTGCTCGCCGGCATGCCGTGCGTGACGCCGCGCCTCGCCGCCGTGCCGGTGCGCCTGCCCTTGCCGCCGGCCGAGCATCAGGGATCGATCTACGAAAACCAGCGCGCCAGCGGTCGCCGTTATTTTGCCGACGCCGCCGAATAGGCCGCCACGTTGGGCGGACGTCGTTCCGAACGATTAGCCAGCGGCGGCACTGACGGTACGGGCGGAGCGGATCGTAAAAAACGCGATGCGGCCGCCAGAAGCGCCATCACTGGCGCGCGTGCCACTGGCGCCGCGTTAACAACCGTTCCGCGCCGGATCGCCTAACGGCGCCCTTGTCAATGAACATCTTTCTGAACGCTGTGCGCAATTCCGCTTGCACGCGATAAGCACGTATGGTTGACTTCGGTTAAACCTTGATCGAGACGGGGCGGGTCAGCCGTCCCGGCATGCGGCGCCACTACACTGTGGAGCACGGAATTCGGGTTTCGGTCGTGCCGCTTGCCGGCCGACCATAATGCCTTCCTTCAAAATGTTGTCTCGCGCACTGACGCGCGAGTGTGTCACCGGCTTGCCCGCATCATCACGGGGAGTTGCCATGGCCGTCACTACCAGCTACCCCGGCATCTACATCCAGGAATTGCCGAGCAGCAGCCACAGCATCACTGCGGCTCCAACCAATATCGCCGTCTTCATCGGCTATACCCACCCGCTGAAGACGCTGCCGAAGAATTGGGGGCGGCCTGTCGAAATTTTCGGCTTTATGGACTACCAGCGGCAGTTTGGCGGGTTTCTGCGCAGTGGGGCATTTGCCGCTGCCGGCAACGCCTATGCCTTTGCCGACGACCCCGGGCGCGATCCGGAAACCGCCTTCGGCGACATGGCCGAGGCGGTAAATCAGTTTTTCCTCAATGGCGGCACCACCGCCTACGTTGTCGGCATCAAAAACCCGAACCTGGCGATCGCCGGGTCGACCGTGACGATCGGCCCGCTCATCTTCACCGCGACCGAGATCACCGACGAGATGTTCGGGATGACCGTCACGGTGCGCCCGGTCAACCCTGGCGCGTCGCCGCCGCTTTCCGAGGCCGCCGATATCGTTGTCAGCTACGGTCCGGCATCGGGATCGGGCCGGGTGACCGAAACCTTCCGGCGGGTCAGCATGGAGCCGCTGGAGGCGGACGGGCGCACCCCGAACCCCGATTACGTCGTGACCCGCCTCGCCGCTTCGCAACTCGTGACGGTCGCGGTCGGCTCGCCGCCGGGGCCGTTCCCGGCCGCCATCGTCGTCGAGAATTTTCCAACTGCGCTGCCGGCCTCGACGGCAATCTTTGAAGCTTCCGACTTCACCGCCGTGATGCAGCAGGACACCGCGCTCGACAAGCTGCCCGTCTTCAACCTGATGGTGATCCCCGGGGTCACCAATTCGGCGGTGCTGGGCGCCGCGCTGGCATTTTGCGAACGGAAAAGGGCCTTTCTGATCATGGACCCGCCGATCGCCGCGTCGGCGGATGGCGGCGACCCGGAATTTCCGATTCGGATCCAGGACGTGATGAACGGCGATGTCGGCAACATGCCGACTCCGCCGGAAGGGCCGAACGCCGCGCTCTATTTCCCGTACCTGAAATCTCCCGACCCGCTGACCGGCTCGGCGATCAATCCGGTAACCGGACAGGTCAACGAAATCCCGCCCGCCGCCACGGTCGCCGGCATTTTCGCCGCCACCGACGTCGCGCGCGGCGTGTGGAAGGCGCCCGCCGGGTTTCAGGCGACGACGAACAATACGACCGGGGTGGTCGATCGCGGCCGCATGACCGATTTGCGCCAGGGCACGCTCAATCCGCTGGGCGTCAATTGCCTGCGCGACTTTCCCAATATCGGCACCGCCGTGTTCGGCGCCCGTACGCTGGTCACCCTGACCGACGAGCAGTGGCGTTACGTGCCGGTCCGGCGGATGGCGCTGTTTCTCGAGCAGTCGCTGTACGCCAACCTCACTTGGGTCGTGTTCGAGCCGAATGCGGAGCCGCTATGGGCGGCGATCACGATGAGCGTCAATGCGTTCATGCTGGGTCTGTTCCGCCAAGGGGCGTTTCAGGGCACCAAGCCGAGCGAGGCGTTCAGCGTGCAGTGCAACAGCCAGACCACGACGCAGACCGATATCGATCAGGGCATTGTCAATATCGTCGTCGCCTTCGCGCCGCTGAAGCCGGCGGAGTTCGTCGTCATCACGATAGCGCAGCTTGCCGGGCAGGCGCAGAGCGGATGATTTCCCGGCCTTGCCCGCAATGAGGTGCCGCAATGGCGATCTTTCCGATCAATACCAGCCGCTTCGACCCGTACAAACCCTATCGGTTTCTGGTGTATTTCGGCGCCGGTACGGCGCCGGTCGCCGCCGTCAGCAAGGTGACTGCGCTGAAGCGGTCGTCGGACGTCATCGAGTACAAGGAGGGCGGCAATCCGATCATCCTGAAGGGGTTGGGCCGCACCAAATACGACCCGATCACGCTGGAACGCGGCATCACCCAGGATACCGATTTCCTCGTCTGGGCCGACGCCGCACAGAAACTCGATCAGGGGCATGCCAGCACGTCGCTGAAGGACCTTCGGCGCGAGATTCGCATCCAGTTGCTGAACGAAGAGGGCCAGCCGGTGCACGGCTATATCGTGCACCGCTGCTGGGTCTCGGAGTTCCAGGCGCTGCCCGATCTCGATGCCGGCAGCAACACGGTGGCTGTCGAACACATCAAGCTCGAGAACGAAGGGTGGGAGATCGATCCTTCAGTGGTCGAAGTGCCGGAGACCTGACGTGCCGCCCGCCGACCCAGTCCAGCCCGACCGCATCTGCGCGCGCTTCGTTCTGCCGGTCAGCGGCCTGCGCGTCGCGCTCACCTCTCCGACCGGCGAGGAAGACCTGCTGCTGAGCGAGTACGGCGGCAGTGACACCACGCTGGCGCTGTCGTTGGCGCAGCGGCTGGCGCGAGCGGACGATGATGACGATGCCGCAGTGCCGGCATGGTCCGAACTGCCGGCCGCTGATCTCGACGTGCTGCTGCTGCGGCTGCGGCAGGCGCTGATCGGCGATCGGATCACCGGCGATCTTTACTGCCGCGAGCCGGGATGCGGCAGTCGGGTCGACATCTCGTTCAGCATCGAGGCTTACTTCGCCCATCATCGGCCGCGGCCTGTCAGTTTGGGCCGCCGCGGCTGGCGCATCGCCGCCTGCGCGGCGCAGCCCGGCTGGTTCGTTCTCACACCGCCTGGCGCATCTGCCGATGCCGCGGCGGCCGGCCTCCGCTTTCGTCTGCCCACTGTCGCCGACCAGATCCACGCGGTTCGGGCGCCGGATCCCGAAGCGGCGCTGATGCGTCTGTGCATTGAGCCAAAAGATGCAGCGGCGCCGCTGCGGCGGCGGGCGGAAACCGCGATGGAGGCGCTGGCGCCGCTGCTGTCAGGCGAATTGCAGGGACAGTGCCCGGATTGCGGCGCGAACGTCGCCGCGCACTTCGATCCGCGTCGGTACTGCCTGCGCGAA
>DASUKH010000269.1:0-12675 GCA_036278835.1 Allostellaceae bacterium
GTCTCGATATGCAGGTTCGGGCGGTTGCGGATCGGGTCGAGGTAGCAGCGCGCGGTGCTCATGCGGCGGCCTCGGGCGATCGTCGCCTGGCTCATCGCGATGCCTTCCTGGCTCGCTCCATTATAGTCGGGGTTGTGCGGAATGCCGACCTGCCCCGCCGCCTCGATGATCGCCCGGAAAATCGGCTCGCCCGGCTCCGGGTTCGTCACCCGCAGCGGACCCTCGCGGCCGCGATAGGCATCGTCGCCGCCGGCCTCATAGCGCTCCATCCGCTTGTAAAAGGGCAGCACCTCCTCGTAGCTCCAGCCGCGGTTGCCCATCTGCGCCCAGGTGTCGAAATCCTGCGCCTGGCCGCGCACAAAAGCCATTCCGTTGATTGCGCTGGACCCGCCAAGCAATTTGCCGCGCGGCACCGGGATGCGCCGTCCGTTGGTGTTGGCCTCGGGCTCAGACGCATAGAGCCAATTTGCCGCCGGATTCTTGATCAGCCGCGCCGAGCCGACCGGGACGAACGACCAAGGATGGCTCGGCGCCCCGGCTTCGAGCAGCAGCACCTTGTTGCGCGGATCGGCCGACAGCCGGTGCGCCACGGCGGCCCCGGCCGAGCCGGCGCCCACAACGATATAGTCGTAGCTGTTCATGTTCTCGGACCTCCCGCGCCTGCGATGATAGCTGGGTTTACTGTTCGCCGACCCGATAGACGCATACCGCGGTGTCGCGGAACAGGGCGGCGCGCTCGTCGGCCGAGTAGGGACGGGCGAAGCGCTTGAAGGCGTTGAACGGCACCGGGTAGGAGAACGACACCTTGTCGACAGGGAGGTTGGTCGTTCGACCCGGACGCGCGTTAAACCGATGCACCGGAACCTCCGGCGAGCCGGTCGTGTACAGTCCTCAAACGGTGGTTCTCAGAAATGCCCTTAACGCGGCCTTTGGCGGGCCGCGCTCTTTTTTTGGGCGATGGCCGCTTCCCGACCTCCTTGTGGGAAGCGGCGCTGGGTCGGGACCCCACCCCCGAATGCGCATATTCTTTAGCGGCCTCATTTCTGTTGGGTAGGGGTCCCGATCAGGCGCCAACTTCTTCACCAACTCCGGCTATGCCCGCACCTGATCGGGTTCCGCTCTGGCCGCCGCTTCAACGCATTCAAATACCCGCCCGCCTAACGCGAACGTAATTTGATTGAGCGCATCTTCTGCCGGCTCACGGATTTCCGCCGCATCGCCAACCGCCCGACAAGCTCGCGCGCAACTATGTAGTCTAGCCGCGTCATGCTTGTCGCTGCCCCTCACCTGGTGGCGCCAAATCCGGAACCCTAAACGCCTTCGATCGACACTGCCGGCCTGATGGAGAACGCTTCGCTCATCTGCCTTACGTCCGGCGCGGTGTGTTCAAGTTCACGGTCACGTTCTTGCGTTGGGTGAAGCTGTCGAGCATGCCTTCGAGCGAGAACTCGCGGCCGATACCACTCTGCTTGTAGCCGCCATACGAATGTCCTGGTGCCTGGCCGCCGCCCTGGTTGACTTGCACCCAGCCGCTTTCGATCGCGTGCGCCGCGCGCAGGCCGCTGCCGATGTCGTGGGTCCAGACATAGGCCGCCAGCCCGTAATGGCTGTCGTTCGCCATCCGGATCGCGTCGGCCTCGTCCGTCCACGGGATCGCGACCAGCACCGGACCAAAAATCTCCTCGCGCGCCAACCGCCAATCGTTTGAGGTATCGGCAAACACGGTCGGGATCGCGAAATAGCCCTCGCTGAGCGGCCCTTCTTTGGGCGGCAGGCCGCCAAACACCAGCCGTGCGTCCTTGCGCTTCAACCCGTCCTCGACGTAGCCGCAGACTTTGGTGAACTGCTTGTTGTTGATGATGCTGCCGATATCAGTCGCCTCATCAAGCGGGTCGCCCAATTTCAGCGCCTGGGTCTTGGTGCGCAACTTTTCGAGGAAGCTGTCAAAGATGCTCGAGTGCAGGAACAGCCGCGAGCCGGCGGTGCAGGATTGGCTTTGCCGAGTGAAGCGCATCCCGGCGATGACGCCGTCGACGACCCAATCCTCGTCCGCATCGGGATAGACGATCGACGGGCTCTTGCCACCCAGCTCCAGCGACACCGGCACGATGCGCTCGGCGGCGGTGCGCATGATGATCTTGCCAACCTCGGTCGAGCCGGTGAACGACAGCTTCATGACCAGCGGATGCTGTGCCAGCGGGCCGCCGCATTCGGGGCCGAGCCCCGTCAGGACATTGAGCACGCCCGGCGGCAGGAAATCCTGACAGGTCGCCGCCATCTTCAAAACGCCGAGCGGCGCGTCCTCCGCGGCCTTCAGCACCAGCGTGTTGCCGGCGCAGAGGGCGGGCGCGATCTTCAGCGCGCCGAGAAGAACCGGCGCGTTCCACGGGATGATGGCGCCGACGACCCCGAGCGGTTCGCGCCGTGTGTAACTCAGCACGTGCTCGCCGAGGGGGATCGTCTCGCCTTTCAGCTCGCCCGCCAGCCCGCCGAAATAGCGGAAGATGTCTGCGGCGAGCCGCGCCTCGCCCCGCGCCTGGGTGCGCAGCGCGTTGCCCGTTTCGAGCGCAATCAGGCGCGCCATATCCTCGGCTTCGTCCTCCATTTGGTCGGCGATGCGAAGCAGCAGCCGCCCGCGGTCCCGCGGCGCCACTCTGCCCCACGCCGGAAACGCGCGCGCCGCAGCCTCGACGGCGCGGTCGACATCGGCCGCGTCACCACGCGGAATCGTCGCAACCGGCTTGCGTTTCGCCGGGTTCTCGACGGTCAGGGTCGCGCCCGAAAGGCTGCCGACCCAGTTGCCATCGATTAGCATGCGGGCCTCGCGCAGCTCGGCTTTGGCGGGCTCGGTTCCAGCTTGTGGGCGACTGACTGCGGTCACGGACATGGCAAAAGCCTTTCGCTAAGCGGTACTTGGAGAACGATATGGTGCCTTGCATTCGGTGTAGCGCCATATTTGCCCATTCATTTCGTCATGCCGCGCCGGCATGCCAAGCGCGTGTGCTCGGGGGTTTTATCTACCGGGCGTGGCGCGACTCGAACGGCGGTCAAGTAGCGTCGGCATTTGATGTTCACGGTGCCGAGCAGCGCCGCGGCGCGAGCCGCGTCTCGCAGCAATGTGATCTGACGGGCGGTGCTTTGCGGCCGCCTGCTCGGCGAAGCAATGCAGCGGGCACGCCAGCCGGCGGTATTGGGTCAGTTGATAGCCGGCATACTGCCTGGGCCTTGGGTCTCTTATGGCCCGAACGGCAGCAGAGCGACAATTTTCGAAAAGAAAACCGATAGCGAAGCGCCGTGCACCCTGCCTTCGGCCGCTGCCGCCGGAACCGCAGACGAAATCATCGCAAGAAAGACAAGAATTACCAATACTCGAGCGGACGTAGCCCGAATTCTCGAGTTGAGTGTCGTCAGAATAGAGAAATCTGGGTGGGGAGATCGATTCAACGTCAGACCCGTATTGACGATGCGCAGCGGTATCGGCAAACGAAACGGGAACGGCGTTCCGAATTGTGCCGTCCGTCCTAGGCAAGCGAACCCGCAATGGCTCCGACGGCGATGGGCCAAATCCTGCCTTCTTCGAAGCGATCCTTAAGAAGATCATGGATGGGCGGCGGCGAAAATGAGGCCGGGCGTCGGTTCCTGGAAGGCGCTCGCGGCCGCGTCGAGCCGGTCGAAGGCGGCAAGCAGTTGCGAGTCTTGTATCTCGACCACACATCGGGCAGGGTCAGGCTCGGTTTGGAGCCTCGAGTGCAGTGCCGATGGTTGACTCGTCCTCAGGGGCATCTTACCCCGGAGTGGCGCAAGCACGTTCTCCCGGTAACTGGGATCAGAGCCTGATGACCGAACCGAATATTGGGGAACGGGAGAGCCGCGGCTTGCCCAAAGCTCCGAGCGGCATCGCGGGGCTCGACGAGTTGACCGGCGGCGGCTTGCCGCGCGGCCGGCCGACGCTCGTCTGCGGCGGCGCCGGTTGCGGAAAGACGCTGCTGGCGATGGAATTCCTGGTGCGTGGCGCGACCGAGCACAATGAACCCGGCGTCTTTATGGCGTTTGAGGAGACCGCCGCGGAACTGGCGCAGAACGTCCGCTCGCTGGGCTTCGACCTGGAAGAGCTGGGCCGGCAAAAAAAGCTGGCGATCGATTTCGTGCGCATCGAGCGTCAGGAAATCGAGGAAGCAGGGGAATACGACCTGGAAGGCCTGTTCGTCCGGCTCGGCTATGCGATCGACACGATTGGGGCGAAGCGGGTCGTGCTGGACACGATCGAAACGCTGTTCGGCGGCCTATCCAACACCGCGATCTTGCGCTCCGAGTTGCGCCGGCTGTTCCGCTGGCTGAAGGATCGGGGCATCACCGCTGTCGTCACCGGCGAACGCGGCGAGGGGACGCTGACCCGGCAGGGCCTCGAAGAGTACGTCTCCGACTGCGTCATCGTGCTTGACCATCGCGTGACGAACCAAGTTTCGACGCGCTTGCTGCGGATCGTCAAGTACCGAGGCACGCGGCACGGCTCGAACGAGTATCCGTTCCTGATCGACGAGCACGGCATCAGCGTCCTGCCGATCACGTCGCTGGGCTTGCAGCACGAGGCGAGCGACGAACGGATCGGGACGGGGATACCGCGGCTGGATGTGATGCTCGGCGGCAAAGGGTATTTCCGGGGCACCTCCGTGTTGGTGAGCGGAACCGCGGGGGCCGGCAAGAGCAGCGTCGCGGCGCATTTCGCAGATGCCGCCGGCCAGCGCGGCGAGCGATGTCTTTATCTGGCTTTCGAGGAGTCGCCGAGCCAAATTCTGCGCAACATGCGTTCGATCGGTATCGATCTCGACCGCTGGGCCAGGAAGGGGTTGCTGCGCTTTCATGCCACCCGCGCGACGCTGTACGGTCTGGAGATGCATCTGGCGACGATTCACAAGCTCGTGCGCGACTTCGAGCCGCGGGTCGTGATTATCGATCCGATCACCAGTCTGCTGCAGGCCGGCACGCAGCACGATGCGACCGCGATGCTGACGCGGCTGATAGATTATTTAAAGCTGCAGCGGATCACCGCGTTTATGACGAGCCTGACTTCCGGCGACGCAGCGCTTGAAAAGACGGCGGCGGACATTTCTTCCTTGGTCGATACCTGGCTGTTGCTGCGCGGTGTCGAGTTGGGAGGCGAGCGCAATCGTGCCATGTACGTCCTCAAGTCGCGCGGGATGGCCCATTCCAATCAACTGCGCGAATTTCGGCTGACCGATCATGGCGTCGAGTTGCTCGATGTGTATCTGGGGCCGGAAGGCGTGCTGACCGGGTCGGCCCGAATTTCGCAAGAGGCCCGCGAACGCGACGCCATCCTGGCTCGTGAGCAGGAGGCTGATCGGAAACTGCGCGAGCGCGCCCGCAAACGCGAAGCTCTCGAAGCTCGGATCGCGGCAATGCGCAAGGAATTCGAGGCAGACGAGGAGGAGGCCGTATCGATTGCCGAGCAGGAGCAGACAAAAGAAGAACTGCTGCAGCAAGACCGCGAAGAGATGGCGCGCAGCCGGCGCGCAGATGACGCCGAAGCACCGGCAAATCCCGACCGAATACCAGTCAACGGAATACCCGCGGGGCGTGCATGATCCACTCAGCCATTCCCCAGCCTATCAACGCCCATCCTGCCGCCGCCGGAAACCCGGACATTTGGGAATTGCGGCTCTACGTCGCCGGGCGGTCGCCCAAATCTGTCGCGGCATTTGCCAACCTGAAGAAACTGTGCGACGAGCATCTGCCGGGCAGGTACACGATCGAAGTCATTGACTTGGTCCAGCACCCTCAGTTGGCGGCAGGCGATGAGATCGTCGCGATTCCGACGTTGGTACGGAAACTGCCGGAACCGCTGCGCAAGATCGTCGGCGATCTTCGCAATACCGAGCGCACCTTGGTCGGATTGCAGCTTCGGCCGCGTCCGGGCGAGAAAGGCTGAAGCGAATGACCGATGATGACGTCAAGCGCACGACCGAGGCCTTTGAAAAGGCGCTTCTCGAAGCGCCGCGCGAGGGGCATTACCTGCTTCGGCTCTACGTGACCGGGATGACGCCGCGTTCGACCGAAGCGTTCGCCAGCATCAAGGCGATCTGCGACGAGCACCTGGAGGGACGTTACGATCTCGAGGTGATCGATATCTACCAGCATCCAGCGCTGGCGAAAGACGAACAGATCATCGCCGCCCCGACTCTGGTAAAGCAATTGCCCCCACCGCTCCGCCGTCTGATCGGGGATTTGTCGGACGAGGAGCGGGTGCTGTTGGGGCTGGAGCTGCGCCGCAAGGAATAGAAGCCGCCGAGAGCAGAAAGGCGCCTGATGGCTGTCCACGAAGCATTCGAAGATCTCGCACAAACAGCCACAGTCGAGCGGCTCGACGATGCGGGCGACAACCCGCTCGCCCGGGCGCTGGAGGAGGTCCGTGCGGAGAACGCCCGGTTGCGTCGTCGGCTGGAAGAGGCCGAGGAGACGATCCAAGCCATCCGCAACGGCGCGGTCGATGCCTTTGTCGTCGCGGAAGGGTCTGAACAGCGGGTTTACACGCTCGAGGGCGCCGATCGGCCCTATCGCTTGCTGATTGAGGAGATGCAGCAGGGCGCCGCCACGTTGCAGGCCGATGGAACCATACTTTATGGCAACCGACGACTGGCGGAACTGCTGAAAATTCCGCACCGGAACCTGGTCGGGGCGCAGCTTCGCAATTTCGTTTCAACCGCGGATCGTCAAATTTACGACAATTTGTTGCGGCAGGGGCAGACGCGAGCGGGCGGCGGCGAGGCGAAGCTGCGGTGCAGCGATGGCGTGCTTGTGCCGGCTTACCTGACCATCAGCGCGCTGCCAAAGGAATGCGGCGCCGATATCGGCGTTCTGATAACCGATCTGACGGCGCAAAAGCACCACGAGCAACTCGCAACCGCCGAGAGCGCACTGCGCGCAAGCCAGGAACAGCTCGAAGCGGAATTGGCCGCGACACGGCAATTGCATGAGATCAGCTCGCTCCTGATCCAGGCCGGCGACGTTCATGCGTTGTACCGTCGGATTCTCGATGCGGCCATCGCCGTGATGGGGTCCGACATGGCGACCATCCAGATGCTCGACCTCGCGAAGGGCGAGCTTCGGCTCCTGGCGTGGAAGGGCTTGCATCCCGAATCGGCTGCCTTCTGGGAAGCGGTGTCGCTGGATTCCCGTAGCAGCTGCGCCAAGGCAATGGAGCAAGGCGGCCGCGTGGTGGTGCCTGATATCGCGCGCTGCGATTTCATCCTCGGAACACCCGATTTCGACGCCGTTTGCCGATCGGGTATCCGCGCGATGCAATCAACGCCGCTGGTTTCCCGTTCCGGCCATCTGCTCGGCATGATCTCGACGCACTGGCGCGAGCCGCATGCGCCTTCGGAGCGCAAATTGCGGCTCTTCGACGTACTGGCGAGGCAGACGGCCGACCTGATCGAGCGCGCCCAGGCGGATGCAGCGCTGCGCGAAAGCGAGACCCATCTGCGGCTGGTCCTCGATTCTGCCGGCGCCGGCTTTTATGGCATCGATCCTGATGGCACCACGACGACCTGCAATGCCGCCTTCGTCCGGATGCTCGGGTTTGACGGCCCGGAGGATGCGATCGGCAAGAATCTGCATGGGTTGATTCACCATACGCATGCGGATGGCTCGGGATATCCGAGCGAAGATTGCCCGATCTACCGAGCCGCTCGTACCGGAGAGCCGGCGCACGTCGATCATGAGCTGTTCTATCGCGCCGATGGCAGCAGCTTCCCGGTTGAATATTGGTCTTATCCGATACTGCGGGACGGCGAGATTCGCGGTGCGGTTACCACGTTCACCGATATCACCGACCGCAAGCGCAATGAAGAGCGCCAAAAGATGCTCCTTAGGGAGCTGAACCATCGCGTCAAAAACACGCTGACCACGGTGCAGTCGATCGCACTGCAGAGTTTTCGCGAACGGCAGCCGACTGAACAGGCTCGTCAGCAGTTCGAGGAGCGGTTGCTGGCCCTGTCAAAAGCGCACGACGTGCTAACCCGGGAGAACTGGGAAGGGGCGGCACTGAGCACGATCATCCGTGAGGCCATCCTGCCCTATGGCAGTACGGGAAGCGAGCGATTCTCGATGAAGGGGCCGGAGGTGTGGGTCCCGTCGAGCTACGCCCTCGCGCTCTCGCTGGCGCTGCATGAACTGTGCACCAACGCGATAAAATACGGTGCGCTATCGAACGAGGCCGGTCGGGTCACGGTCATTTGGAGCGTTGCCGGGGTCGATGGAATTCCGGAACTGCGCATTGACTGGATCGAACGGGACGGTCCTCCGGTAACGCCGCCGGAGCGCCGGGGCTTTGGTTCTCGCCTGGTCGAGCGCGGCCTCAGTCAGGATCTGAATGGCAAGACGCGGATCGAGTTTGCTCCCGGCGGGGTCGTGTGCACGATCAGGGCTCCGCTTGAGCGCGGGCCGGGGGGCCGAAGCACGTGACGGAAAAAAGCCTCGCAGGGCTGCGCATATTGATCATTGAGGACGAGTCGCTGATCAGCATGCTGATCGAGGATACGGTCGCGGAGATCGGATGCGAGGTTGTCGGCATCGCCGCGCGGCTCGATGACGCGATGCGCAAGCTGTCGTCGCTGAGCTTTGATGTGGTCATCCTGGATGTAAATCTGCACGGCTGCGAAACCTATCCAATTGCCGAGACGCTGGCAGCGAGAAGCGTGCCGTTCATCTTCGCGACGGGTTACGGTGCCGCGGGTCTTCCCGAGGCGTTTCGGGAGATTGCAGTGCTACAAAAACCATTCCGTCGCATCGACTTGCAGCGAGCCCTCGTGGCCGCGCTCACATCTTCCGCGTGAAGGCCGTGGTACACATCGACATGGGTCACGCGGACGGCCGATGGTCTTATATGATACTGGCTCGAAGTTCGGAACGTCATCGAGAGCGCTATATCATCTCGGGGGGGATCATCAGGGCGATCGGGTGGCGGTGAAGCCTTCCAGACTTTTTCAACGGTATCGACCCGAACGAGTCATCAGCGAGCCGCTTTCCAGCGCTCGAATGGTGCCTGCCGGGCGGCTCCCAAGTCGCGAAGGCGGCGGGCCGCCCGATGCGCAAAGACTTCCTGCAACACCTGCCGACTACCGCCCCGCTCCCAGATATTTTCCTAGAGGTTTCGGGCCGCGCGCGCCGGAAAATGCCTTCGCGTTCTAATGACTGAAAGGTGCCGGGCGTTCCGCGTGGTCGTCGGCGGTGCAGCTCACATTATCGGTGAAGCCCCCGGAATACTGGCTTTCGGTGGCGAACAGAGCGTCAGTGCCCCTGGGCATATGCCCGAAAAGAAGGACACGATGGCTGTTTACATTATTCACGGCGATATTGTCACTGGACGCGGCTCTCATTCTGTCGCTCGCTTCGCTTGCGCCCGCTGCCGCGCCGCCGATCGACGGGCCGGCTTGCGTCCTGGTCCGGGAGTTTCCGCTCCGGATCAAGCGCCGCGGGGTGGAGATGAAGCTCGTCATCGATGGGCCCGGCGCGACAGCGACAGCCCCCGATCCGGTGCTGCTGAAGGCGATCAAGCGGGCCCACCGCTGTTCGATGCCCTGGACTCCGGGCGTGTCGGTTCGCTGGCGAGCTGGCAAGTGGACGGCCCGGAAGCGGCTGCTCGGGTTCGCCCTGAGCCCACGCCAACCCATTCCAAACCGCCAAATTGCCGAGAGGGATTAATTTCCGGCTGGCCACGAATAACGCGGTTCTGCCCTACCGTCTCCGGTTCGATTGGCGGCGTAGAGAGGCGTGCACTCCGCGGGAACGCTCGGACCAAGGAGACTGGTTGGCTGGGGCGGGAGGATTCGAACCTCCGTATGGCGGAATCAAAATCCGCTGCCTTACCACTTGGCTACGCCCCACCGGACCGGCTGCCGCTTTGGAGGCCGGCGGCGGGAAGCAGGTAACCCACCGGGGCCGCCGGCTCAAGGGGATTGGTCTGGGCCGAGGGTCCGCTTGCGCGCGAGCCGCGCCATGAAACGGCCGTGGTCGACCAGGGTGCGCTCGTGGAAGCCTGCGCCGACCAATTCCCGTTCATCACGGCAGCTGACCCGGAAGCGGACGCGCCGGCCCTCGACCGCCTCCAGCTCGATTTCGGCCGTCACCGCCATGCCGATCGGGGTGGCGCCGAGGTGGCTGATTTCGACCCGCGTACCGACCGTGCGCTCGTGCGGTTCGAGGCAGGGCGCCAAGGCTGCGACGCAGGTCCATTCGACCAGCGATCATGTAGATCGTCGCGAAAACCGGCGGCATGTCTATATCGGCGCCGAGCAGCCGGCCCGATGCCGGCACCGCGAGCGGTTCGCCGACCCGGATCGTCAGCGAATGCCGAAGACCCGGCTTCAGAGCATCGAACGGCACCGGCCTATTTCGTCCCGACAATCGCGCTGTAGGCGCCGGTCAGCCGGATCGTCCGGGTCGCGGAAAAGCCGGCTTCGCGCATCCATCCGGCGCAATCGGCAGCGGTGAAATCGAACCCGCCGCGCGTTTCGATCAGCATGTTGAGGCTCATCAGCAGCCCCGGCAAATGCCGCCGCCGTTCGTCGTCGATCAGCATCTCGCAGGCGATCAGCGATCCGCCGGCCGGCAGCGCCGCGTGGGCCTTTCCGATCAGCATGCGCTTGGTCGGCAGGTCCCAGTCATGCAGGATCATCCCCATGACCAGCACGTCGGCCTGCGGCAGCGCATCCTTGAAGAAGTCGCCGGCAACGAAGCGGACCCGCTCGCTCAGACGGTGGTTAGCGACATATCGCTCGAACAACGGGCCGACCGCCGGCAGATCGAACCCGGCGGCCCCGAGATGCGGATGCGCCAGCGCCAGCTGCACCGGCAGGCAGCCCTCGGCCGAGCCGATATCGGCGACGCTCGTCACCTCCCGCCAGGGAAAGGCGTGCGCCAGGGCCTCGGCGACCGGCAATGAAAATCCGGTCATCGCATGCAGAAACCCTTCGAGCACCGCGGGGTCGGCATAGATGTTGGCGAACAGATCGCCGCCGCTTTTCGCCTCGTTCTGCGGTTCGCCGCTGCGCAATCCGTCGGTCAGCGACCCCCAGAAGCCGTAGAGTCTGGTGCTGAACATCGCGAGCGCGCCGCCGATATAGGTCGGCTGCGCCGGGTCGAGAAAGTGCGCCGCCTCCGGCCCATTGCGGTAGCGGCCGGCGCTGTCCCGCTCCAGCAGGTCCTCGGCGACGAGCGCATCGAAGAAGTCGCGGGCCGAGCGCTCATGAACCCCGATGCGCCGCCGCAGCGCCGCCGCATCCAGCGGCCCCGCCGCCAACGCCGTAAACACCCCGAGATCGACGGCGCTGAGCAGGACTCTCGCCTTCCAGAACCCGATCGCCAGATCGAGGATCCGGTCGTAAGCCGGCTTCGCCACTTGCGCCTCCCTTGGGCCGATCGCGCGGCGCTGGACCGCAGCGCGGGGCCGGCCTAGCCTCGGGCCTCTGCCTTGTACGGAGGATACCATGACCCAGGCGGCCCGCTTTCGCGATTTGTTGCGGCGCGATGGAATGGTGGTGGCGCCCGGCGCCTACGATTGCATCACTGCGCGCCTCATCGAGCAGGCCGGGTTCGACGCGGTGTACATGACCGGCGCCGGCACCGCGGCGACCCTCGGCTATCCCGATTTCGGCCTCGTCACGATGTCGGAGATGGTGGCGAATGCCGGCCGCATCGCCGTCGCCGTCGCCGTCCCGGTCATCGCCGACGCCGATACCGGCTACGGCAACGAACTCAATATCGTCCGCACCGTGCGCGCCTACGAGGCGGCCGGGGTCGCCGGCATCCACATCGAGGACCAGGGGTTTCCGAAGAAATGCGGCCATCTCGACGACAAGGAGATCGTGCCGCGCGACGACTGGCTCGCCAAAATCCGCGCCGCTGCGGCGGCCCGCCGCGATCCCGACTTCCTCGTCATCGCCCGCACCGACGCGCGCGCCGTCGCCGGGTTCGACGAGGCGGTGGGGCGCGCCAACGCGGCATTCGCGGCGGGTGCCGACATGGCCTTTGTCGAGGCGCCGCAGACCATGGAGGAACTGGCGGCGGTGCCGCGCCGGGTCGAGGGCCCCTGTCTTCTCAACGTGGTGCGCGGCGGCAAGACCCCCGATATCGACCTCGGCGAGGCCGAACGCATGGGCTACAAGCTGGCGATCGTGCCGGGCATGCTGATCAAGAACGTCGTCGGCATCTGCGAGCAAATGCTGGCCGAACTCGCCCGCAGCCGCCGCCACCCGCCGCCGGTGCGCGAGATGGCGGTTCGCGACGTCTTTCAGCTGATGGGCGCCGACGACTGGGACGCGTTGCGCACCCGCTTCCGCGATTAGGCCGCCGCTGCGTCCGGCTACAGACGAATTCCGACATTCCGGACCCGCTCTCGTCGTAATACCGGCGTAGGCCGGTATCCACAGTTCCATCGCACGAACGGCTGAGAGGTGGGTCCCGGCCTTCGCCGGGACGACGAGGATGGGTATGCTGCTACCGGTCCTGGACCGGCGGCAGGCCCTCCTCGCGGCGGATGTCGTTGATGATTTGCAAGACCCGCTCGCGGTAGGGGCGGTACTGCACCCCGAATTCCTGCACGAGCCGGGTGTTGTCGATCAGGTAGTTGCCGGACAGCTCCTTGCCGCCGGTCTCCTT
>DASUKH010000270.1:0-2905 GCA_036278835.1 Allostellaceae bacterium
CGCAGCTGGCGGCAGCCGCCAACGCGCGCCGGCGCTTTCGGCCGTGGATCAGGCCTCGCCATTGTCCGGCGCTACGAAGCCCTCGTATAGCGCGGCGAGCGGGATTTCGAGGCCGACCGAGCGCAGTGCGAGGACGCCGCCATTGCCGCGGATCAGCTCGATCATCCAGCCCCCGGCAGAGCGGCGATGGAGCTCGGCGAATGGCTCGTCGGAGGCGAGAAACAGGACCTCCTCGACGCTGGCGATGCGGAGATAGGCGGGCAATTTGACGCGGCGGTCGTGCCGCTCGGTGCCCGGCGACAGGATTTCGATCAGCAGGACCGGGTCCTGCAAGTGTTGCCGGACCGGATCGTACGGCGCGCAGGTAACCCCGAGATCGGCGACAAAGAACGTGTCGGCGCGATCCGGGTGGATGATACCGGCTTCCAATACGGTCCGGCAGGGCCGGCGGGCATCCAGGGCAGCCTCGATATGGCGGCTAAGTCGGGCGGCGAGCAGCCCGTGTGCCTCCCGAGGCGGTGCCATCGCAACCGGAAAGCCGCCGATCAGCTCGTAACGCGTGTCGCTGCCGTCCTCCCAATCGAAGAACTCGCCGAGTGTCATGCGTCGCAGCGCGGGTTCGGCCATCGCCGGTCTCCGTCGAGTTGATTGCGGCCGGTCAGCTCCGCGCGCTGCCCGAACGCGGTTCCGGCAGCGGTATGCCCTCGTACAGCTCCGCCATCGCGACCGATAGCGGCACCGAATTCAGAGTCAATATCGCCGACAGTCCCTGCACGATCTCGGTAAGCCAGCGACCGCCCTCGCGCCGCAAGATCTCGGCGAACGTCATCTCGGAATCGATCAGCAGAATCTCCTCGACGCTGCCGATCCGGCGATAATCCGCGACCTTGGTCTGGCGATCGAAGGCCGCCGTGCTGGGCGACAGGATCTCGACGATCAGAAACGGATCGCGGATCAACCGATCTGCTTCCCGCAACGGCTGGCAGCTCGCCGCAAGATCGGCGACGTAGCACGTATCATTGCGCTCCTCGACGGCAATGCCGGCCTCGCCGTAAACCCGGCGCGGAGGACGCGAACGCAGCGCCGCGCGGATTTCCCCGGCGAGCGCCGTCGCCAGCAGGCTATGCCGCGCCGCCGGCGGCGCCATCGCGAGCGGAGCGCCGGCGATCAGTTCGTAGCGCGTGTCGGTGCCGTCCTCCCAGCGGAGGAACTCGTCGAGGGTCATTCCCGTAATGCGGGTTCGGCCATGCCTGGGTTTACTCCCATAGATCGGGGCTGCGCGCCGCCGTGCAACGCATGATAGCCCTCCCGTTGGCGACAGAATCGGCTATTCTTGCCGGCGAGGAACGCCGAAGGGGTTGCCCGGCCGCGGCGTGACGCGGCACGGCAACCGGGAGAACAGACGATGCTGTCACCGGAAGAGAACGAACTGATCACCCGCGTCGGGCCGGAAACCCCGATGGGCAAAACGATGCGGCATTACTGGATCCCCGCCTGCCTGTCGCACGAGATCGCCGAGCCCGACTGCCCGCCCGTCAGGGTCAAGCTGCTCGGCGAACCCCTCGTCGTCTTCCGCGACAGCGAGGGCCGCATCGGCCTCTTCGAGGAGTTTTGCCCGCACCGGCGGGTGTCGCTCTATTTCGGGCGCAACGAGGAATGCGGCCTGCGCTGCGTCTATCACGGCTGGAAGTTCGACGTCGAAGGCAATTGCGTCGATCAGCTCAACGAGCCGGAGGAGCACCAGTTCAAGCACAAGGTCCACATCACCGCCTACCCGACGGTCGAACTGGGCGGTATCGTATGGGCCTATATGGGGCCGCCGGAAAAGATGCCGGCGCCGCCCAAATTCGCCTTTACCCAGGTGCCGGCATCGCACCGCCACGTGACCAAGGTCATCGAGGAGTGCAATTGGCTGCAAGCCCTCGAAGGCGGCATCGACACCTCGCACGCGCCGATCCTGCATCGCCTCCTGACCGACAACTCGATCCGCGGCGGCATGAAGCCGTCGAGCCCGTTCGTCCGCGGCCGGGCGCCCAACCTCGTCGTCGACATCACCGATTACGGCTATCTCTATGCTGGCGTCAGGCCGCTCGGCGACAGCGACATGCACGTGCGCACCTATCATTTCATCCTGCCGTTTCACCAGATCCGCCCGTCGCGCTCGGACAGCGGGCTGCCGATGGATGCCGGGCATATCTGGGTGCCGATCGACGACCACACCTCAATGGTCTACAACTGGGCCTACAGCACGACCGACGCGCCGCTTGCTGACGAGGACCGGCTGGAAAAGGGCCTCGGCAACGGCCCGCTGCACGTCGATCCGAAGACCTTCCGCTCGTTCTTTAATCGCTCGAACGATTACGGCCTCGACCGCGAGGTCCAGCGCACCGAGAGCTATACCGGGATCGACGGCATCAACCAGCAGGACCGCGCGCTTCAGGAGAGCATGGGGCCGATCGTCGATCGCTCGAAGGAGCATTTGGGGCCGGGCGACAAGGCGATCATCCAGGCGCGCCGCCTGTTGCGCCAAGCGGTCAAGGCGGTCGAGGCGGGCGGCGTCCCCTATGGCACCGGCAACAGCTACTACACGTTGCGGGCCGGCGAGGAGGTATTGCCGCGCGACGCCGACTGGCACGGCATCATGGCGCCCGACATCACCCGCGAGAAAATCCTGCAAACGGTGTGAGGCATTATCCGCCGCTCGCTTGCCGGCGGCGGCTCGGTCCGAGCGCCGCGGCGGCGGCCGCCAGCAGCGCCGCCGCAGCGCCATAGAGCAGACTGTGGGCCACCAGTGGCAACAGCGTGCCGGCGAGCATCGGCCCGGCGCCGGCCCCGAGATCGCGCCACGTCGCCAGCCGCGCCAGGGCCGGCACCCGGTCGCGGCCGGGATTTTCGATTGCCACTG
>DASUKH010000271.1:0-7625 GCA_036278835.1 Allostellaceae bacterium
GCCTACACCCAGCTCGGCTCCGGCACCGCCTCGCGGCTCGGGCGCATGCTGCACCTGCGGCGCAACGATCTGCGCAACTTCGTCGGGTGCGGCGCCGCCGCGGCGATCGCCGCGGCGTTCAACGCGCCGCTCGCCGGCGCCTTCTACGCCTTCGAGTTGATCATCGGCAGCTATACCCTGGCGACCCTGGTGCCGGTCGTCGTCGCCGCGGTGATGTCGACCCTGGTGACCCGCGAATTGTTCGGCCAGCAGCCGATCTTCGTCGTCTTCACGCATGTCGAGGTGGTGGCGCGCGACTATCTGGTGTTCGCGGTGATCGGGCTGATCGCCGGCGCGCTGGCGATCACCGCGATGCTCGGGGTCACCTTTGTCGAGCAATGGGGGCGCCGTTTGGCCCTGCCGATCTGGGCCCGCCCGGCGGTCGGCGGGCTGGTGCTCGGCACCTGCGCCCTCGCCTTTCCGCAGATTCTCGGGAGTGGCCACGGCGGTATCGAACACCTGGTCGCCGCCGGCTCGACCGGGTTTCAGCTGTGGCTGCTGATCGGTCTGATCCTCGCCAAGATCGTCGGCTCGGCGGTGTCGATCGGCAGCGGCTTCCGCGGCGGCATGTTCAGCTCGTCCCTCTATCTCGGAGCGCTCTATGGCGCCGCATGCTCGCTGATCGTGCACAGGTTCCTGCCGTGGGCGCCGGCCGACGAGGTGATCTTCGTGCTGGCCGGCATGGGGGCGGTCGCCGCCGGCGTCGTCGGCGCGCCGATGACGATGATCTTTCTGGTGCTCGAGGCGACCACCGACTTCTCGGCGACGATGGGGGTGACGGTCGCGGTGCTCACCGCCGCGCTCGTCGTGCGCCATTGGTTCGGCTACTCGTTCGCGACGTGGCGGTTTCACCTGCGCGGCGTCGCCCTGTCCAGCCCGCACGACATCGGCTGGCTGAAGGAATTGCAGGTGGCGAAATTGATGCGCCGCGATTTCGCGGTGGTACCGCCGCAGCTGCCGCTCGCCGAATTGTGCCGGCAGTTCCCGATCACCGAGAGCCGCCGGGTCTTCGTGGTCGGCGAGAACGGCGGCTATGAGGGGTTTGTCGATCTCGTCGAGGCGCACAGCGCCGAGATGCTGGAAAAAGGCGACCCGCTGACCGCCGGCGACGTGGCGCGCAGCCCGGAGCATTTCCTGACCCCCGGCCAGCCGGTGCGCGAGACGCTCGACCTGTTCATCGCTTCCGGCGCCGAGATGCTGCCGGTCGTCGACAGCCCGCGCGACCGCCGCGTGCTCGGCTATCTGAGCGAAGCCTACGCGCTGCGCCGCTATTACCGCGAACTCGAAGCCCGCCACCGTGAGGAACTTGGCGATGAGGGCCTGTTCAACGCCACCCGCGCGCCGAAGGAGCGTTAAGCCGCCCGGGGCGGCGCGGCGGGGTGTCCGCCATGCGAACGGATGCTATCCTCGGCGGATGACTTGGTTCCGCTTTCTCCTCCTCGCAATGTTGCTCGCGATCCAGCCATCGGCGAACCGGCCGGCCCGGGCCGACATGCCGCCCGCGCCGCTGGTCGGGCGGGTTGCAGCGATTGACGGCAGGCTCGAAATTAATTTTGCGGACGGCGTCCCCGGGTCTGCCGCGGGCGGCGGGGTCTGGGCCGATTCGGAGCGAAACGACCCGATCGCCGCCGGCATGGCGCTGCGGACCGGGGCCAATGGGGGCGCATTGTTGCGGGTCGGCGCCGACGCAATCGCGCTGGCGCCCGCGACCGAGATCGCCATCGCCCGGCTCGATGCCGGCGGGATGCGGCTGGTGCTGCACCGCGGACGCATCGGGATACGCCTGTCGCCGATTGCCGCTCCGCTGACGGCGGAGGTGGTGCTGCCTTCGGGCGCGCTCACGCTGACGGCTTCCGGCCAATACGACGTTTCCGCGGGCGACGATCGCACGCCGGGCCGGGTCTCCGTGTTCGACGGCGAAGCCCGGTTTGCCGGGAAGGATGGCCAGCTGACGGTCGCCGACGGCGCGGCGGCCGCGCTTGGCGGCACGGTCGCCGGCGACGGTCACGCCACCGCGGACGATTTCGACCGCTGGTGGCGTTCCTTCGGCGGCGACAGCGGGGAGGCGCTGCGCTACGTGTCGGCCGCGATGACCGGCTACGACATGCTCGATGCGAACGGCGCATGGCAGGAGGTCTCCGGGTACGGCGCGGTGTGGTTTCCGAAAGGGGTGGCGGCGGACTGGGCGCCCTACCGCTTCGGTCATTGGCGCTCGATCCGGCCATGGGGCTGGACCTGGATTGATGATGCGAATTGGGGGTTTGCTCCGTCGCATTTCGGCCGCTGGGTCCGCATTGCCGCACCCGCAGCGGCGGGGGAGCCGCGGCCGCGCTGGGGCTGGGTGCCGGGCGAGCGCATCGCCGATCCGCTCTATATGCCGGCGGCGGTCGCTTTTGTCGGCACCGCCGGGGTCGGCCTCAGCTGCCCGAACGGCAGCGGGCCCGCCATTGCGTGGTTTCCGCTGGCGCCGGGCGAGGCCTATTGGCCCGGCTACCCGGCCGATCTGGCGGCGATTCAGCGGATGAATGCCGGCGCCGTGCCGAACCCTGACGAGATCGGTCCGGCCCCCGCCGCCGGTGGTCCGCCGGCCGGCATCGCCAATGGCCATTACCGGAACCGCCGCTTTGCCAGCGTGGTGCCGCGGTCCGCGTTCGTCGCGGGGCGCGCAGTCGCCTCGGCGCTGCTGCAATTGCCGGAGCCGCGGCTCGAAAACGCACCGCTATTGGGAGGATCGCCGCAGATCCCGCCGGCGTCGGCGAACCCGCCGGCGGTTGTCGCAGCCCTTCCGGCGAAGCCGACCGCGAAATCCGCATCGCAACGGCCGGCCCGGACCGCGAAGCCGCACGGCCCGGTGCATGCGGCCCGGTTGCCGTCCGCCCGCCTGGACCGCCTCGCCACGATGACCCGCCGGGCACACGAATGGCGCCGTCACATCGTTTCGGCTGCGCTGTCGCGGCACAGCGCGCACCATGCCTCGCACCGGCGGATCGCCGCCATGCACCGGCGCTGACGGGTTTGGCAGGGGAGGGGCGCCGACAGGGCGTCCCCGCCTACTCGATGACGTACTTGCCCTCGCGGCGGGCGACCTGGCTCGTCTTGATCAGAGCGGTCAGCGCATTGGACACCGACATCTCGCCCGATTTGTCGCCCTTAAGGCCCATCCGCTCGATAATGTCCTTGCGCGCCAGTCCCTCGGGGTTCTGACGGATCAGCTGCAACAACTGCTCGCGCTTGCTGCCGCGGCGCCCGCGCTGCGGGCCGCGCCGCGCCGCGGTCGGCCGGGGTCCCGCCGCCTTGCCGGTCTTGGCCGATTCATAAGCTTCGATTGCCGACAGTTCCCGGTTGATCTCGTTCAGCTTGTTTTCAAGCTGGTGCTGCTGGTTGAAAACCGCTTCGCGTTCGCCGCGCAGCCGCTCGCGTTCGCGATTGATAAATTCTTCGAACGATCCGTCTGACATCCCCGTTCTCCCGAAATTCGATGCGGTAGTGTAAGGGCGGCGCGCCCCGAATTAAAGAGCATCGTTGTTCTTTTTATCGCGGCGGCAAGGATGAACAGGAAGAGGTTGTTGCAAACCGGTCCGGCAATCGTTGTCGGCGGCTACGCGTCGGGCAGAGCGATCGCGGCTTGCAACCGGATGTGACGCATTGGACCACGACCTTCACGTGGCACTCGCCGGAGCGGCTTTGGTGAATAACCGCCCGTCTTCAGGCACCGGCCACCAATCCTAGACCGGCCCCGCCGGCGGGCGCGGGGGTTCAACCCGCCGTGGCCGGTAACGCCGCGCCGCGCCGCGCTGCCGCGCGATCGCCGACCCAGGCGACCCCGGCGGTAATCACCATGATCACGACGCTGCCGAGGAACACCCAGCGCGGCAGGCCGCGATCCATGATGAAACCGAACATCAAGGGGCCGATCGTGCCGGCGATGTTGAAGCCGGTGGTGACGACGCCGAAGGTGCGGCCGATCGCACCCGGCGGGGCGGCGGCGCGCACCAGCATGTCGCGCGACGGCATGATCAGCCCGCCGAGAAACCCGGCCGTGGTCATCGCGATCAGCAGTGGCGCGGTGCCGAGCGCGGTGATGCCGATGACCAGCACGACGCAGGCATTGATCGCATAGCCGATGGCGGCGACCTCGGCGTGGCGCTTGGTCAGATCGGCGACAAAGCCGCCCGCCAGCACGCCGAAGGCCTGCGCCGCCAAATACAGGGTCAATGCCCAATTGGCGATCGACAGCGAGGTGCCGTAGGCGCCGTGCAGGGCGACAACCGAGAAATTGCTGATGCCGCTTCCCGACAGGCTTAGGAGCGCGAAGAACCCGGTCAGCCCGAGGATCGTCGGGGTCAGGATCGAGGTTAGCCCCTTGAGGCCGCCGGGGCCGGCATCGCTCTTGCGGGCAGCCGCGCCCGGTGCCGGCAGGTTATCGACGCTGCGGCTCAGCGCCAGTGGTGCGGCGATGACCAGCGCCATCGCGCCGGCGGCGATCAGCCCCGCTCCCAGCCCGACAAAACCGACGACGGCCAGCATGACGATCGGCGCCACCGCGTTGCCGAGAAACCCGGAAAAGGTGTGGATCGAGAAGGCGCGGCCGAGCCGCACCGGGGCGATGCGCGCCGACAGGAGCGCATAGTCCGCCGGGTGGAAGACGCTGTTGGCGAGGCCCAGCACCGCCATCGCGACCAGCAGGCGGGGGTAGGATGGGGCCAGCCCGAAGCCGATAAAAGCCGCCGCCGCCAGGGTCAGCGCGATGACCAGCATGCGCCGCGACCCGAGCCGATCCACGAGAAACCCGACCGGCAGCTGCGCCGCCACCGCGGTCACATTGACGACGGTCAGGGCGAGGCCGAGCTGGATATAATCGATGCCGAGCTGCGCCTTCAGGAACGGGAACAACGGCGGCAGTACCAGGGCCTGGAAGTGGTTGACGAAATGCGCCGCCGAGACCAGCGCGATCGCATGGTACTCCGCCAGCCTGCCGCTTCTCCCGCCGCCGAACCCGGTGAGCGCCTGCGTTGTCATCGGGGTGCGTGCCTCTTCCCGCGCAAGATCGCGAAAATGGCGCGGGCCGCGCGCCGCGGCAAGCGCCGGTTGGGCAGGGCTGCATTGAACGCACCCCTGGCTCGAAGAGGAACGGCGGACCGCCCGCCTCCGGTCCGCCTTATTCTTAATCACCTTTGCGCGGCATCTGCCCATGCCGTGTCATTGCGAGGAGCGGGGCGACGAAGCAATCCCATTCCGGGGACCCGCGTCATCGGGATTGCTTCGCTCCGCTCGCAATGACATGCGTGGGCGGAGTGGCGGGAGCTTGCACAGGCCCCCCGCGGCTGTCGTCAGGCGGGTTTCTCGCACGGCACGGTGCCGAGTTCGCCCGGAACCGAAACTTCGAGGATTTCGACATCATTTGAGGTGCGCAACTCGTTGTGCTTCATGCCGCCAGGGATGAATACCGAGTCGCCGCGCTCGAGGCGCAAGCTCTCGCCGGTTTCGAATTCGAGCTCGACCCAGCCGTTCAGCGCGTAAACGAACTGGCCGTCGCAGGTATGATAATGCCAGCCGGTCGGCTGGGTCATGCCGGTTTTCGCTTTCATCACCTGACCGCGCATGCGGCCGCCGCTGGCGTCCTTGATCGCGAGGTCGCGGTAGCTGAAAAAATCGCGCCGGCCTTCGGTCATTACCGGCTTTTTCTCGCTGGCATGGCCGACCTTCATGGCCGGTTGGCGGGTGAGGGTCGCGGCATCATCGGGCATCGAAACCTCCTGCGACAAAATCGTTCAACCTAATTTTAGGAGCGCACACCCGGCGCAGCAAGGCGCGGCCCGGTCACGAGCCGCAGAAATCGCGTTTCGATTCATAAATCGCGCATCAATTCATAAAGTGCCACGGCGGCGGCGTTCGAGACGTTGAGGCTCGGCAGTTCCGGCCGGGTCGGCAACCGCGCGAGATAGTCGCAATGCTCGCGCACGAGGCGCCGCAACCCGCCGCCCTCCGAGCCGAGCACCAGCGCGACGCGCGGCCCGAGATCGAGCGCGGCGAGCGCCGCCGGCCCTCGTTCGTCGAGGCCGCAGCACCAGTAGCCCCGCTCTTTCAGCCGGTCCAGGGCGCGCGCGAGGTTGGCGGCGCGCACCAGCGGCACTTGTTCGATTGCCCCCGAGGCGGCCTTGGCGAGAGTGCCGGTGATCGGCGGCGCGGCGTGTTCGGCGACAATGACCGCGGCGGCCCCGAACGCCGCAGCCGACCGCAATACCGCGCCGACATTGTGCGGATCGGTGACCTGGTCGAGCACGACGACGACGGCGCGTCCGGCAGCCGGCTCTGCGGCGGCGAGCGCCTCGTCGAGGTCCGGCGCGGCAAGCGGCTCGACCTCGACGGCCCAGCCCTGATGCACCGCGCCTTCCGGCAACAGCAGGTTGAGGCCGGCACGGTCGAGCACCGCGAGCGGCTCGCCGTCATCCTGCCGTTTGGCGTGGGCGGCGCCGGCGAGCCGCGCCGCCTCGCGCGCCTCGTCCGGCAGCACGGCGAGTCGGCGCCAGCGCCGCCGCGGGTTGGCGAGGACCGCCGCGACGGCATGGCGCCCCCATATCCAACCTTCGCCGCGGCCCCGCCGCGGCCCCGATTCGGCCTTGTCCGCCATTGGCTTGCCGGGGTGGCGGCGCCCGCGAAATGCTTGTCCGGCCATCGCCCGGCTCCTATATTACAAGGGCGGCCGGAGGAGGTATCGATCTCCTCCGGCGCCTTGGTCCTCCTATAACCGGATGGTTATCGAGATCTCGATCCGGATTTTCCGGAGACCAGGAGGAAGTGGATTTTCATCCTGTCACTCCTCCTGAGTCGCGGGGCCTATTCCCCCGCGACAAGGAGGATCGTCGCCCGGACCTTTCATTCATGTCGATGCGCGGCGGCGCGGGCCGTTCGCCGCGGCGCGGCTGCCCGCGCGAATTGTTGACAAGGCTGGGGGAAGGTCCTATCACCCGCGCTCCGCGGCCCTCCCCCCTTTATCGCGAGATGAGCGGCGTGCGATGGGTGGCTCGCGATCGCGGAGGGGTGGCCGAGTGGTTAAAGGCAGCAGACTGTAAATCTGCCGGCGGATGCCTACGTAGGTTCGAATCCTACCCCCTCCACCAGCACCCTTGGGCCTCCCCGCTTGGCCGGGAACGGCCGGCGCCGGCGGGATCGGGTTTCGGGTTCGGGCGGGTGTAGCTCAATGGTAGAGCTCCAGCCTTCCAAGCTGGCTACGTGGGTTCGATTCCCATCACCCGCTCCAGTTGCCCGCGCGTATTGGTCCTCTTGTCTAAAGGAAGCAGGAAGCCGCAGCGATGTCGAAGGCGAAGTTTCAGCGGACGAAGCCGCATTGCAATATCGGGACGATCGGGCATGTCGATCACGGCAAGACGACGCTGACGGCGGCGATCACGAAGGTGCTGGCGGAGAGTGGCGGGGCGACGTTCACCGCCTACGACCAGATCGACAAGGCGCCGGAGGAGAAGGCGCGCGGCATCACGATTGCGACGGCGCATGTCGAGTACGAGACGGAGAAGCGGCATTACGCGCATGTCGATTGCCCGGGCCATGCGGACTACGTGAAAAAC
>DASUKH010000272.1:0-26819 GCA_036278835.1 Allostellaceae bacterium
AGCACGTGGCTCGGGCCGTAATGGGCGTTGAGGGCTTCGAGCGCCAGCATCAGGCGAGCCCGCCGAGATAGGCCGCCTGCACTTCTTTGTCTTGCCGCACCTCCTCGGGGGTGCCGTCGGCGATAACGGCGCCGCGGTGCAAGACGGTGATGCGGTGGGCGAGGCGGAAGACCACCTCCATATCGTGCTCGACCAGCAGCACGCTCATCCTCTCCTCGGCGAGGAGGCCTGCCAGCGTCTCGACCGCCTGCGCCGTCTCCTCGACCGACAGGCCCTGGGTCGGCTCGTCGAGCAGCAACAGGCGCGGCTGCTGCGCCAACGCCATCGCGACTTCGAGCAGCCGCTGGTCGCCGTGCGACAGGAGGCCGGCCGGTCGATCAGCGACCGGGGCGAGGCCGAGCCGTTCGAGAGCCGCGTCGGCGCGCCGGCCGGAGGCGGCGAAGACCGCGCCGCCCCCGTGAAACCGCCAGCGCCGCCTGTCGCGCGCCTGGGCCGCGAGGCGGACATTCTCGCGCGCGCTCATTTCCGGGAAGAGGGCCGTCAGCTGAAAGGTGCGGGCGACCCCGAGCTGACAGATGCGCGGCACCTTCATCCCGGTGATGTTGCCGCCGGCAAAGCGGACGGTGCCCTGGGTCGGCTTGAGGACGCCGGTAATCAGGTTGAACAGGGTCGATTTGCCGGCGCCGTTTGGGCCGATCACGGCGCGCACCTCGCCTTCGGCAACCCGCATCGATACGCGATCGACCGCGACCAGCCCGCCAAAGCGGCGGCTCAGCTCATCGAGCTCGAGCAACGCCACGACGATAGTCCGGCTCGGTCGTGCGGCGGCGCAGGCGCGCGCGGACGAAGCCCCAGATGCCGTCCGGCGCGAAGATCACAAAGGCGATGAAGATGAGGCCGAAGAACAAGGCCCAGGATTCGGTGTAGTTGCTGAGCTGGTGCTGAACGACGAGAAAAAAGGCGGCGCCGAGGATCGGCCCGATCAGGGTGCCGGCGCCGCCGACGATGACCATGATCAGCACCTCGCCGGATAGCAGCCAGAACAAGAGTTCGGTATTGGCAAACCCGGCGAACGGCGCGTAGAGGGCGCCGGCCAGCGCGCCGAGGCCATAGGACAGCGCCACCACCGCGATCTTGTAGCCGCGGGTATTGTAGCCGAGCGCCAGGGTCTTTGCTTCGTTTTCCCGAATGCCGCGCAACACCGCCCCGAACGGCGAAGAGACCAGCGCCCGGCAGAACAGGAAGCTGAGGAACAGCGCGATCAGCACGAGGTAATAGAACCCGTCGCGGCTTACGAAGAGGTGGCCGAACGGGCCGGCGCGGCGCGGGATGCCGGCAAGGCCGTCCGAGCCGCCGGTGACGCTCGTCCATTTGTAGGCGACCGCATAGGCAAGTTGGGCGAAGGCCAGGGTCAGCATCGAAAACGAGATGCCGCTCGCCTGCGTGCACACCCAGGCGACGCCGATCCCGAGAATGCCGGCGAGGAGCGCCGCGAGCGGGATCGCCGCCAGCATCGGCAGCGAGGTGTTGAGCAGCAGCCAACCGCTGGCATAGGCGCCAAAGCCGTAGGCGGCGGCGTGCCCGAACGAGATGAGGCGGGTGTAGCCGACCATCAAATCGAGGCTCATCGCCAGAACGCCGAGGATGACCGCCTCGGTCAGCAGCGTCATCCCGTAATTCGGCAAGACGAGCGGTGCGCAGGACAGGATCGCGGCGGAAGCGGCGACGGCATAAAGGCTGCGCAGGATTCAGGCCTCCTTGCCCAGGAGGCCGCCCGGCCGCACCACCAGAACCAGCAGCATCAACAGGTACATGAAGGCGAGCGCCAGATTGGGCAGGTAATATTCGCCGAACACCTGGACAAAGGCGACCAGCAACGCGCCGAGCAGCGAGCCGGCGAAACTGCCCATGCCGCCGATGATCACGATCACGAAGGCGTCGATGATCATGTCCGCCGCCATGCCGATCGAAGCGGTCAGGAGCGGCGCCGCCAGTACGCCGCCGATTCCGGCCAGCCCGCATCCGATGCCGAACACCGCCGAGCGCACCAAATTCACGTCGATGCCGAGCGCGTACACCATCTCGGCGTTTTGCGAGGTCGCCCGGATCAACAGGCCGAGACGGGTGCGCTCGAGAAACTGCCAGATCGCCAGCGCAACCAGAACGCCGGCGCCGATAAGGAACAGGCGGTATGTCGGGAACGGCTCGCCCATCAGCATGACGATGCCGGAGAACGCCGCCGGCGTCTTGACCTGCAAGGCTTCCGGCCCCCATCCGATGCGGATCAGATCGGTCATCGCCAGCGCCAGCCCGAAGGTCACCATCAGGAAGGCGCTCTCATCGCGCCGATAAAGCCGTCGCAGGATACCGAGTTCGAACAGCGCGCCGGCGATGCCGACACCGATCGGCGCCACCGCGAGCGCCAGCCAGAAATTGCCGGTGAGGCTGGCGACCGAATAGCCGATAAAGGCGCCGAGCATGTAGAAGGCGCCATGCGCGAAATTGACGATGCGCATGATGCCGAAGATCAGGGTCAGCCCGACCCCGAGAAAAAACAGCAAGGCCGCCTGCGACAGCGCGTTGGCGATTTCGGTAACGAGGAACGACAGGGAAGGCACGGCCGAACCGGGAGGCCCTCAATCCGAGTAGGTCATCTGCTTGCAGGCAGGCACCGTTTTCTCGCCCGGGAAGGTGGCGATGATCTGCGGCACCGGGTAGGAGAACCCCTCGGCCTTGACCAGCCTGACGACGGTGCCGTCCTGCACGATCTGATGGTCGCACTCGCGGATCGCGACATGGCCGTTGATGTCGTCGAGCTGAACGGTTGCCAAGGCGGCGCGCAATGCCTTGGTCTCGGTGCTCTTCGCCTTCTCGGCGCCGGCGGCGAGGACCTGCAAGGCCTGCCACTGCTCGCCTTCGTTATTGTCGGGTTCGGCGTTGTATTCCTTCTTCCACGTCGCGACGAACGCCTTGTTCTTCGGGTTGTCGGTGCGGAAGCAATAGCGCATCGAGCTGATCAGGCCGATCGCGGCATCGCCAACCGCCTTCGGCACCGTCAGATCGACGACCTCGGACAATAGCTGCACCTTCTTCGGCAGCTCGTAATGCGCCGCCTGCGACAGGAAGGCGTTGTAGTCGTCACCGGCCATCGTGACATAGCAGGCGTCGGCGCCCGACTGGCGGATTTTGGTGATGTAGGTGGAGAAATCCTTGGTGCCGATCGGCGAGAACACAGACCCGACAAAGTCCTTCTTCGCGTTCTCCATCTCCGACTTGAAGACCGCGACGCTGTTGCGGCCCCAGGCATAGTCCATGCCGATCGCGTAGAATTTCTTGTAAGGCGCGGTGCGCAGGTAGAGCGCCACGGCGCGGGCGCCCATCGGCGCCGACACGTTGGCGCGGAAGAAATTCGGCACGAACGACGCGGCGGTCAGCCTGCCGTCGCCGTTGTCGGACGAGATGAAGATCGCGTTCCACTCGTCGAGCTTGGGCACGACGGCGAGGGCTTCCGACGACAGGGTGATGCCGGTGAAGATGTTGCAGCCGTCGCGCTCGACCATCTCCTGCGCCTTGCGCACCGCGTCGGCCGGGTTGCCGCCGGTATCCTCGACCAGCAGCTTGATCGGCCGGCCGAGAAGGCCGCCCTTGGCGTTCTGGACCTTGACCCATAATTCGCAGCCGCGCTTCAGCTGCTGGCCGACCGAGCCGAGCGGGCCGGTCAGCGCCAGCGGGGCGCCGATCTTGATCGGTTCGGCCGCAACCGCTAGCCGCGGCCGCCACGTCGCCGCCAACGCGGTCCCCATGGCGCCGAGCGCGATCGCCCGGCGTCGGGTCAGCATCGAATTGCCGTTCATCGTGCCGCCTCCTCCCCTGTTTCATTCCGTGTAGCCGATCCGGCGCGGTTTGGCCAGCGGCGCTCGTCCGCTACTTCATCGCCCCCAGGAAAGCGATCAGGTTCTGAAAACCCGCTGTCCCGGCGCAAGCCGGGACCCACGGTGGCAACATCGCGACGGTGGACGGGTGGGTCCCGGCTTTCGCCGGGAATGCGGAAAGGGGAGTGGTTTGAGCCAAATGGGCGAGGTTGAACTGCTCGCTCGCCGCTCAGGCTGCGGACCCCTGCTGCAGGAACTCGAGCAGCAATTTGGCGACCGCTTCCGGCTGCTCCTGCTGCACCCAATGGCCGGCGCCGCTGAGCAGATGGCAGCCGACGAACCGGCCGCACGCGATGTCGTGCATGCGTTCGAGGGCGCCCGGCCGCTGGTAGGTGCCCCAGTCGCTGGCGCCCGCGATAAAGATGGTCGGCACCTCGATGCGGCGACCGGCGAACACCTGCAATTCGCCCTCGAAGGCGCCGCCAATGCGCGAGCGGTACCAGTTGAGCCCGCCCTGAAAGCCGTTGCGGCGGTATTCGCCGGCATAGACCGCGAGTTCGTCGTCGGAGAGCCAGCGGCAGGCGGCGATCTCGGCGGGAGACGGCATTTCCCTGGCGACCGCCGCCGGCATGTCGTCAAACAAATCCATGATGTAGTAGGTCGGCATCTTCGCCAGTTCTTCGGCGCTCCAAGATGCCAGCCGGTGCGGCCGGTTGCCCTTCCAGTCGGCGCTTTTGTGATGGAAGTAGGCGCGCAGGAAATCGTGCACGCCCTGTTTGCAATGCCACATCTGGGCGTTGGCCGGGCGGGTCGAATAGTACCATTGATAATGCTTGCGCGGCCGCGGCAGGGCAGCCAACGCCTCGTGGATGGTAGGGCCGGCGGGGGCCGTCGGCGGTTTGCCGTCGGTGCCGAACGGCAGGTCGGGCGGCCCGGCGAAGGGCGCGCTCATCAAGGCCAGCGACCCGAACACGTCCGGCCGCACCAGCGCGCACCACGCCGCGACCGACGCACCGAAATCGTGGCCCGCGACCATCGCCGCATGATGGCAGCCAAGCGCGTAAACAAGGCCCAGCGTGTCGCGCACCGCGTTGAGGAGACGGAACGGCCGCAGGTCGGCGTCGTAATCGGCGCTCCAGCCGGTGGTGCGGCCGTATCCCCGCAAATCCGGCGCGACGACATGATAGCCGTGCCCCACCAGGGCCGGCATCACCTTGCGCCAGGAATACGCGATCTCGGGAAAGCCGTGGAGCAGCACGACAAGCGGCCGGCCCGGCTCCTCGAACCCCGCTTCGAGGATATGCACCCGCAGCCCGTTAATGTCGTCGATGAAACGCGAGCGAATGCCGGGCGGCAGAATTGCGGGGTCGAGCGGTTCCATCTGCGGCGTCCGGCGGCCGCGGCCGGGTTACTGCATCGCCGACAGCGCAGTCGGCACGATGCGAGTGATGACCATCTTCTCGCGGTCGAGATGCTCCGGGACGCGCGGCGCGATCCGGGTCTTCCAGTATTCGCTTTCGTAAACCGCCTTGTATTGCGCCTCGCGTTCGGCCTCGCTGGCGAAGCGGCGGATCCAGACATAGACCGACTCGTCGGTTTCGCCGCGGAAACTGCCGCAGATGACCATCCCCTTCGACACCTGGAACGGGATGACCTCCTCTTCCATGATCTTGACCCAGGCGGCCGCCTTGCCGGGCCGGACATGGTACTGGCGCAATTCGTAGAAGGCCATGATGCGTCTCCCTGCGATGAAGCGCGCACTATAGCGGAAAAAAGAAGGGCGGCGAGAGGCGGGCTATGCCGCCGGCCCGTCGGCGCCGCGCGTCCGGACCAGAAGCGAGCGGTCGAGGCCGCCGATGCTCGGCACCCCCATCAGGCCGAGGTCGCGGTCGATCTCCTCGTGCAGGATGTCGAGGGCGCGCTTGGCGCCGGCTCTTCCGGCCGCCGCGACGCCGTAGAGGATGGCGCGGCCGGCGAACACCGCGTCGGCGCCGAGCGCGAGAAACTTCAGCACGTCGGTGCCGCGGCGCACCCCGCCATCGGCGATCAGCACCATCCGGTCGCCGACCGCCGCGCGCGCCGCCGGCAGGATGTCGAGCGCCGAGACCGCCCAGTCGAGCTGGCGGCCGCCGTGATTGGACAGAGCCACCGCGTCGGCGCCGATCTGCTGCGCCCGCACCACGTCGGCGACATCGAGCAATCCCTTCAGGATCAGCTTGCGCGGCCAGCGGTCGCGGATTTCCTTAACGATGTCCCAATCGAGCGCCTTGTCCATCTGCTGGCGGATCCAGTGGGCGCTGGTAAACAGGCCGCGATGGCCCTTCGGCACGAATTCGAGCACGTTCTCGAAACGCGGCAGGCCGTGCGCGAGCCGCGAGACGAGCCAGCGCGGATGCATCATCGCGTCGAGATCGGCGGTGAGGCTCAGTTGATTGCTGCTCAGCCGGTTGCGCTTGTCCCACTCGCGATTGCCGTAGATCTGCGCGTCGCAGGTGAGGATCAGCGCCTCGCAGCCGTGGTCGCGAGCCCGGTCGATCAGCGTGTTGCGCACCTCCGTCGGGCCGAACACGTAGAGCTGCCACCAGTAGCGCAGCCCCGGCACCTGCGCGACCCGGCTCATCCCATCGTTCGACATCGTGCTCTGGGCGAACGGCACCCCGGAAGCGGCGGCGGCCTCGGCGAGGTGCAGATCGGCATTGGGCCACAACACGCCGTTGAGGCCGGTCGGCGCCACCGCCACCGGCATCGCCATCTTCCGATCGAACAAAACCGTCGAGGTGTCGCGCTTCGACACATCGACAAACGAGCGGTGCTTGAACCGCCATTCCGCAAGCGCTTCCGAGTTGCGCGCCAGGGTCGCCTCGTCCTCGCCGCCGCCCTCGAAATAGTCGAGCGCGAAATCCGGCAGCCGGCGGTGCGCCATCGCCCGCAAGTCTTCCACCGTGACCGCCGCGGCCGGGTTAGGGCCGGCGTAAAGGTGACGGCGCGGGCTTTGCGCGAGGACGGCGGGGGAGGCGCCGGCCAGGGTCTTGCCGGCGGGCGCAAAGGCGGCCGGGGCGCGCGGACGCTGCGGCACGGGTCCCTTGCGGAACAATGCCGCGGCGCCCAGCCCGAGCGCCGCGGCGCCGAGCGCAAGCCCGGCCTGCCACAGCGGCGGGCCCTTCATCAGCTTTGGCGGCGTCTCCTGAACCGCAACGAGCGTCTTGGCTGCGGCCTGCGGCGCGGCGGCAACCGCATCGCGAATTTCGTCTACCTGATCCATCGATTCCGCCGAAAGCTGCGCAGTCCGGTGACACGGTGCAAACGCCCGCCGCTGAAAGCCGTGTTCCTTTCACACGAAAATCTCTCGCATTCCCGGCGAAAGCCGGGACCCATCTTTCCAATGCGCGATGTTCTCCGCCGTGGCTCCCGGCTTTCACCGGGAATGCGGTCTTTGGCTCGGCCGCTACGGCTTGTGGCTGATGAACAGCTCGGTGGTGGCGGCGTCGGGGAGCGCCGCGCTCGGGGCGACGCCAGGCGCGAAGGGGATGTTGAAGCGGGTGAAGGCGTCCTGGATGATCGCGGCCCCGTCGGGCGGGCTTTTGCCGTCGCGGACGTAGATGCGGATGCCCATCGCCGCCGCCTCGCCAAAAATCGTCGTCGCCTCGGGGCCGAGCGCGTTCCAGCCGGCGGCGCGCAGCACATTGGCGATCTGGTTGGCGTAGGCGTGCGCTTCGACATCGTCGGGCGCGACCGACACGACGACCCGGTGATTGCCGGACCGGCGCAGGAAATCGGCGAGCGCCGCCGCCTTCTCGGGCGCGATCCGGCGGTCGTCCGCCTTCTGGCGCAGCGCGTCTATCTGGCCCTCGAGGTCCTTAACCTTTCCGTTCAGCGCTCGGAATTGGGCGGCGGCGGTGTCGAAGGTGTCGGCCTCGCTCCGGCCGGGGCCGCCGGGCAGCATGCGGCCCAGCGCGTCGAGCCGCGCCCCGAGCGCGCGCAGCCGCGCCGTCTCGGCGCCATAGCGGGTGCGGCTGTCCTGCTGCCGCCACGCGCTGACCGCGATCGCCAGCGGACCGAGCACCAGGACGAGGGCCATCCACCGCAACCGACCGCGCCCCGGCCGCACCACGACCGCGACGAACGCGAGCGCCGCCATTGCCGCCACCAGCGCCGTCGGCAGCCACCACAGCGCGGCCGCCTTGTCCCATTCCGTCGGCAGCCATCCCAGCGCTGCCGCCTTATCCCAGACCATGCAACTCCCTGCCGCGCATCACTCGCCGTCGGGAACCACCCGGCGCAGCTCGTCCAGCCATAGCGCCGCATGCGAATCCGAGGGGGCGCGCCAATCGCCGCGCGGCGATAAGGAGCCGCCCGAGGAGATTTTCGGGCCGTTCGGCAGGGCCGAGCGCTTGAACTGGCTCTGCTCGAAAAACCGCCTCAGAAAGACGCCGAGCCAGCTTTTGATCGCGGCGAGATTGTAGGCCCGCCGCGCCGCTTCCGGCGTGTTGGCGGGCCACGACCCGAGCGCCGGATCATGCCACGCGTGCCACGCCAGAAAGGCGATCTTGGACGGCGCGAAGCCGTAGCGGGTCGTATAGAACAGGTTGAAATCCTGCAGCGCATACGGCCCGACGATGCTCTCGGTCGATTGGATCGCACCGTCGGCACCGGCCGGGACCAGTTCGGGCGAAATCTCGGTGGCGAGGATGTCGTGCAGGATTGCGGCGGTCTCGGCGCTGACGTCACCGCTCGCCGCGACAAAGCGGATCAGGTGCTGGATCAGGGTCTTCGAGACCGAGGCGTTGGGGTTGTAATGCGACATCTGATCGCCGACCCCGTAGGTGCACCAGCCGAGCGCCAGTTCCGACAGATCGCCGGTGCCGACCACCAGCGCCGCGTTATGATTGGCGAGGCGGAACAGGTAATCGGTGCGCAGCCCGGCCTGCACGTTCTCGAAGGTCACGTCGTAAAGCTTTTCGCCCTTGGCCGAGGCGTGGCCGATATCGCCGAGCATCTGGTTCGCCGCCGGCCGGATGTCGATCTCGGCGGCGCTGACGTCGAGCGCCCGCATCAGCCGCCAGGCATTGGCTTTGGTCTCCGTGCTCGTCGCAAAGCCCGGCAGCGTATAGGCCAGCACGTTGCCGCGCGGCAGGCCGAGCCGGTCCATCACCCGCGCCGCGACGATCAGCGCCTGCGTCGAATCGAGGCCGCCCGACACCCCGATCACCAGCTTCTCGAGGCCGGTCGCCGAGAGCCGCTGCGAGAGGCCCTGCACCTGGATGTTGTAGGCCTCGTAGCAATTGTCGCGCAGCATCGCCGGGTCGGCCGGCACGAACGGGAAGCGCTCGACCTGGCGGCGCAGGTCGAGCCGGCCGGAAGGCGGCTCAAAGGCGAACTCGATCCGGCGGAACGGCGATGCGGCCGCCAATGCGAGGCGGCCAGAGTCGCCGAAGGTATTGGTGCGCATCCGCTCCTGGCGGATGCGGCCGACATCGACATCGGCGACCGCCATTTCCGGGCTGGTGCTGAACCGCTCGGTCTCGGCCAGGGCCTCGCCTATCTCGAAGATGCCGGCCTGTCCGTCCCAGGCGAGGTCGGTTGTCGATTCGCCGACCCCGGCGGCGGAATAGGCGTAGGCGGCGAGGCAGCGGGCGGACTGCGAGGCGCACAACAGCCGGCGCATCTGCGCCTTGCCGATGACGATGTTGCTGGCCGACAGATTGACCAGGATTTCGGCGCCGGCCGCCGCCCCGGCGGCGCTCGGCGGACCCGGCACCCACAAATCCTCGCAAATCTCGATGTGGAATGTGAACGGCGCAACGCCGCCGGCGGCGAATACCAGATCGGTGCCGAACGGCGCCTCCTGCCCGGCCACCGCGATCGTGCCGCCGCGCACACCTTCGCCCGAGGTGAAATGGCGGCGCTCGTAGAATTCCCGGTAGTTCGGCAGAAAGACTTTCGGCACAACGCCGAGCAGCCGCCCGCGATGGATCGCCACTCCGCAATTGTAGAGGCGGCCCTGGCGGCGCAGCGGCGCGCCGACAACAAAGACCGGGCGCAGCTTCCGGCTCGCCGCAACGAGCCGCCCGATCTCTACTTCGACCGCATCCAGAACCGCGTCCTGAAACAACAGGTCGTCGATCGCATAGGCCGACAGGTTCAGTTCGGGGAAGACCAGCAGCGCCGCTCCGTCGCGGTCGCCGGCTTCGACCAGTTCGAGTGTTTCCTGGGCGTTGCGTGCCGGCTCGGCGATGGCGACCCGAGGCACGCAGGCGCCGATCCGAACAAATCCGTGGCGGTAGGGCGAGAAAAATGCGGACATGCGGAGCGCCTCGCGGGCAGGGGGCGGCACCCGCTATTTGGGCAGCCCGCGCCGATACCGGAAGTGGTTGCGCCTCACGCCGTTCCCTCGGCAGAAAGCGCGAGGACCGAGACGTCGCAATGGTCGATCTCGCGGCCGATCGATTCCTTGAGAGCCTCGATGCGCCGGTTAACCTCGGCGATGCTGAGCACGGGGTCGAAGCGCAACCCCAGCTCGATGAAGACGACTCGGCCGGAGCGCCGCGAGCGAATTCGCGCAAGCCGGTCGAATTCGGCCGTGTGAAGGGCGAGAGCGCGGTCGATCGCTTCGCGCACATTTGGACCGGCCGAGCGGTCGAGCAGATCGACAATCCCCGACGACAGCATGTCCACCGCGTTATAAATGATTACGATCGCCACGAACGTCGCGCCCACCGCGTCGGCCCAGGCGACCACCTCCTCGTCGGTGGACAATGCCGCGACGGTCATCGTGGCCAGCACGAACAGCGAGGACGCGAGCTTGACCGTTCGCGAGCGCAGCTGGCCGAGCATCACCAGCGTACTCTCCGCCCGCATTGCGGCGCGCATGCCGGTCCAGGCGATGAAGTTGAAATACAGATTCATTGCCCCGGCAATAGCCGCCGTAGCGAGGCCGAACGGCGCCGCGGCCGCCCGCTCGCCGGTAAACAGCGCAAGGACGCCAACAATGATCCATACCGCGCCACCGAGCATCGCGCCGCCGATCAGCGTGTTGGCCGCCTGCTCGAGCTTGCCGGTGCCGAATTCGAGATCGGCAAGCCGGCCGCGATGAATGCGCCGCATCACCACATACGAGAAAAATTCCATAAAATTCATCGGGAAGCCGCGGATCGCCTCGGCGATCAGCGTCAGCGAGCCGCCGACGAGGCCGACGATCAAGATCATCGTCAGGAGAAACAAATCGGCGACAAGGCCGAAGCGGACCGAATCCTCATCGGCCTGCTGCTGCGGCGTGACCTGAGGATCTCGCGTCATGGCCGATGCCGATCAAAGCCGGAGGCGCGCGCGCAGGATATCGATCAGCCCGACGCTTGGGAAATCGACATGCGCCGCCTGGCCGATCGGGCAGTTTTCGATATCGGCGGGGCTCGGATCGAGCTTGACCAGCACTTGGCCGATTCCCGGATGGCGGCCTTTGGCGAGGGCCGCGAGATCGGCGCGCTTCAGGGTCGCCGCCGACCCGCGGGTCAAAAGCACGGTGCCGTGCCGCACTCGGGTTTCGCCTTCCAGCACGACATCGGCCGCCGCCCCCTTGGCGAGCAGCGCCAGCTCGACATCGGCGACCGGCGCATCGACCAGAAGGATGCGGCAATCGACCCAGCTGACCACCGGGCTGCCCGGCTGCACTGCCGCGCTCGGCCCGGCGATGAGGCTCCAGACCAGGGCGCCGGTCGGCGCCGTCAGCACCGCGCTCAGTGCCTTGCCATAGGCCTGCCGGGCTGCCTTCAGCGTCTTGCGGGCAAGGCCGACATCGACCTCGGCGACCGCCTGTTCGAGCTTTGCCTGGTTGAGCGCGGCTTCGGCGTCGTCGAGGCCGCGCGCGGCGATCGCGGCGTCGGTGCCGTCGTCGAGCAGGAAGGTCCCCGCTTCGGCCGCCTTGCGACGGTGCCCCGCGCGAGCCAATTCCGCCTGGACGCCGGTCAGGGTCTTTTGCAACTCCAGCACCAGCTGTGCTTCGGCATCGGCGGCGGCGTGCGAGCTGTGGCCGCTGGCCGCCAGGGTGGCGAGCCGGGCGGCTTGCCGGCGTTCGACATCGAGGCGGCTTGCGGTCAATGCGACAGTGCCGTGCGCCGCCGCGATTCGTGTGTCGAGATCGTGCTTGAAGGCATCGGCATAGGCCATCGCGAAGGCGGCGCGGCGGTCGGCCACTGTCTGGCGCAGCGTTACCAGTTGCCCGGCGGCCTTCTCCCGCTCCACCGCGCGTTCGAGCGCCGCCTGCGCACGGGCCAGTTGCGAGCGGTCGGCGAGCGGGTCCTCGATCGTGGCGATGCGCCCATCGGCGCCGACCCGCTGGCCGGGATAAAGCACCTCGCGACCGACATAGCCGCTGATTGGCGAGGTGATCGGGTTGATCCAGCTGGTGACCGCGGCGTCGCGGATGATGACCGAGCGCAGATACGGGCCGCCGATCCAGGCGATATAGCCAACCAGCCCGACGAGCGCGGCGAGCGCCACCGATCTGCGCCTGTCCAGCCGGAATCTCATCCGCGTCCCCCTTGCCGATCATCGCCGGGCGGGCCGCCGGGAGCAAGGGGCGGGCACGCGTCGTCCGGGTCGGGAAACGCGGGCCGGGCCGGTGCGGCTCGGCGCGCGCACGCGGCTTGCCGCCGCGGGAGAACCGTCCGTAGGATGACGGGATCGTTGCCAACGGCCTTGCGAGGATCGCGATGCCCCACATCACCACCGACGATGGCGTTCGCCTCTATTATGAGGAGGCCGGGTCGGGCTACCCGGTCGTCTTCGTGCACGAATTTGCCGGCGATTATCGCAGCTACGAAACCCAGATGCGGTATTTCGCCCGGCGCTACCGCTGCGTCGCGTTCAACGCGCGCGGCTATCCGCCGTCAGATGTTCCGGAGGACTGGCAGCTTTATTCGCAGGAGCGCGCCCGCGACGATATCCGCGCCGTACTCGACGGACTCGGCATCGCAAAGGCGCATGTCGTCGGCATCTCGATGGGCGGGTTCGCCACGCTGCATTTCGGCTTCGCCTATCCCGACCGTGCCTCGGCGCTGGTGGTCGGCGGCTGCGGCTACGGCGCACAGCCCGACAAGCGCCAGCAGTTCCGCGATGAGACGGCGCACACCGCCGCGATGATCGAAAGCAAGGGCATGGCCGAGGCCAGCAAAATCTACGGCGCCGGCCCCACCCGCGTGCAGCTCGAAAACAAGGACCCGCGCGGCTATGCCGAGTTCCGCACCCAGCTTGCGGAGCATTCGACAAAGGGTTCGGCCAATACGATGCGCGGCGTGCAGGCGCGCCGCCCGTCGTTATGGGATTTGACAGAACAGATGAAGCGGCTCGATGTGCCGACCCTGATCGCCACCGGCGACGAGGACGAGCCGTGCCTCGAACCCGGCATCCTGATGAAGCGGCTGATCCCGAGCGCGGCATTGGTCGTCTTGCCCAATACCGGGCACGCGCTCAACCTCGAGGAGCCGGACCTCTTCAATCAGGTGTGCGGCGATTTCTTCCACCAGGTCGAGAGCGGCCGCTGGCAACGCCGCGACCCGCGCTCGGTGACGAGTTCGATCCTCGGGACGTGAGGACTGCGGGGCACTGCCCGCTCAGGGCGCGGCCGCGGCCGGTTCGGCGAGCGGCTTCGGCGCCGCCGCTTCGGGCGGGATCAGCCTCTCGCGCGCCGCCGCGCCGAGCCGCTCGCAGCGCCGGTTGACCCAGAACACCTGGTCGCTGCCGACCGCGACCTGCGGCCGGTGCGCGACGTTGACCCGGGTCATCGGCAGCCGGCTCAGGCCCTCGTGGATGCGCTTTTCGGTGTCGATGTCGAGATGCGCCGTGCCCTCGTCCAGGAACAGAATACGCGGCTCGCGGTAGAGGGCGCGCGCCAGCAGCACCCGCTGCTTCTGCCCGCCCGACAGGAGGCTTCCCATGTCGCCGACCAGGCTGTTGTAGGTCATCGGCATCGTCATGATGTCGTCGTTGATGTCGGCGAGCCGGGCGCAGCCGATCATCCGTTCGTGATCGATCGCGGGATCGAAGAAGCAGATGTTGTCGGCGATCGAACCGGACAGCAGCTGATCCTCCTGCATCACTGCGCCGATCTGCTCGCGGTAGGCGCGCGGGCCGACCGTGGCGAGCGGGACGCCGTCGATCAGCACCTCGCCGCTCGTTGGCTCCAACAGGCCGAGCATGACCTTGACAAGCGTGGTTTTGCCGCCGCCGGACGGACCCATGATCGTCGCCAATTCGCCCGCCCCGATAACGAGGCTGACATCCTCGAGCACGAACGGGTCGGTTTCCGCATAGCGGAAGAAGACATTGCGTAGTTCGATGCGACCCTCGATCGGCCGCGCATAGGACAGGCCGACGTCGTGCCCGCGTTCCAGCGGGTTCAACGCGATATCGGCCAAGCGCTCGAGGTGCAGTTCGAGCACTCGGAAATCGAGCGCCTTTTCGACCAGCTCGACCGCCTTCTGGATAAACTGCTGCTTGTAGGCCATGAAGGCAAAGATCATGCCGACTGTGAAGCTGTTGCCGAGCGCCAGCCGGGCCGCGAGATACACCGTGACGATGTTCTCCAGCCCGAACAGCGCGTCGTTGGCGGTGGTGAACACGACCTTGACGCGCCCGAGCCGCACATTGGCGCTGACCACGTCGGAATAGCGGTTGAGCCATTGCGCCTCGCGGTCGTCCTCGCGATTGAACAGTTTGAGACTCTGGATGGCCCGCACGGTCTCGATAAAGGTCGAGCTTTCGTGCGCGTTGGCGTCGATTACCGCGAGGCTGCGCTCGCGGAACAGACGGTACAGCCCGAAGCGAAGCGCGGCATAGAGCCCGAACGCGGTCAGCACGACGAGGCCGAGCCGGACGCTGTACACAAACATGATCGCCAGAGTCGCCGCCGCCAGCATCCCGTCGATCGCGGCCGCGATCATCCCCTCGGCGAGCGCATTGCGGATCGGCTCGATCGAGGTGAACCGCGACAGCACGTCGCCGATATGCCGCTTTTCGAAATAGGCGATCGGCAGGCGGATCAGGTGGCGGAACAGCCGCGCGCCGATCTCGAAATGCAACACGTTCTGGACGACCAGCAGGATCAGCGAGCGAATCGCCTTAGATGCCACCCGGATCGCAATCAGCAACGCGAAGCCGACCGCCAGCACCGTCAACAGATCGGCATCGCCCTTGGCGATGACCTCATCCACCGTCAGCTGGAGATAGAACGGCGCGACGATCGCCAGCGCTTCGAGGATGACCGACAGCACCAGTATCTGCACGAGCGCGTGGGTGCTGCCGCGCAGCTGCCGCCAGAACGTCGAGAACGGCAGCCGCGCCGTCTCGTCCTTCTGGACAAATTCCTCCGAGGGCGACAGTTCGAGCGCCACCCCGGTCAGGTGACCGGAGGCCTCGGCCAGCGAAAAGGACCGCTCTCCGAGGGCGGGGTCGTGAATGACGATCCCGTTCCGCGTCACCGATCGAAGCACGACGAAATGGTTGAGATCCCAGTGCAGGATGGCAGGCAGCTTCAGCTGGCGCAAATGCCTGATCTCGAAGCGCAGCGGCCGGCAGGCGAGCTTCAGATGCCGCGCCACCTGGATCAGCGATGCGAGCGCAATCCCCCGAAGCGACAGCGGATAGCGGCGGCGCAACGTGCCGAGGTCTATGCGGTGGCCGTGAAACCCGGCGACCATCGCCAGACAGGCGAGGCCGCATTCCGAGGGCTCTGTCTGGCGGATCACCGGCAGGCGGCGCCGTCCGCCGAAGCTAAGCAGCCCGGCCATCACCGGCTCATCCCCTGACGCTCAGCAGCGGATCGAGCAGCCACCGCATCAGCGAGCGCCGTTCGAGGATGATGTCGGCGTGCAACAGCATGTCGGGCTGCAGTGCGATCTTCCTGCCGTGGGCGTCGATGTCCGGCCGGTCCAGGGCAACCGTCACCCGGTAAGCCGGTTCGTTCAGCCGGATCGGGCCGGCGGCGTCACTGCCGGTAAGGATCGTCTTTGAGACCTTGACGACATGGCCGCGATACGCCCCGAACTGCTCGTAGGGGAAGGCGTCATAAAGGATGCGGACTTCCTGCCCGGGCTTGACGAAGCCGATCGCGCGGGTCGGGACATAAAGTTCGGCCTGCAGTGTGCTGTCGGCCGGCACGATCTCCATCTCGAGGCGCTTTGGGTCGGCGAACTGGCCGACCTTCGCCTGCAGGGTTGATACCCGACCGGAAGCCGGCGCCCGGATGACATAGGCGCGGCGGCCGTTGGTCTCGACGATGTGCTGCTCGACATCCGACAATTCGTTGCGCAGGGTCTGCACCTTGTCGGCGGTGACCGTCGGCAGTTGCTGCAGCGCATAGCGTTTCTGGGTCAGCTTGCTTTGCTGCGCCACGAGCTGCTGGGCGAGCGCGTCGCGGCTTTGTTTTTGTTCGAGCTGGGTGAGTTGCCGGCGCTTCAACTCGACATCGGACATGTAGCCTTTGGTGCGCAGTTCGGTGGCGGTCGCCACCAGCTTGGCGGAGATCTCTACCCGCTCGCCCTGGATTTTGATTTGCGCCTCGAGTTGCGCGATCTCTGCTGCGGCGCTGCGAATCGCATCCTGTAAGCGATCGTGTTCCGATTGGCCGCGCTCCCGCTCGGCGGCGATCTGCTTTTTGAGCAGGTTCCGCTGAAACGTCAGCGTGTCGAGCATCGCCGCGTTGACGTCCTGGCCGTCCCCGGCGATTTGATTGGTGTCGATCGCCAGCAGCTCCTGGCCCTGGGTGATCGCCTGTCCTTCCTTGACGTAGACCGCCTTGATCGTCCCCTGCCGCGGGGCAAAAATTTTTGCGGTGCCGGCAGTCGGCGTCAAATAGCCGGCAACCGTCTCCTTTCTAGCGTACTGCCCCATGAACAAGCCGACGAAAACGAGCGCGAGGGCAAGCGCGAGCAGCCACGCGAGGAGCTTTGTCGAAACCGGCTGCAGCGATGCGACGTGGCCCCACTGCCGGTTTTGCCGCTGAAAGTCGATGGCTTCCTGGCGAAACAGCGAAAGTTCGGACGGCATCCGGTACTCTTCCCCGCAGGCGCCCCCGCGCCCGTCGCAACCTACTTGAGGTTGCCCGCCCGCGCCAATCCTTCGCGCAAGGCCGGCCACTACCTGAGAGAGAATACCACTTGAAATTCTCGCTTTTCTAATGCTCAGTAGGTCTGCCGACTTGGAAGTGTCGGCATACTTGGAGAGAAGGACATGTCTGAGCATATTGACGCCCCGGTCGAGCTGACCGAAGCCGAGATCGCCCTCGTGGCCGGCGGAGACGCCGGGACCGGGGTTATGTCGAGCGGCGGCACCACGCAGCTTGTCGGTGGCGGCGGCGAATCCTGGCGCCGCAACGATAACAATGGCTTTTACAATTCGAACTACGGCGACGGCGCATATTTCGGGGGCGCTCCCTGATCAATGCGGCGAACGAGGCTGCCGATACACGGCCGCCTCGTTCGCGTAGAGCGGTATCCGATCAAGTCCGATCATTGGATGCTCCCGGCCCGCGGACTTGCTCCGCGGGTCCACGTCTTCGGCGGCCTGAAAAGACGTGGATGGCCGGGTCACCCCCGGAACGGCCCGCAAGGGCCGGCCGTCCGGGGGCGGCCAAGGGGACCATCGATTCCGTTTGAACGGACCCTGCTCTAATCTGAGGGAGTGCGCGCTGCCCCCCCCATGCATCCCACCCGCGGAAGCGGGGGAAGGTAGCGAAATTTACGCCCCTACTCGGCCGCCGAGACCTGCGATGCCGGGCGAGTCAACGAGCCGGCGGGCGTCGGGATCGCGTAGAGCCGGGCGCAGTTGTCCCACAGGATCTTGCGGCGCTGCTCGTCGCTGAGCGGCAGGCCCAGAAACTGCTGCAAGGCCTCGGGGAAGGCGCCGTCGGAGTGCGGGTAGTCGCTCGATACGACGAAATACTCGGCACCGAGATCGTTTACGGCATGCACCGCCGGCTCTTCGTCGACGTCGAGCGCAATGTAGCATTGCCGCTTGAAATATTCGCTCGGCAGCATCGACAACGGACGCTCGCAGCCGGGGCCGAACTTCTCCCATTGGTCGTCAAGGCGCCACAGCCACCACGGCAGCCAGCCGGCGGTGCCTTCGAGAAACGCGGCACGCAGCTTCGGGTGGCGCTCCATGACGCCGCCGGTGGTCAGGCTGGCGATCGCGCCCATCAGTTCGACGGGATTGCGGATCGCGTGCGCGATCGGGTGGAAATTGGCGTGCCCGACATAGCGCCGCCCGGCATCGTCTTTCAGCGCGGTGTTGCCGGTCGGGTGGAAACCGATCGGCACATTCAGCTCCTCCAGCGCGTCCCACAACGGCTCGACGGCATCGTCATGCAAATGCTGGCCGTTGACCGGGTTGGGGGTGCCGATCACCGCGACCGCTCCGAGGTCGGCGACGCAGCGCTGCGCCTCTTCGACAGCCGATTTCACGTCGTGCATCGCCAATTGCGCGGCGAATTTGAGGCGGGTCGTGTCGGTCTTGCAGTAATCGGCCGCCCAGTTGTTGTAGGCCCGCGCCAAGGCCGCGGCGTAATCCGGCGCAAGATCGTCATGGCAGAGGATTTGCCGGCCGCGGGTGCCGTACAGGACCGCCACATCGATCCCCTCGATATCCATCGCCGTCAGGGTCGAGACCGCGTCGTAGCCGCGCGCCCGCGCGAGGTTGAAATGCGGATGGCGGGCACGGCTGCGCCGGCGCAATTCGCGGCTGGAGAGTGTCGCGCCCTGCTGCATATTGTGCGCCGGGATTGCGAGGCCCTGCACCTCCATGCCCATGATCGAGTCGGCGTTGCCCTTGTCCTCCTTGCTCTCGGCAAGCTGCTGCCGCTGGCCGCCGAAAAAGCGCGGCGGGTTCGCCTTGTGCGGCCCGTCGAGATAGCGCGCCCACAAATCGTCGGGCTCCATCATGTGCAGGTCGCTGTCGAGAACCAAATAGCCGTCGCGTGACATGGATATCCTCCCATCAAAGACAAATGGGCGTGGGATTGCTTCGCTTCGCTCGCAATGACGGCAGAATATTGACATTGCGAGGAGCGAAGCGACGAGGCAATCCGGGTGAGATTACTCCACCGGAACGAAGATGCAGTGGCGGATCTTGGTGCCGACCGCCTTCGACAAATGGCCCTTGCCGGTGGTGTCCTCGACAAGGACCACTTCGCCGGCGCCGATCACCCGCGCCTCGCCGTCGCTCGCGGTGATCTGCACCCCGGCATCGAGGTTGATGATGTATTGCCGGCGCGGCGCCGGGTGCCAGTCCAGGTCGTAATCGGGCTGCACCTGGCGGAAGATGATGCCAGTCGCCGGCAGCCGTTTCGACAGTTTGCCGGCCGGGCCCTCTTCGATCCATTCCACCTCGATGTCGCGGAAATGCGACTGGCCGCTCGGGTCGGTGTAGAGATTGTGGATGCGCATTCCGCCGTCTCCTCGGGGTTGGGTTGGCTTCCGATTGTAGCCGGCGCAGGCGGCGCGGCCCAGCGTTGCGCGGCCTTGCGCCGGGCGGCTCCGCGCAACAATGATGTGCGCCAAACGCACGCCGGGAGAGAGCGATGGAATTCGGCAGCTTTATGGAGTTCCCGCCGGTCGCGGCGGGCGGCGACAGCGCCGCCTTCGACCAGGCGCTTGCCGAAATCGAGCGGGCCGAGGCAGTCGGCCTCGACGCGGTGTGGCTGGCCGAACTGCACGGCGCGCCGGAGCGTTCGGTGCTGTCGTCGCCGATGATCGCCGCCGCCGCGATCGCCGCGCGCACCAGCCGGATCAAGATCGGCATCGCCGTGCAGGTCCTGCCGCTGTCGCACCCGCTGCGCCTCGCCGAGGAAGCCGCCACGATCGACCAGCTGAGCCGCGGCAGGCTGATTTATGGCATCGGCCGCAGCGGCGTCGTACGCACCTACGAAAATTACGGAGTTTCCTATGCCGAGAGCCGCGAGCGCTTCGCCGAGACGCTCGACATCCTGCGCCGCGTCTGGACCGAGCCGGCCGTGTCGCATCGCGGAAAATATTTCAGCTTTAACAACGTCTCGGTGACCCCGAAACCGTACAGCAGGCCCTATCCGGAACTGCGCATGGCGGCGGCGAGCGCCGACACCTTTCCGCAGATCGGCCGGCTCGGCTTTCCGATCTTTGTCGCGGTGCGGCAGGGGCCGTTCACGCAATTGGCGGAGCGCATCAAATCCTACCGCGCCGCCTACAAGGAGGCCGGCCATCCGGGGGAGGGGCGGGTGTTCCTGCGCGTCCCGGCCTATCTTGCCGAGACCCGCGCCAAGGCCCGCGCCGAGGCCGAGGCCAGCATCATGGGTTTCTTCCGCTATCAGGCGGAGCTGGGCCGCGACTCGGCGCGCCGGGCCGGCGGCGAGCTGGCGGTGCAGCGGCTGCGCCAGGTCGAGCGGCTCGAAGCGCTGACCTATGACGAGGCATTGGCGACCCAGATCATCATCGACGAGCCGGAGGGGTTCGCGGGCCGCCTCAAGGAGGTCCAGCAGGAGATCGGCCTCGACGGCATCCTCGCCGAGCTGAATTGCGGCGGTAGCATCCCGCAGGCCGGCGTGCTCAACGCGCTGCGCCTCCTCTGCGAGGAGGTCAAGCCGCGCTTTCGTTGAGCGCGACCCCGGCCTCGCGCATCGCGGCCAATGCTCTTGCGAGCGAGCCGCCGAGGTCGATGGCGCGGCTCGCATCGAGGATGACGGTTGCTGCGAACCCGGCGGCGCGCGCGTCGAGCGCCGAATAGGAAACGCAGAAATCGAGTGCCAGCCCGCAAAGGGTCAGCCGCTCAAACCCGCGCTCGCGCAGATAGCCGGCAAGGCCGGTCCGCGTCGTGCGGTCGTTTTCGCGGAACGCCGAATAGGAATCGATCGCCGGGTGGAAGCCCTTGCGGATCACCAATTCGGCATGCGGGATGTCCAGATCGGGGTGGAACCGCGCACCCTCGGTCTCCTGCACGCAATGATCGGGCCACAGGGTTTGCGGCCCGTAAGGAAGCCCGATTGTCTCGAACGGGTGCCGTCCGGGATGGAAGCTGGCGAACGAGATGTGCCCCGGCGGGTGCCAGTCCTGGGTCAGGATCACATGCGCGAACCGCCGCGCCAGCCGGTTGACCGCCGGCACGACCGCATCGCCCTCGGGCACCGCGAGCGCGCCGCCGGGACAGAAATCGCGCTGTATGTCGGTGACGATTAGCGCGTCGCGCTCGCTTGCGGCCATGTTCGCCTCCAATCCGGTCGAGGCCAATATGGGAATGGCGGCCGGCGGGAAGAAACGATGGGCTGAGCGTGGCGAAGCCCATCGCTCAGTTCACCCAATGGCCGGGGCGGCGTCGTCAATCACGAGCTGCACCGCCTCGCCGCCGCGCCAGCGGTCGCGCCGCAGATGGCCGGCGAGGTGGATGGTGCGGCCGCGCGATCCGGCGAGAAAGGCGCCAAGCGGCGTCCCGGCGGCGCGAAAGGCGATCGCCTTGAGGCGGGCTGCGCCGAGCGGGTCGGCCAGGGTGACCCGCAGATGGCAGCCGCCGCCGACCGGCGCGGCGTCGGCGACGACCAACCCCGGAAAGGCGAATCGCGGCTCCGGGTTGGCGGCGCCGAACGGCGCCAGCGCCTCGAGGTGATCGATCAGCCCCGCGGTGGCGGCGGCGGCCGATAGCGCGCCGTCGATTGCCAGTTCGGGGATCGGCGGCGCCTCGTCGATACCGTCGCCGAGCCGATCGGCCAGAAACTCGCGCAATGCCGGCAACTGCGTCGCCTTCGCCGTGAACCCGGCCGCCATCGCGTGACCGCCGCCGTTGACCAGCAGCCCGGCCTGGCGCGCCGCGATGACCGCCGGCCCGAGCGCGACGCCGGGAACCGAGCGCCCCGACCCCTTGCCGATGCCGTTTTCGATTGCGACGACGCAGGCCGGCCTTCCGTAGCGCTCCTTGAGCCGCGCCGCGACGATGCCGATGACCCCAGGGTGCCAGCCCTCGGCGGCGGCGAACACCAAAGCCGGCGATTGCGGCCCGGCTTCGACGACGTCGATCGCCGCCGCAAGGGTGGCGGCCTCGATCTCGCGCCGCTCGCGGTTGAAATCGTCGAGCCGGCGCGCGAGATCGGCGGCAAGCGCGGGATCGTCGGTAGCGAGCAGCCGGGCGCCGAGATCGGCGGCGCCGACCCGGCCGCCGGCATTGACCCGCGGCCCCAGCACGAAGCCGAGATGATAGGCCTCGATCGGTGTCGTAATCCCGCCGATCGCCGCCAGCGCCTGCAGCCCCGGATTGCCGCCGCGCTGCGCCACCCGGATGCCCTGGGCGACGAGCGCCCGGTTGAGGCCGGTCAGCGGCACCACGTCGCACACCGTCCCGAGCGCGACGAGATCGAGCCATTGCAGCAGATCGGGTTCGTCGCGCGCCGTGTACCAGCCGGCATCGCGCAATGCCCGGTTAAGCGCGACGACCAGCAGGAACGCGACCCCGACCGCGGCGAGCGCGCCGTGCGGGCTTGCTTCGTCGAGCCGGTTCGGGTTGACGAGCGCCAGGGCGCGCGGCAGCAGCGGCTCGCCGACGTGATGGTCGACGACAATGACGTCGAGGCCGGCCTCGGCCGCCGCTTCCAGCGGCTCGTGCGCGGTCGTGCCGCAATCGACAGTGACGACGACCTCGGCGCCTTCGGCCTTGAGGCGCAACAAGGCCGCCGCGTTGGGGCCGTAGCCCTCGCGCAGGCGGTCCGGTACATAGACCCCGGCATTGCCGCCGACCGCTGCGAAAAACCGCAGCAGCAAGGCCGCCGAGGTGGCGCCGTCCACGTCGTAATCGCCGAACACGACGATGCGCTCGCCCCCGCGCACCGCCTGCACCAGCCGTTCGACGGCCGCCGCCATGTCGCGCAGATGCGCCGGGTCGGGCAGTTGCTCGCGCAACCGCGGCGCGAGAAACAGCGACGCCGCGTCGCGGCTGATGCCGCGCTGCGCCAGCAGCCGGCCGACAATCTCGGGGAGGCCGAGCGATTGCGCGATCAGCGCCGCTTCACCATCAGTTTCGGCGGGCGCCCGCCAGCGGCGGCCGCATACCGACCGCTCCACCCGGAGAAACGCTTCGCCCCCCGCCATTCGCACCCGCCCGAAGAATTTCGCGCTGGGATCGTGGTCGGCGCGTCGGGGGCGATCCACGCTTTTCGGTAAATTCCCGGTTCGCCTCGGACTACCGGAGCGCACCGCGGCAGCGACTGCGGATGATGCGGCGAATCCGGATGTGGATCGCCGGCCGAGCTTGCCCCGGCGGAAGCCGGGGGCCGGCATGCCGGCGGGACGCCGGCGGTCCTTTTGGCCGGTACGCAGTCGGCCGCGACGGCGGGTTGTTGACGTGGCATGGGCAATGCACAACAACCAGTGCAGACCCGGACTCTGGAACCGCGCGATGCTGCTTGCGATCAATGCCAACAATACCAATACGACCTTCGCCGCCTGGCGGGGCGACACCCTCAAGGGCAGCTGGCGCACCGCGACCGAGGGGCAGCGCACCGCCGACGAGTATGTCGTCTGGCTCGATCATCTGCTGTCGCTCGACGGGCTGTCGCGCGGCGATGTGAGCGGCGCGGTGATCGCCAGCGTCGTGCCCGAGGTCAATTTCAACCTCGTCACCCTGTGTCGCAAATATTGCAAGACCGACCCGCTGGTGGTCGGCGACGGCGGCGTCAAGCTCGGCACCAGGGCGCTGGTCGAGCGTCCCGAAGAGGTCGGCGCCGACCGCATCGTCAATACGGTCGCGGCGCACGACCGCTACAAGGGGCCGCTGATCGTCGTCGATTTCGGCACCGCCACGACGCTCGATGTCATCGATCGCGACGGGAATTATATCGGCGGCGTGATCGCGCCTGGGATCAACCTGTCCCTTGCTGCGTTGCACATGGCGGCCGCCAAGCTGCCCAGCGTGCGCATCGGCCGCACCCGGCGGGTGATCGGCAAGGACACGGTGAGCTGCATGCAATCGGGCATCTATTGGGGGTATGTCGGTCTCGTCGAGGGGCTGGTCGGCCGCATCAAGGCCGAGTTCGGCGCGCCGATGCGCGTGATCGCCACCGGCGGCCTGGCGCCCTTGTTCGGCGATGCGACCGAAATTATCGAGCGGGTCGATCCCGACCTGACCTTATGGGGGCTGCGCCTCGTCTATCGGCACAATACCGGGCGATGACCGCGGCGATCCCGGCCGGGGCGGGGCGGACCCCGGAAAACGATCCCGACGCTCTCTATTTCCTCCCGCTCGGGGGCTCCGGCGAAATCGGGATGAACCTCAACCTCTATTGCTACAAGGGGCAGTGGCTGATCCTCGATTGCGGCGTCACGTTCGGCGAGGAGGAGCACCAGCCGGGGGTGGACGTGATCATGGCCGACCCGGCCTTTATCGCCGAACGCCGCGACCGGCTGCTCGGCATCGTCGCGACGCATGCGCACGAGGACCATATCGGCGCCATCCCCTATCTGTGGCCGCAACTGCAATGCCCGGTATGGGCGACGCCGTTCACCGCCTCGCTCTTGCGCGCCAAGCTGATCGAGGCGCAGCTTGCAAAACAGGTCGAGATCCATTCGGTGCCGCTGTCCGGCCGCTTTCAGATCGGCCCGTTCGATCTCGAGCTGATCACCCTGACCCATTCGATTCCGGAGCCGAACGCCGTGGTAATCCGCACCGGGGCGGGTACGGTCTTGCATACCGGCGACTGGAAGCTCGACCCGGAGCCGCTGATCGGCGAGCCAACCGACGAGGCGCGGCTGCGTCAGGTCGGCGATGACGGGGTGATGGCGATCGTCTGCGACTCGACCAACGCGCTGCGCGACGGCCATTCGCGTTCCGAGGGCGATCTCAAGCGCTCGCTGATCGACCTGATCGGCCGCTTCGACACGCGGGTCGCGGTCGCCTGCTTTGCCTCCAATGTCGCGCGGCTGCAGACGATCGCCGAGGCGGCGCGGGCGCATGACCGCGACGTGGCGCTGATCGGCCGCTCGCTGTGGCGCATCGAGAAGGCGGCGCGCGAGAACGGCTACCTCGCCGGGGTGCCGCGATTTCTGACCGAGGACGAGGCCGGCTACGTACCGCGCGACAAAATCCTCTTGATCTGCACGGGCAGCCAGGGCGAGCCGCGCGCCGCGCTGTCGCGGATCGCGCGCGACGACCACCCGCATATCGTGCTCGAGGAAGGCGACGCGGTGATCTTTTCCTCGCGCATCATCCCGGGCAACGAAAAAGCCATCAACCGGCTGCACAACGCGCTCATTCGCATGGGGGTCGAGGTGGTGACCGACGAGGACCATTTCGTCCACGTCTCGGGCCATCCCTACCGCGACGAGCTGGTGCGCATGTATCAGATGGTGCGGCCGCAGGTGGCGATCCCGGTGCACGGCGAGGCCCGCCACCTGCTCGGCCATGCCGAGCTGGCGCGGCAGTGTCAGGTGCCGGAGGCGCTGGTCGTCGAGAACGGCGCGATGGTGCGCATCGACCGGTTGGGCGCGGCGGTGGTCGACGAGATTCCGGTCGGCCGCATCGGCAGCGACGGCAGGGGCCTCCTGCCGATCGGCGGCACCGTATTGCAGCAGCGCCGGCGGGCCGGCAATGACGGCAGCGTCGTCGCCACTCTGGTGGTCGATCGCAAGGGCCGCCTCGCGGCGCCGCCGCAAATCAGCCTGATCGGTCTCGCCGAGGCAAACGGCGAGCCGGCGGCGGAAATGCGCGAGGCGTTGACCGATGCGGTCGAGGCGCTGCCGGCGCCGCAGCGCGCCGACGACAACGCGGTGCGCGAAACCGCCCGCCGCGTTGTGCGGCGGCTCCTCAATCAGCGCTTCGGCAAGCGCTCGTTGATCGACATCCAGCTGGTGCGGCTGTGAGCGGAAATTTTATCGGCCGGCTCAACCACGTCGCGATCGTTGTTCCCGACCTCGCCGCCGCCGCCGCGCTTTACCGCGACGCACTCGGTGCCCTTGTGTCACCGCCGCACAAGCTGCCGGCGCACGGGGTCACGGTGGTATTTGTCGAATTGCCGAACAGCAAAATCGAGCTGCTGGAGCCGCTCGGCGCGGACTCGCCGGTGCGCGGCTTTCTCGACCGCAACCCGGCGGGTGGCATCCACCATCTGTGCTACGAGGTCCCCGACATCATGGCCGCCCGCGACCGCCTCACCGCAACCGGCGCCCGCGTGCTGGGCGACGGTGAGCCGAAAACCGGCGCCCACGACAAGCCGGTCCTGTTCCTGCATCCGAAGGATTTCCTCGGGACCCTGATCGAACTCGAACAAGCCTGAACGGTTGCACCGTACTCCCCGGCGACGCAATCTTCGGAACGCGGGCGTCCTGCCCGCATGCGGGCCGGAGGCCCGCGCTCCGGTAGTATAGGGAGGGGGCGATGGAACTCGGGCTGCGCGGCAGGAAAGCGCTGATCACCGGCGGGTCGAAGGGGATCGGGCGCGCCTGCGCCGACGCGCTCGCCGAGGAAGGCGCCGATATCGTGCTGGTATCGCGCACCGAGGCCGATCTGGCGAAAGCGCGCGACGAGATCGCGTCCCGGCACAACGTCGCTGTGCGCTACCACGCGCTCGACCTCAGCGACGGCCGCAGCGTCGATAGGCTGGCAGCCGACTGTCCGGACATCGACATCCTCGTCAACAACGCCGGCGCGATCCCCGGCGGCGACATCGCCGAGATCGACGAAGCGCGTTGGCGCCAGGCCTGGGACCTCAAGGTGTTCGGCTACATCAACATGACCCGGCGCTTCTACGCGCTGATGGCGGCGCGCAAGGCCGGGGTCATCGTCAACATTCTCGGTGCGGCCGGCGAGAACCCGGATTTCAACTACATCGCCGGTTCTTCCGGCAACGCCTCCCTGATGGCGTTCACCCGCGCGATGGGCGGCACCGCTCCGCGCGACGGGCTGCGCGTCGTCGGCATCAACCCCGGCCCGGTGATGACCGAGCGGCTG
>DASUKH010000273.1:0-6486 GCA_036278835.1 Allostellaceae bacterium
GGCGGGCTATCCGGCGCAGGATTTTGGCGATCTGCTGGGGCATGCGGCGGCCGCCGATATGGGGGTCATCGTGATCCGAGTGGTGGCGGGCGGCGCGCTGAGCGGCAGCGAGGAGCGCCACCCGTTGGGGTCGCCGCCGCCGGCCCCGATCGGCTCGGGCGCCGACTACCGCCGCGATGTCGAGCGGGCCCGCCGCTTCGAGCCGCTGCTGCGCGAGGGTCATGCCGACAGCCTGATCGAGCTGGCGATCCGCTATCCGCTGGCGCACCGCGCGGTCTCGACCGTGCTGGTCGGCTATTCGACCCTGGAGCAGCTCGAATACGCTGCCCGCGCGGTCGAAAAAGGCCCACTGCCGCCGGCTGTTCTCGCCCGTATCGGCGAGGTCCAGCGAAGCTTTGTCGGCGAGGCACGGTAGGGCAATGCTGTCATACGGACCGCCGGCCGAGCCTGCTCCGGCGAAAGCCGGGGGCCGGCGGCGCTCCGGTTCCTAATTGAGACGAGGGTTCTGACGTGATCATCACCCCGACCGGTGAAACCCTTGGCGCCACCGTCGACGGCATCGACCTCGCCCAGCCGCTCTCCGCTGCCGTGTTCCGCGACATCCTGAAGGCGCTCGGGGAATACGGCGTGCTGTGCTTTCCGGCGCAGCTTCTCGGCCCGGCGCAGCAGAAGGCGTTCGCCGCGCGCTTCGGCGCGCTCGAAGTCAACGTCGCCGGCACTTTTCAGGAGCCTGGCCACCCCGAGATGATGATCCTTTCGAACATCGTCGAGAACGGCAAGCCGATCGGCGCGCGCGATGCCGGCCAGGACTGGCATACCGACATGTCGTATAGCGAGACGATCGCGCTCGCCAACGCGCTCTATGCGATCCGGGTGCCGCGCCGCGACGGCCGGCCGCTCGGCGGCACCGAATTCGCCAACATGCACGCGGCCTACGAGGCGCTTCCCGACGAGTTGAAGGCCCGACTCGACGGCATGACCGTCCTGCACGATTTCAACAAATTCTGGGAAATGATGCGGCGGCGTCCCGGTAGCTGGCGGCCGCCTCTGTCGGAGGCGCAGCGTCGCCAAAAGCCGCCGGTCTCGCACCCGATCTTCCTGACCCACCCGATCACCGGCCGCAAGGTGCTCTACGCCAACCCCGGCTACGCGATCCGCATCAACGAGCTGCCGGAGGACGAAAGCGCGCGGGTGCTGGCCGTGCTGTTCGAGCACCAGTTGCAGCCCAGGTTCCGCTACCTGCACCGCTGGAGCGAGGGCGATTTGTTGTTCTGGGACGACATCGGCACCTTGCACAACGCCCACGCCGACTACGGACCTGACGAGCCGCGCCTCATCAAGCGGGTGCAGGTCATGGCCGACCGGGTATTCGACCCCGCCTTCCTGCGCGCGGCGCTCGGCGAGCCGGCGCCGGCGCATTAGCCCGCGCATGTTTGAAAAGGTCCTGATCGCCAATCGCGGCGAGATCGCGCTGCGCATCCACCGCGCCTGCCACGAATTGGGGATCAAGACCGTCGCGGTGCATTCGACCGCCGACGCGCAGGCAATGAGCGTGCGCCTAGCCGACGAGACCGTCTGTATCGGCCCGCCGCCGGCCCGCGCGAGCTATCTGAATGTCCCGGCGATCCTGTCGGCGGCGACGATCACCGGCGCCGACGCGATCCATCCCGGCCTCGGCTTCCTGTCGGAAAACGCCGATTTCGCCGCGGCCGTCGAGGAGCACGGCTTCACCTTTATCGGCCCGGCGCCCGAGCACATCAGCCTGATGGGCGACAAGGTGCGGGCCAAGGCCGAAGCCGTCCGGCTCGGCATCCCGGTGGTGCCCGGCTCGGCCGAGGCGGTGCGCGATCTGAGCGAAGCGGAGGCGGCGGCGCGCGAGATCGGCTATCCGGTATTGCTGAAGGCCTCGGCCGGCGGCGGCGGGCGCGGCATGAAGCTGGCGCACGACGCCGCCGAACTGGCGCGCGCCCTGCCGCTGGCGCAGGCCGAGGCGCGCGCCGGGTTCGGCGACGATCGGGTCTATCTCGAACGCTTTCTCGACCGGCCGCGGCACATCGAGGTGCAGCTTCTGGGCGACGGCAAAGGCGGGGTCGTCCATCTCGGCGAGCGCGACTGCTCGTTGCAGCGCAACCACCAGAAAATCCTCGAGGAAAGCCCGTCGCCAGCGCTCGACCCGGCGACCCGCGAGCGGCTGTACGGGATCGCCGTCGCGGCGCTCGAACGGATCGGCTACCGCAGCGCCGGCACGATGGAGTTTCTCTACCAGGACGGAGCGTTCTACTTCATCGAGATGAACACGCGCCTGCAGGTCGAGCACCCGGTCAGCGAGATGGTCAGCGGCATCGATATGGTGCGCGAGCAATTGCGCATCGCCGCCGGCATGCCGATGGCGGTGCGGCAGAGCGATATCCGCTTTGCCGGCCACGCCATCGAATGCCGCATCAACGCCGAAAACCCGCAGGATTTCCGGCCGTCGCCGGGCCGGGTCAGCGAGTACCTGGCGCCGGGAGGGCCGGGGGTGCGGGTCGATAGCGCCCTCTACCAGGGTTACGAGGTGCCGCCCTATTACGACAGCCTCGTCTCGAAGCTGGTCGTGCATGCCGCGAGCCGCGAGGAATGCGTGATGCGGCTGCGCCGGGCGCTGGCGGAATACGTGATCGGCGGCATCGAGACGACGATCCCGTTGCATCAGCGCCTCGTCGACAACCCCGAATTCCGCCGCGGCGCGTACGACATCCACTGGCTCGAACGCTTCCTGAGCCGCCCCGCGTGATCCGCCTCACCCCGCAAATTCTCCTCCAGGCCTATGCCGCCGGCATTTTTCCGATGGCCGAATCGGCGGACGATCCGGAATTGTTCTGGGTTGATCCGACGCGACGCGGCATTCTGCCGCTCGATGCGTTTCACGTGCCGCGCCGGCTGAAGCGGGTGCTGCGGCGCGGCCTTTTCACGGTGCGGGTCGATACGGCGTTCGGGGAGGTGATCCGCGGCTGCGCTTCCGGCGAGACCCGCCCCTCAACCTGGATCAACGAGGAAATCGTGCGCCTTTATGCGGCCCTGTCCGCTCGCGGCGCAGCGCACAGCGTCGAGTGCTGGCACGAGGGCGAGCTGGTCGGCGGTCTCTACGGGGTGTCGCTGGGCGCCGCGTTTTTTGGCGAGAGCATGTTCAGCCGGGTCAGCGACGCCAGCAAGGTGGCGCTCGTGCATCTTGTGGCGCGGCTCCGGCTCGGCGGCTATCGCCTGCTCGATACGCAGTTTCTGACGCCGCACCTCGCGCAATTCGGCGGCATCGAGATCAGCCGCGCCCGCTATCGCCGGCTCCTGGCCGAGGCGCTGCGCTACCGCGCCTTCTTTCCATCCGATTTGCCGGGTGACGCGCTGGCAGCTGCCGCTGCCGGGGAGGCGGGCGCTTTGCACGCCAGCAGGTTGACGTCGTAAACCGGGTGTTCGAGGGCCGACAGGGCCGGGCTCGACGAAAACATCCAGCCGCTGAACACTCTGACCTGCGCCTCGCCCGGCCGGTTCTCGTAAATCTGAATAAAGGCGGCGTTCTCCGGCCGCTCCTCGGGCGCGCTCTTGTCGCATTCGCGCACGACGATCGACAGGTCGCCGAAGGTGACCGTCTGCCCGACCGGCGCGGCGAAGCGTGATACCCGCGCGGTGATCTTGTCGAGGCCCTGCAAGACGGCGAGCGGCTCCGGGCTCATCTCCGGCGCGGCCGTGGCGGTCCCGGCCGCCAGCAGGACGATCGCCGCCGCGATGCGCGCCGGGATCATCGTCGGTAGGGGTTGACGAGCCCGCCGACGATGTCGGCCAGCACCGCGCGGATTTGCGCCTCGTCGCAGCCCATCAGCACCGCATCCTCGAGCGCGTCCTGCGCCAAGCCGCGCAACTCGGCGAGGTTCTCGTTCAGCACCTTGATCTTCTCGACGCAGGAAACCGGCTCGCCGTCCGGGGTGCGCCAGACCGGAAATTCCGCCGCTGCGCTGTCAGCCATCACCAAATCCCGATTTCGCGATACCGTAATGGTAACGGTATGCGCCCGGCGGGCAAAGCCAATCGAGACCGTTTCGCGCCGCAAGGCCTTGACTTCCGCCGCGGCAACTGGCGGGATCGCCGCGGGATTATGGCGCGAAACGGAGGACGAGATGGCGCGCGCGAACGGGGTTCGGGACATCTGGGCGGCCGGGCGTGCCGTCGTCAACAGCTGGTGCGGCGTGCCGTCGAGCTTCTCGGCCGAGGTCATGGCGCATGCCGGGTTCGACTCGCTGGTCGTCGATATGCAGCACGGCATGATCGACTACCAGATGATGGTGACGATGCTGCAGGGGATCTCGACCACCAATACGGTGCCGCTGGTGCGGGTGCCGTGGAACGATCCGGCCTACATCCAGAAGGCGCTCGACGCCGGCGCCTACGGCATCATCTGCCCGATGGTCAACAACCGCGCCGAAGCCGAGAAATTCGTCGGCTCGTGCCGCTACGCGCCATTGGGCTACCGCAGCTCCGGGCCGATCCGGGCTTCGCTCTATGGCGGGGCCGATTATCACATGAAGGCCAATGACATCGTGCTCGCCTTCGGGATGATCGAGACGCAGGAGGCGCTCGACAACCTCGACGACATCCTGTCGGTCAAGGGCCTCGACGCGATCTATGTCGGCCCGTCCGACCTGTCGATCTCGCTCGGCTATGCGCCGGGCGGCGACAAGCCCGATGCGTGGATGATGGACGCGCTGAAGCGCATCCTCGACGCCTGCCGCCGCCACAAGGTGCAGCCCGGCATCCATTGCGGCGCGCCCAGCTATGCCAAGAAGATGATCGAGATGGGCTTTACCTTTGTCACGGTCGGCGGCGACACCCGCTTCCTGACCGTCGGCGCCACCACCGCCGCTCTGGAGATGCGCGAAGGCGCCGCCAAACCGGGCGCCGGCGTCTCAAGCAGCAGCCCGTATTAGGGAGCGCCGGCCCTGGCCGGCATGCCGGCGGTCCGACTGGGCGGTCCGTCTGAGAAAGCTTGAACGGCGTTCAGCAACGGTTGAAAGCGGCCCCGAGGTGCCGCTATCCTGAGGGCTGCGCGGGCGCGGCAAAACGGCGCCGTCGACAAGGAGCGAAGTGCGATGCAGCAGCAGCAAAGGCTCATTTCCGGCGACAATCATATCGACCTGACCTATTGCCCGGCCGATCTGTGGTCGTCGCAGGCGCCGGCCAAATGGAAGGACGCGGCGCCGCGCACCGAGATGCGCAATGACGGGCTGCACTGGTATGTCGGCGGCCTCGATCGCGGCATGTGGAACGGGGTCGGCCCCGGTTTTCTGCCCTATACGCGCGGCTCCTTCGGCCATATCGACGAAATGCGCGATATCGGGTTCGAGTGGAACTCGTTTCCCGGCGCCGATCCGCGCCCGACCAGCCCGGAACTGCGCCTCGCCGATCTCGACCGCGACGGCCTCGAAAAGGAGATCATCTACGGCTGCCTGATGGTCAATGACCTGGTCGACGACGTCGAACTGCGCGGCTGGGTTGACCGCATGTACAACGACTGGGTCGCCGATTTCGCGAAGCGCTCCGACCCGAACCGCGTCTTCCCGCTGGCCATCATCCCGAATACCGACCCCGTTGCCGCTGCCGCCGAGGTGCGGCGCTGCGCGAAGATGGGGCTGAAAGGCGGCGATCTCGCCTTCAAGCGGATGAGCCCGCCGCTCTATCACAGCGCGTGGTTCGCGCTGTGGGAGGCGGCCGCCGAGTGCAAATTCCCGATCTCGTTCCACTCGACCGGCTTCAAGGCATTGCGCGCCCCCGAGACGCCGGAGATGGAGCGGGAGTTTTTCACGCAATGGCGGCTGGTCCGCTCGGCCCTTTTTCAGCTCGACACGATGGAGGTGCTGGTGTCGGTGCTGGCCTCCGGCGCCTGCGAGAAGTACCCGGATTTCAATTTCGTTCTCGGCGAATCCGGGGTGACGTGGCTGCCCTACGTGTTCGACCGGCTCGACACCGAGTACGAGGACCGTGCCAAGAGCCTCAATTTCAAGATGAAGCCCAGCGACTATTTCCGCCGGCAGGGCTTCGTCACCTACCAGCAGGACAAGTATCTCGAACCGATCGTGCCGCTGATCGGCGAGGACAACATCATCTGGGGCGCCGACTACCCGCACCCCGACTGCATCTGGCCGAATTCGCGCGCGACGCTGGCGCGCAACCTCACCGGCTTCTCCGCGGCCGTGCAGAAGAAGATCACCTACGAAAACGTGACCCGGCTGTACGGGCTGAACTGAGCCGGCCGCCATCTGATCCTCCCCCGCAAAGCGGGGGAGGTGGCGAGCAACGCGAACCGGAGGGGGCGGGGGCCGAAAACTCCTCGGCATCGGCCTGCCCCCTCCACCATGCTGCGCATGGTCCCCCTCCCCCGCAAAGCGGGGGAGGAACTTGACGGTGCGCCGATCTTGGCCAAATTGATCCTCCCCCGCAAAGCGGGGGAGGTGGCGAGCA
>DASUKH010000274.1:0-4709 GCA_036278835.1 Allostellaceae bacterium
AAGCTGACGTACATGCCGAGCATCAGCAATTCGCCCTGGGCGAAATTGACGACCTTCATGATCCCGAAGATCAGCCCGAGGCCGATGCACATCAGCCCGTAGAGACAACCGACGATCAGCCCCGCCGCCACCACGTTGAGGACGTTTTCGAGCACCATCTCCCTCCCGCCCGCCACCCGGCGGCGGTTTTTGAACGCGCCGATCGAGGAGCGCCGGCAAAGCCGCTGGCAGCCGGCGCGGCTGGCAGGTTAGGCTGAGAGCCGCCGTTTGTCCAACCGGGAGATCGCCGCATTTCAGGCGGCCGGCCGGACGGCAGGGAGAACAGGCGTGGATTTCGGGCTGACCTCGGAGCAGCGCCGGCTGCAATCGAAATGCCGCGAACTGGCGCAGGATTTCGCCGGACGCGCGGCGGCGCACGACCGCGACGCCAGCCATCCGGTCGAGAATTACCGCCGGCTGATCGAGGAGGGGTTTCTTGCACTGAGCGTCGGCCGCGAACGGGGCGGCGCCGGCGCGAGCTTTCTCGATCACACGATCGCCTACGAGGCCTTGGGGCAGGGCTGCCCGTCGACCGCGCTCGCCTTCAACATGCACGCCTCGGTGGTGATGCCGCTATTGCAGAGCCCCGAGGTGTCAGAGGAGAGCAAGCGGCACGTCGCCGACCTCGTCGTGCGGCAAGATAAGCTCATCGCCGGCAATTTCTCCGAACCCGACACTACCTCGCTGATCAACGCGCGGCCCTTGAAGGCGCGGGCGAGGCGGGTGGCCGGCGGCTGGCGGGTCAGCGGCCGCAAGATGTTTGCCTCGATGCTGGAGGCGGCTGATTTCGTGCTGGTAATGGCCTACCCCGACGACGCGACGGAACCGTTCGCCGGGATGATCCTCTTGTTGCCGCGCGCCGCCGAGGGACGCCGGGTCGAAGCGAATTGGGACGTGCTGGGCATGCGCGCCACCCGCAGCGATTCCCTGATCCTCGACGATTGTTTCCTGCCGGATGAGGCCGCGGTCTATCGCTCGGGGGACATCCGGCCGTTCCGGCACGCCTATCTCAACTGGTTCTGGGGGTCCTACACGCCGGTCTATCTCGGCGTCGCGCAGGCGGCGTTCGACGAGGTGCGCCGGGTCATGCAGGCGCGCCGGCCGGAGGGCTACGCGCAGACGCTCGCCTGCCACCCCGACGTGCGCCGCCATGTCGCGCTGATGAGCGCCGATATCGAGGCGGCGCGGCTCGCGATGTACCGCTCGGCCTGGCTCAGCGACACCGAAGGCCCGACGGCCGAGACGACGGCCGCGCTCTACCGCGCCAAATACCTCGTCGGCGAGGCGGCGAGCCGGGTCACCCGCGCGGCATTGACCCTCGGCGGCGCGCACGGCATCTTCAAGCCGTCGCGGCTCGAACAATTGTTCCGCGACGCCGCCCTCGGTCCGCTGCACCCGCCGCCCGCCGATTTCTGCCTCGACAATGTGGGCATCCACGAACTCGGCCTCGACCCGGCCGGGCTGCCGCCGCCGCTAACGCAATTATGAGATGAGGACCGGAATCCCGCGCTCTCCCGCAGATCCGGTATCCGCGCATCGGGGGTCCGGCCATATGCGGACGGGCCCGGGAAACCCTGGTTAGCTTCGGCTGGATCGGTCGAAAGACACGAGGCAATGGCAAACGACATCGTGCCTGTTGATTCCGCAGAGGATGGCGAGGCCGGCGACGTCCGGTTGATCGCCTTTTACCTGCCGCAATTCCATCCCATCCCCGAAAACGATTACGCGTGGGGCCGCGGCTTTACCGAGTGGACCAATGTCAGCAGCGCGCAATCGCTGTTCGACGGGCATTACCAGCCGCAGCTGCCCGGCGAATTCGGCTTCTACGATCTGCGCGTGCCGGAGGTGCTGTGCCAGCAGGCCGAGCTGGCGCAATGTTACGGGATTCACGGGTTCTGTTTTTATTATTACTGGTTCGACGGGCAGAAACTGCTGGATCGGCCGCTCGAAACGATGCTGGCGAGCGGCAAGCCGGACATGCCGTTCTGCGTCTGCTGGGCCAACGAGAACTGGTCGCGGCGATGGGATGGGTCGGACCAGGAGATCATCGTCGCGCAGACCTTTTCGGAGGAAATGCGGCCGCGGATCATCGAGGACCTGATCCCCGCTTTCACCGACCCGCGCTACATCGCGATCGACGGGCGGAAGCTGTTTCTGGTGTATCGGCCCGACATCATCCCCGATCTGCGGGAAACGCTGACCCTGTGGCGGGAGGTGGCGCGGCGTCACGGCATCGAGTTGCACATCGCCGCCTGCCTGACCTTCGGCTTTTCGGATCCGCTCTCCTGCGGCTTCGACTCGGGGGTCGAATTTCCGCCGCACGGCGTCGCCGCCGGCGAGATCACCGGCCGCATCGCCTGGTCGCAGAAGTTCGAGGGCAAGGCCTTTTCCTACGAGGATGTGGTCGAATCCGAGATTGCCAAGCCGGAGCCGCCCTATCCGCTGTTCCGCGGCATCATGCCGAGCTGGGACAACACCCCGCGCCGCGGCAATCGCGGGCACGTGTTCGTCGGGGCCGAGCCGGCCAAATTCGCCGCCTGGCTGGCGGCGCTGGTCATGCGCAGCCGGCGCGTGGCCCCGCCGGGCCAGCGGCTCATTTTCATCAACGCCTGGAACGAATGGGCCGATGGCGCGCATATCGAGCCGGACCGGCGCTTCGGGCGGCAATGGCTGGCGGCCTGCGCCCGCGCGGTGCGCGGCACCGCAGCGCTCGACGACGAGCCGTGGCAGGCCGTTTTTGCTGATCTCGAAAGCCGGGCCGCGAGGCGCGACAATTCCGATCTTTGCTTGGCGCTCGATCTGCTGCGGCAAAGCCGGGAGCGAATTGCCGCGCTTGAGGCCGCCGGCGCGGCGCTATCGACCTTTTATCTCCGCTGGCTCGCCGACGATCCGTTTCGCGCCGCCTCGCCGGTCTTGCCCATGAACCGCGTGCGGCAGGCTTTTCACCTGCGCCCATTGCAGGCGCGGCGGAGTATCGACCGGCCGGCGGCCGACCTCATCGAATTCAGCCGCGCGCGCCCGCAATTTCTGAGCGGCTGGTTATGTCCGACCGAGCCGCCGGCGAAGGCGCGGGGCGATGCCCGGTTGGCGATCATGCTGACCGCGGAAGACGACGGCGGCGAATCCTATGTCGCGTTCGGGCGATACGGCGTCGATCGCGCCGATGCCGCGAGGGAGAACCCCGAATTGCCGGCGCAGATCGCGGAACGAGCGGGATTTGAAATCCACCTCGACCTGCGGGAGGCTGCGCCGGGGCGATACACGATTCTGCTCGGCATCCGGCATGGCAGCGACCTGATGCTGGCGCCCGAGCCGACCAGGCTCCTGATCCTCTGAAGCCGGGCGAACGCGATGCGCATCTCGATCATCGTCCCGGTTTTCAATCACGAGCGCTTTCTCGCCGAATGCCTGATGTCGCTCTACGACCAAAGCTGGGGCGATCTCGAACTGGTCATCATCGACGATGCCTCGGCCGACGCCTCATTTGCGGTGGCGGAGAGCTTCGCCGGCCTCCCGTGGGTCCGGTCGCGGTTTTCGCGCATCGCGATCGACAGGAACGCTGCGAACGAGGGGGCGGCGCGCACGATCAACGCGGCGATCGCGCGATCGACCGGTGATCTCGTGATGATCGCCAATTCCGACGACCGCTATTCGCCGCGCCGCGCCGCCGCCTGCGCCGAGGCGATCCGCGGCGGTTGCCGTTTCGTCTTTACCAGCCTCCGCTGCATCGACGAGAGCGGGCGTTATACCTATAGCGACGAGGCGGCGGCGTTCGAGCGGACGGCCGCGGAGATCGCGCGGTTTCCGTCGGTGTCGCTCGCCATGCTGGGCCGGAACCGGGCGATCTCGACCGGCAATTTCTGCTTCACGCGGGAATTGTTCGAGACCGTCGGGCCGTTTCGGCCGTTGCACTATTGCCATGATTGGGACTTTGTTCTCGCCGCGGTCCTCGAGACCGAACCATGTTGGATCGCGGAGCCGCTGTACGAATATCGGCTTCACAGAACCAATTCGTTCCGCTCGCTGACGGCTGTCGGCGAAGCCGAATCGAGGGCTTCCGTCCAACGGTTTTTTCAAGCAGTCGATCGCCGGCGGGACCGCAACCCGACATTGCGCGCGATGATCGAGATGCCGGGCCTGTGGCGAAAGCTGATCCGGCAGTGCGGAACGACGATCGAGGAGGAATGGCTCGAGAGCAGCAGCGGTGGCGCGCCGCGGCCGATCGCCGCTCTTGGCGGCACGACGGCACCGCCGGCGGTTCGGGCGGGAACCGCCGGGACCGAATCCGTTATCGCCGGATTTCAGGCGCGGATCGCGGGCGAATTGTTCCTGCTGGGTTTCTCGGACGAGGTTTATGCGGACGGCTGGACAGGCGAATTCGCGAGCTTCCGCTTCCGGCTGGGGCCCGGCTTCGATTGCGTCACCGCCGATCTTTGGACCCCGCCGCAACGCGAGCCGTGCATCGCGATATTCACGGTAGCGGCCGGCGGCAAGCCGCCATGCGAAACCATTGCTACGATCCAGCCGGGCAAAATCAACCCGGTGCCGTTCCCGGTCGATGATCCGGCGGGAGCATTTTCGCTGGCGATCCGGATTCCCGACGCCAAAGCATCGGATTTGGATAAGCGTCGCCTGGGTGTGGTGGTTGCCGGCGTTCGCGCCCACCGCGC
>DASUKH010000275.1:0-14425 GCA_036278835.1 Allostellaceae bacterium
TCGACCCCACCCCAGTTGGCGTCGAGATCGTCAGGATGGTTGTGCTCGTTGGCGATCCCGGCCGGGCGGACGTCCGAGACGACCACCGTGACCCCCTTGGCGGCGAGCGCCCGCGCCGTCGAATTGCCGATGCCAACGGGCTTGCCGCAGCCGGTGATCAGCGCCACCCGCGATGCATGCGCCATCGTTTCCTCCCGATCTTTATCGTCGATGCAGGATAGTGCAGCCGGCGGGCGCGGAACACGGCTTCGCGGCGGGCCGGGCGATCGGCTATGGTGCGGCGAACGGGATCGGGAGAAGCGGGATGAGCGACGGCGCGATAACGAGGCGACGGCGGATCGGGCGGGCCGGGCCGGAGGTATTGGCGGTCGGGCTCGGCTGCATGTCGCTGTCCGGCACCTACGGGACCAGCGACGACAGCGCCGCCATCGGCTTCCTCCACCGCGCGATCGAGCTCGGGGTCGATCATTTCGACAGCTCGGACATGTATGGCTGGGGCCACAACGAGGAGCTGCTCGGGCGGGCGCTCAAGGGCCGGCGCGACAAGATCGTCATCGCCACCAAGTTCGGCCAGACCCGCCATCCGGGCGGCGGCAACGGCGTTAACGGCCGCCCCGAATACGTGCGAGAGGCGTGCGACGCGAGCCTGAAGCGGCTCGGGATCGACACGATCGACCTCTATTACCAGCATCGGGTCGATCCGGGGGTGCCGGTCGAGGACACGGTCGGCGCGATGAGCCGGCTCGTCGAGCAGGGCAAGGTGCGGTTTCTCGGGCTGTGCGAGGCGCGCCCCGAACGGCTGCGCCGCGCCCACGCGGTGCACCCGATCGCCGCGGTGCAGAGCGAATTCTCGCTGCTCTATCGCGAAGAAGCGGACGAGACGCGGGCGGCCATCAAGGACCTCGGCATCTCGTTCGTCGCCTACGCGCCGCTCGGCCGCAGCCTCTTGGCCGGCGTCATCCCGGATTTCGCGCACCTCGCCGACGGCGATACCCGCAAGCGGCACCCGCGCTTCGAGGGCGAGAACTTCAACAGGAACCGCGCGCTGGTCGAGCGGGCCGAGGCGATCGCCGCCGACAAAAGCTGCACCGTCGCGCAGCTGTCGCTCGCGTGGCTCCTGGCGCAAGGCCCCGATGTGTTGCCAATCCCCGGGACCAAGCGGATCGAGCGGCTCGAGGAGAATATCGGCGCTCTCGACGTGCAGCTGACCCCGGAGGAGATCGCCGGCATCGCCGAGGCGGTGCCCAAGGGCGCCGCCGCCGGCACCCGCTACCCGGCCGGCGGCATGAAGGGGGTTTACCTTTAACCCTCGCCATCCCGCCTTGGACCGCAGTCCCGGCGAAAGCCGGGATGCATAGTGGCGACAGCGCGGATGCGGATGGGTGGGTCCCGGCTTTCGCCGGGAATGCGGGGATAATTCTTGTCTATGTTGGCGCCTTGACGGCCATTCGGCCTGTGCTGGAATGATGGACTAAGTGGGGGTAGACAGAATGTTCGGCAGAATAATTGGGCTTGCGTTGTTGGGGCTGGCCCTCGCCATGCCGGCGATCGCGGCGGAGCCGATCAAGGTCGGGTTCAGCTGCGAAGAAACCGGCGGCAGCGCCGCGAGCGGCCTGCAGTTCCTGCTGGCCGCGCAAATCTGGGCCGACAACGTCAACAAGGCGGGCGGGCTGCTGGGCCGCCCGGTAAAGCTGATTCACTACGACGACCAGAGCAATCCGGCCCTGGACCCCGGCATCTATACAAAGCTGCTCGACGTCGACAAGGTCGATCTCATCATCGCCTCGGGCACCAATTACAGCGCCGCGGCGATGCCGATCCTGATGGAGCACAAGATGATGGTGCTCGATACGCTGGCCCTAGCGGTCAACGACGAGTTCCATTACCCGCGTTTCTTTCAGACGATGCCCTACGGGCCTGACGGCAAATCGGCGATCACCGCCGGGTATTTCGCCGCGGCGATGACGATCAACCCGAAGCCCAAGACGATCGCGTTGACCGGTGCCGATGCCGAGTTCTCCGAACATGCGATAGAGGGCGCTCTCGCGCACGCCAAGGCGGACGGGCTCAAGGTCGTCTATAAGCAGACCTATCCGCCCAACACGATCGACTTCACGCCGATCGTGCGCGCGATAAAGGCGGCTCATCCCGACCTTGTGTTTGTGGCGTCATACCCCGCCGACAGCGCCGGTCTGCTGCGCGCCGTCCAGGAGCAGGGCCTCGACGTCAAGATGTTCGGCGGACCAATCATCGGCCTGCAATACGGCACGATCAAACAGCAGATGGGGCCGCGGCTCAACGGCATCGTCGATTACGAGCTTTACGTCCACGAACCGACGATGAACTTCCCCGGGGTCGATGCCTTCATCAAGCAATACCAGGCAAAGGCCAAGGAAGCCGGCACCGACCCGCTCGGCTATTACGTCCCGCCGCTCGTCTATGCGACGTTCCAGGTGCTGGAGCAGGCGGTCAAAGGCGTCGGCTCGCTCGACCAGGACAAGCTCGCCAAATACATGCACGCGACGACGTTCAAGACGATCATGGGCGACATCAAGTTCGGCCAGGACGGCGAATGGGCCGAGCCGCGCATCCTGACGATCCAGTACCAGGGGGTGAAGGGCCACGACCTGAAGCAGTTCGAAAAGGCGGGGGTGCAGGTGATCCTCGATCCGCCGGCCTACAAGACCGGGACCCTTCGCTACCCTTACGCGACCGCCGGAAAGTAGCCTGCGCTACTTGTCGTAGCTGATCATCGCGGAGAGCGGCACGTCGAGCCGGGAGCGGCCGTCGAGAAATGCCAACTCGATGATGCAGGCCGCCGCCGCGACCGTGCCGCCCTGCCGCTGCACCAGCTCGACGGCCGCCTGCATCGTGCCGCCGGTGGCGATCAGGTCATCGACGATGACGACCCGCTGACCGGGGCGGATCGCATCCTCCTGGACCTCGATCGTATCGCTGCCGTATTCGAGGTCGTAGGAATAGCGAACGGTCCGGCCGGGCAGCTTGCCCTTCTTGCGCACCATGGCAAAACCGCGGCCGAGCGTGTAGGCGAGGGGGGCGGCGACAAGAAAGCCGCGCGATTCGATGCCGACGAGCAGGTCGGGGCGGTGCCGGCTGACCTCCTCCGCCAGCTGCTCCACCATGGCACGCCAAGCTTCCGGGTGGGCGATGAGGGTGGAAATATCGTAAAACAGGATGCCGGGCTTCGGAAAATCCGGTACCGCCCTGATATGGCTTTTGAAGTCCATCGTTCCGGCCCGCGCTTTCATCGAATTGAAGATTGCGGGATAGCGGGTTTTCGCATGGTTGGAAAGAGTTGACCCGCGACAGCGCCGAACCCGCGCAGGGCAGCCGACCGGCGACCCCCGCAACGATCGTTGTCCTGGAGAATCGCGGCACGCTGGTGCTGCGGCCCGAAGGCGGCTGGCTGGTCGGCGCGGCCGCGCGCCTCGATCGGCGGCTGCGAACGCTCGCTCCACCGCCGGGGCTGCCGATACTGCTCGACCTCGGCGCGCTCGACCGGCTCGATACGACGGGCGCCCTGCTGCTGCTGCGGACCGAGCGGGAGCTGACCGCGAGCGGCCACCGGGTGGCGCTCGTCAATCTGCCGCCGGCCTTCGCGCCGCTGTTCGAGCAGGTCCGCCTGCATGGCGCGGCCGCGCCGGTGCTCCATCCGGTTCCGCCCCACCACACGCTGGTCGGATTTGTCGCACGGATCGGCGAGGTCACCGCGGGGATTGCGCGGCGCGCTTATTCCATCGTCGGCTTTGGCGGGCTCGTGTGGGTGACGCTCACGAGGCTGCTGCCGCATCCCGGCCGGCTGCGCATCCCCGCGACTTTCGTGCAGATGGAGCAGGCCGGCCTCAACGCACTGCCGATCGTCGGCCTCCTGTCTTTTCTGATCGGTGTCGTGATGGCCTACCAGGGCGCCGACCAGCTGCGACGCTTTGGGGCCGAAATCTACACGGTCAACCTGCTCGGGGTCGCGATCCTGCGCGAATTGGGCGTGTTGTTGACCGCGATCATCGTCGCCGGGCGCTCGGGCAGCGCCTTCACTGCGCAGATCGGCACGATGCAGGTCAACCAAGAGATCGACGCGCTGCGCACGCTCGGCCTCGACCCTGTCGAGGTGCTGGTCGTGCCGCGCCTCTTCGCGCTGCTCCTGACCCTGCCGCTGCTCGTCTTTTATGCCGACGTGATGGGTCTTCTGGGCGGCTGCCTGATGAGCTGGGCAACGCTCGGCATTACGATCCCGAGCTTTCTCGAGCAGCTGCGCGCCGCGGTCACGCAATGGAGCCTGTGGGTCGGCATCATCAAAGCGCCGTTCTTTGCGGCGATAATCGCGATGGTGGGGTGCTACGAGGGGTTCAACGTGACCGGCGGCGCCGACAGCGTCGGGCGGCTGACGACGCAATCGGTGGTGGAGGCGATTTTTCTGGTGATCATCGCCGATGCCGCTTTTTCGGTCGTCTTCTCGCTGTTGGGGATCTGAAGGCCGATGGCAGGGGCGGCAGACGACATCGTGATCCGGGTGCGCGGCCTCGTAACGCGCTTTGGGCCGCAGACCGTCCATGACGGGCTCGACCTGGACGTGCGGCGCGGCGAGGTGATGGGGATCGTCGGCGGCTCGGGCAGTGGCAAATCGGTCTTGCTGCGGACCGTGATCGGACTGAAGCGGCCGGACGGCGGCAAGGTCGAGGTGCTGGGAGAGGACGTGCCGCATCTCGACGAGGCGGCCGCCCGGACGCTCGAGCGACGCTGGGGGGTCCTCTTCCAGGATGGCGCGCTGTTCAGCTCGCTGACCGTCGGGCAGAATGTCGAGGTGCCGCTGCGCGAGCACCTGCGCCTGCCGCAGCCGCTGATGGACGAGATCGCCGCCTGCAAGATTGCGATCGTCGGATTGCCCGGCGACGCCACCGCAAAATTCCCGGCCCAATTGTCGGGCGGCATGCGGAAGCGGGCCGGTTTGGCCCGGGCGCTCGCGCTCGATCCGGAAATCCTGTTTCTGGATGAGCCGACCGCCGGCCTCGACCCGATCGCCGCCGACGGGTTCGACCGCCTGATCGGCGACCTCAAGGCCAGCCTCGGCCTCACCGTGTTCCTGGTGACCCACGACCTCGACACGCTGTTCGCAATCTGCGATCGGGTCGCGGTTCTGGTCGACAAGAAGATCCGGGTCGGCACCCTCGCCCAGCACCTCGCCGACAACCACCCCTGGATCAACGCCTATTTTCAGGGCCCGCGCGGTCGCGCCGCCCGGCGCAGTTAGGGGACACTTGATGGAAACACGCGCCCATTACGTCGCGATCGGCGCCTTTGTCCTGACCATGGTGGCGCTCGCTTTCGTCGCGGTGATGTGGCTGGCGCGCGCCGAGCTGACCACGCAATACGCGCACTACGACATCTACTTCACAGGCCCGGTGACCGGGCTGCGGACCGGCGCGCCGGTCGAATACAATGGCGTGCCGGTCGGCCGAGTGACCACCGTCGAGATCGACCCGGCCGATGTCGAGCGCATCCGGGTAACCGCCGAGCTCGATCAGAAGACCCTGATCAAGACCGATGCGCGCGCCTCGGTCGAGACCAATATTCTGTCCGGCGTCTCGTACATCCAGATCGTCGGCGGCACCAGGGAAGCCAAGGTGCTGACCGCCGAGGGCGGCGAGCGCTACCCGGTAATCCGCTCGCACCGTTCGCGGCTCGCCAGCGTCACCGCGCGCGCGCCGGAACTGCTCGACAAGCTGAACCGGACGGCCGACCGCCTCAATGCCATGCTCAGCGAAAAGAACGAGAAATCGGTAACCGAGACACTCGACAACCTGCGCGAGTTCAGCGAGGTGCTGGTCGCCGGCAAAGACAACATCAAGCAGTTTACCGAGCACGCAAACGCCGCGGCGGCCGGGCTGTCGGGACTCGTCGCCGATATTGACCGCAGCTATTCCGGCCCCGGCGGCCTCAGCAGCAAACTGTCCGGCGCGATCGGCGATTTCGACAAGGTCGCCAGAAACCTGTCCGACACCAACCGGCAATTGCAAAAGACGGTGGCGGACGTGCAGCCTGGGTTGCGCACCTTCAGCCAGCAGACGCTCGGTCAGGCGGGCAGCCTGATCGGCGAGGCGCGCCAGCTGATCGCCGGGCTCAACCAGCTGACCGCCGAGATCGCGCGCGATCCGAGCCGAATGCTGTTCGGCGACCGGCGCGTCGGGTATCAGCCGAAATGACCCGGAAAGCGCTGCAGGCGGCATTCCGGATCGCCGCGCTCTTGATGCTGATGCCGCTGCTGGCGGGATGCGGCGGCCTGCTGCCGACCCCGCCGGAGCGGGTCCTCTACCGCCTCAACCCGACGATCGCCTTCGCCCGGAAACTGCCGCCCGCCTCGGCGCAGCTGCTGATCGCCACCCCGTCGGCGCCGGCTGCCCTCGATACGAGGCGCATTGCGTTGGTCCCGACGCCGCTGTCGCTCGATTATTTTGCCGGCGTCGAATGGGCCGACCGGGTCCCGTTCCTCGTGCAATCAGCGCTGGTCGACGGGTTCGCGAAGAGCGGTGCGATTCGCGCCGCCGGCCCCGAGAGTCTCGGGCTGCGCGCCGATTTTGTCCTGCAGACGGCGGTGACCGAATTCGCCGCGGTGTACGATTCGCCGAACCAGCCGCCGCACGTTCGAGTGCGGCTCACCGCGACCCTGATCGGCATGCCGGGCCGCAACATCGTCGCGCAGACCGCCGTAACCGGCGAGGCGCCGTCCGCCGCCAATAACGTGCCGGCGGTGGTCGTCGCGTTCGACAGCGCGCTCGGCAGCGCCGTCCGCGACCTCGTCACCTGGACGCTCTCCAATCCCGCCTTGCCGCGTTCGCACGCGGCGGTTATATCCCGGACCCGTTTCGTTCGCGGATAAGGAGAGCCTGCCGGTGAGCTGGCGCGAGCAGGAAGCCGCCGCCGTGCTGCGCCAGTGTCACGCCGCATTCGCGGCGGACGGCGCCAGCCCGCTCGCCCTGGCGGCCGGCAGCGGCGACATCGCCGAGTGGCGGCACTTTCCGGCGAGCGACTTCTACGACCCGGCCAGCCACGCCCAGTATTTTTATCACCGCCATTCCGCGGCGGCGGCGAGCGGGCTGGCCGAGCACGGGCATTTCCACCTGTTTCTGCGCGCCGCCGGCATGCCGCCGGGGATTTCGCCGCTGGTATTGCCCGAGCTGGCGGTCGCCAACGCACCCCCCTTCCGCCAGTCATCGCCGCAGCCGCGCGGCGCGCATGACCCGGTCTGCCATCTCGTCGCCCTCGCGCTGGATGCGCGCGGCATGCCGGTTCGGCTGTTCACGACCAACCGGTGGGTGACCGGCGAGACGTGGTACGCCGCCGGTGACGTCATCCGGATGCTCGACCGGTTCCTGCTTTGCGACGGCGGCCCCGAGGCATGGCTCAACCGCTGGCTCGCGGCGCTGGTGCGGCTGTATCAAGCCGATATCGCGGAATTGTTGCGGCGGCGCGACAGGACCATCGCCGAGTGGCGCTGGCGCCGCCGCGGCAATGCCTACGAGGACGGGCGGCTCGAAATCGCCTCGGCGCTCGACATCGATCTCGCGGCGCGGATCGCCGCTGCCGAGAACCATGCATCCGATCCGGCTATGGCCGGGAGGGCGCCGCGTCGCGATTGGCCGCCGTCGATGGCGGAGGGTTGGGGCCGGTAACCCCGGCGCCTCGTCAACGACCGTTACCAATCCGCGAAATACTGGAGAAGATTCGTCGCTAATGGGCGGTTTATCTTTTTGGCAACCGGATTTGGAAGCAGAATGGTCGAGTTCTTTTACAAGATTTTACCAAACCTGTTCAGAGAAGTGTGTACGGATTTGCTTCACCGGCGTTCTCATTGGCGACGGTGCAACAACAATGGTATTCCGATGTCCGATTTTCACTGCCGGCTCGAAGAGCAAATACCGCGGCTGCGGCGCTATGCGCGGGCGCTGACGCGCGACAGGCAGCGGGCCGACGATCTGGTTCAGGACACGCTGGTCCGCGCGCTCGCCAAGCAGCACCTCTATCAGGACGGCACCAACCTGCGCGCCTGGCTTTTCACCTTGATGCACAACCAGCATGTCAACGACGTGCGCCGGGCCGGCCGCGAAAGCGGCAACATCGACGTGACCGAGGTCGCCTCGCAGCTGGTTTCGAACAGCGACCCCACCGCCTCGCGCCAGCTGCGCGAATTGGAGCGGGGCCTCGCGACATTGCCGCTCGAACAGCGCGAGGCGATCCTGCTGGTCGGGCTTGAAGGGATGCGCTACGACGAGGCGGCGGCGGTGCTGAATGTGCCGATCGGCACCGTGCGCTCGCGCCTGTCGCGCGGCCGCGACGTGTTGCGGCGGCTCCTCGGCCTGGAGGACGAGGCGGCGGTCGTGCCTGGGGAACTGGCGGAAGCGGCCTGATCTCCCGGCCCGAATACCCCCACCCTTCCCTCCCCCGCAAGCGGGGGAGGATTCGGGTAAGGGTCCGGCGCCCCTAGGCCAGCGCCGGCTCGGCCGGTTTGGGCTGGGCAAACGCCGGCATGACCTCGGTGGCGAAGCGTTCGAGCTGTTCGAGGCAGGCGGCCTTCGGCACGCCGACCGACAGGCTGACCGACACCCGGTCGAGGCCCGGATAGCGCTTCTCCAGCGCCTTCAAATGCTCGATGAACTGCTCGGCCGAACCGCACAGAAAGCCGCCAGCCTTGATCGCGTCCCCGATGCGCGGCAGCGTCGCGGTCGGGGCGCGAAGCGGGTCGCGCATGATCTCGATCTGCTCCTCGGTCAGGGCGCGCACGAGCCGCAGCTCGCCAAACATTTTCATGTTCTCTTCATAATATTTGGCGGCCTCGCGGATGCCCTGCTCGCGACTGTCGGCCATGTAGAAATGAAAGCCGAAGCACATGCGCTCGCCGAGTTCGAGGTCGATGCCGCGCTTTCTGTGCGCCTCCTGCCATTTCAGGACGACGCTGTGCATCGCGCCGCCCTCGGCCGAACCGCCGCCGACCAGGCCCTTTATGCCGTGCTTTGCCATGAAATCGAGCGCCCGATCGCTGCCGCCCTGGATCGGCTGCCAGCATTCGACCGGCAGCCGTAGCGGCCGCGGCACCAGCGTCAATTCCTTCAGCTGGTAGCCGCGATACGGCACCTCGGGCGGCAAGGTGTAGTGCTTCCCCTTGTGCGCGAACGACTCCTCGTGAAACGCCTTGAAGATGATATCGACCTGCTCCTCGAACAGCTCGCGGTTGGACGGCTGGTCCAAGAGGGGCGACCCGAAGGTTTCGACCTCGCGGGTGTGGTAGCCGCGCCCGACCCCGAAGGTGATGCGGCCGCCGGACAGGATGTCGGCGGTCGCGTAATCCTCCGCGAGGCGCAACGGGTGCCACATCGGGGCAATGTTGAAGCCGCAGCCCAGGCGCAGCCGCTTCGTGACATGCGCGAGGTGCAAGGCCGCCATCAGCACGTTGGGGATACATTCGTACCCCTCGCGCTGGAAATGGTGCTCGGCCATCCAGAACGTGTCGTAGCCGAGCCGGTCCATCAGCGTCGCCATCGCCTCGGTTTTATCGAAGACGCTGGCGAGGTGCTCGTTCGGGTAGAGCCGGTCGTTCACCGGGATGCCGCCATAGCCGACGTTTTCGAGATCGACATGACCCGCGAACAGACTGTCGAATTTCGTGATCATGGCGGACCCCTCCGTCTGGGCATTGCTGGCATCGTGCCCAGCCGATAGTGAACCGGAGTGCGCCGCGCGGTCAAACCGCGGCGTTTTTTTGGGTAGTGCATCAGTTTGAAATTACGAGCCTCGGCTGGCGCGGCTTATACGGTCGGCGGGATTTTGGGATAGGCTCCCGCGCATCGATCAGGGCAACGATGTTATCCATCGACCAGAGCCGATCCGCGACGGCACCGACAATCCACGACAGGATCAGCTTGTGATCGGAGTCGAGCGCCGTCCACGTCCAGACATCGCTGGCACCCTCCGGCGCCGCTTTCGCGGTCGTAGCATTCTTCGCTTGGCATGGACAAAACTCCAAATCTCATCGCATTGAATACGCTGTCTTTTCAGGCCGCGCACGGCGCGATCGTGGAATTCCGGCGCAGGCCGCGCCCGCATCCTGCAGTAGCTTCTCGATCGTGTTGAACGAGACATCGACGACGCGGCTGATCGACCGCATCGGCGAGCCTTCGCACAGCATCGACAGGATTTGCGCGCGTTTGGCACGGGGCGGCTTGTTCATGCCTCTATTTTAGCTTAACCAGCGATGACAAGCATTTTTCAGTTAACGGTGATTATCGCGTCCACGTCCTTTTTGAGGAAGCGTTGTTTATCGCGACCCACGTACCAGATCGTATGCGGACAACCATGCTCGTCGAGCCAAATCTCAAATCGTGGATGGGCCGCGCCGTCTAGCGGTCGCCACTTCGCTGCCCGTAAGCGCTCTCTGGTTTCTGAGGCGCTTACGGATTCAGGTCGAGGGTCAGCCACTCGCGGTTACGCGTGAGCGAGGTCCGCTTCCATCTTGATGGGGCCTCGCGCGCCCTTGAACAGCGCTCCCGCCGACGAAATGATCCGAAGGCCCCGAAGCGTGACCTTGCCGCGCATCATGGCCGCGAACATGGGGGGCATGAATTGCTCCATCGCGTCTGAAAGAAGCGGAAGAGGGCTTTCCTCCGGCTCGCACAGAAGGCTAAAGCCAGGAAGCTCCTCGCTGGTATACCTTGTATAGCCGCCCTCCAGTTCTTCGGGAGTTATGGTCAGAGTCATCTCTAGCGTGAGTTTCATAGCTCAGCTCCATTTAGCTGCCGCCGCCCGCTTGGCGATGGCGTGCTTCTCCTCTGCTGTCAAACTCTTGGCGCGAGCCGCAGCACCAGCTTTTCCGCTGCGGACCCGACCCGAGGGGGTTTTGGCCTCCTCCTCGATTTCGCCGGTTGCGATCTTAGCTACATGACGGCACATTCGACGACACTCGCCGGCCGGCGCTCGCCTATCGGTCCCTGCCGTACACACCTCTCCTCAAATCGGCCGCCACGTCGCCGATGTGGCCATTATCGACAGAATGTCGTGGGGAGACAAGCGAGACGCAACCCCTCCCGTATCGGGGTAGATACCCCGATACGGGAGGGGTTGCACCCTTGCGCGGCCTTCCCGCACGTGTCAATCCTAAACGGTGACTATCGGTTCCGATTATTACAGACCGCGACAAAACCGCATCAGCCGGCAGGCCAGAACTCGATAGTTTCAAACTGATGCACTACCCGTTTTTGAGGGTGGCCGGCTTCGCATGCCAGAGATGTTCTGCGGCTCGTTGGGCGTGAGAATGCGTTGCAATATCGTAGCGCTATGAAACCACCCGCACCGCGCAGCGGCTCCGCGCCTGCCATGCCGCCGGCCTCCGGCCGGCTCGCGCGACGCATCGAACAAGCGGCGGTACGGATTCGTCCGTATCTGCCGGTAGCGCACGTCGCGATGGCCGCCGGCTTTGTCGTCTTGATCGCGGCGCCGGTGCTCCTGCCGGCAAGCCGGCTTACCGTCGAGGCGGGCGCGACGGCGCGCTTCCTGATCTGGACCTTGTGGTTCCCGCTGGTTTTTCTGTCGGTGCTGGTGACCGGGCGCAGCTGGTGCGGCGTGCTGTGTCCGATGGGGGCGGCTTCCGAGTGGATGAACGGCATCGGGCTGAAACGGCCTGTCCCGGCGTGGTTGCGCTGGGAGGGGACACCGATCATCAGCTTCCTGCTGGTCACGATCCTCGGCCAGACTGTCGGGGTGCGCGACTATCCGTCGGCGATCCTTGAGGTGTTCGGCATCACGCTGCTGGCGGCGTTGGTTATTGGCTTCCTGTACGGCCAGGGCCAGAGAAAGCGCGCGTGGTGCCGCCATGCCTGCCCGATCGGCCTCTTGCTCGGGGTGTTCTCGCGTCTCGGCCCGGTCGATCTCGTGCCGAAAAAGCCGGAAGCCGGCGGCGACGCCTATGACACCCGGGGCCTGTGCCCGACGATGATCGATCTGCGGCGCAAGACCGAGAGCCGGCATTGCGTGATGTGCGCGCGCTGCGTCAGCCCGCAAAAGACCGGCGGGCTGGCCTTGCGGCTGCGCCCGCCGGGCAGCGAGGTCGCGATGATCGCGCGCCATCACCCGACGGCCTCCGAAATCTGGTTTCTGTTTCTGGGGACGGGGGTCGCGCTCGGCGGGTTTCTGTGGCTGGTGCTGCCGCAATACCAGAGCCTGCGGATGGCGCTCGTGACCTGGGCGATCGGGAACGGCCATACCTGGCTCGGCGAGCCTGGACCGTCATGGCTGATGGTGGTCCACCCGGAGGCGCGCGAAGTTTTTGTCTGGCTCGATTTCCTCCTGATAACCGGGTGGATGATCGGGGTGATGCTGGCGCTGGCCGGGGTGCTGGCGGCGTTGCAGGCCGCCGCGGCGTGGCTGGCCGGGCATTTCGGAGCCGCGGGCGGCTTTCGCGACCGGTTTGTCAGGCTCAGCTATCAGGCGGCGCCGGCGGCGATGATCTCGCTGCTGCTCGGCCTCGGCATCGACCTGTTCAACCTGTTTCCGGCGGCAGCGGCGCTGCCGATCAAGATCGCGGCCCTGGTCGTTGCCGCCTTGTGGGGCGCCAATCTGGGCTGGCGTATTCTGACCGGGATGGGGTTGCGCGGCGGCGGCCGGGTCATCGCATGGCTGCCGGGGATGGCCGCGGGGCTGATCGTCATCGCGGCATGGTGGCCGGCGGTGATCGGCGGGTAATTTTTTTGGGGTAAAATGCGAATGCGTCGCAATTACCAGGAGGGGAGCATGATCGCGCGACACGGGCTGACGGTCATCGGGTTTGCGATACTGGCCGCATCGGCATCGTCCGCCGCGGCCGCCGAAGTCCCGATCGGCAGCCAAATCGAAAAATTCGGCATGGATATTGGCGCTGTCTATCTGCAGCCGGTGATGATGGCGCCGATGCTGCCGGGCATGCAGGCGCCGGCGGACGTTCACCTCGAAACCGACATCCACGCCGCCAGGAAAAACGCGAACGGCTTCGCCTCGGGCGACTGGATCCCGTATCTCGGCATCACCTACCGCCTTGCCAAAGACGGCTCGTCGTGGGTCGAATCAGGCGCGTTCATGCCGATGGTCGCCTCCGACGGCCCGCATTACGGCGCGAATGTCAAACTCGACGGGCCGGGCAAATACAAACTCAGCCTGCACATCAAGCCGCCGCCCTATCAAGGCTTCTTCCGCCATACCGACAAGGAGACCGGAGTCGCCGAATGGTGGGCGCCGTTCGATGTCGAGTGGCAGTTCGTTTATGCCGGCACCGGCAAAAAAGGCGCCTATTGAGCGCCCAGCAGATGCGGCTTGCGCCAATGCGCAAGGCCCGGCTGAGGGGTCTCGCCTGCATCGCGCTGGCCCCAGTTATCGCCAGCGCCGCCGCGCACGCGGCCGACCCCGCCGCAACCGAGCCGGCGCAGCCGCAATTTCTCGCCGGCGATCTCGGCGGCCTGCGGCCGAAATTGGCGGCGAGCGGGATCGAGCTCGGCGTCACCTATATCGGCGAAGCTTTCGGCAACCTTAGCGGCGGCGTGAGACGGGGCGCTGTGTACGAGGGGCAGCTCGCGGTATCGATCGATGCCGATTTGGCGAAGCTGGCCGGCTGGCCGGGCGGGAAAGCCCATGTCAGCGCGATGGACATCCACGGGCGCGGTCCTTCGGCCGATCTGCTCGGCGGCAATCTGATGACGGTCAGCAACATCGAGGCGCGCCCGACGGTCCGGCTTTATGAGTTTTGGCTGGAGCAGAACCTGCTCCACGACCGCCTGTCGCTCCGCGTCGGCCAGCTCGCGGCCGACGCGGAGTTCATCACCAGCGACACCGCCGGCGGGCTGATCAACGGCACCTTCGGCTGGCCGGAGCTCGCCGCCTTCGATATGCGCGGCGGCGGACCGGCCTACCCGCTGCCGCAGCCCGGAATACGCCTGAAGGCAAACCCCGTCCCCGACCTGACGGTACGCGCCGCCGTGTTCAGCGACAATCCGGGCGGCCCGGGCTGTGCCGACGATCCGCAGGTCTGCGATGCCCATGGTGTCACATTCAACTTCAGCGGCGGCACGCTGTGGCTCGCGGAAATCGCGTATACCGCGAACGCGGAGAAAAACGCGTCCGGTCTGCCGGGCACATACAAGCTCGGAGCGTGGCGGGAAACCGGGGCTTTCCCCGATCAGCTCACCGGCGCGCCCGACCGCCGCGGCAATTGGGGCATCTACGGCATTGTCGATCAGACGATCTGGCGCGGCGCCGGAGCCGACAGCCGAAGGCTGAACGCCTTTGTGCGCATCGGCGGGGCGCCTTCCGACCGCAATCTTATCTCCTGGTATGTCGATGGCGGCCTCGGTTTGAAGGCGCCCTTCCGGGAGCGGCCGGACGATGTGCTGAC
>DASUKH010000276.1:0-3932 GCA_036278835.1 Allostellaceae bacterium
CGTAGGGCCTCGTCTGCCGATCTTCCAGAAACGGGACGGGGTTGGGGATTTCGTTCGGCCGGCCGTCGAACGCCGCGTTGCCGCCCAGCCGCTCGATCAGCTCCAGGAACCGCCGGTGAAATTCGGCGACCGACATCGGCGTCAGCGCAAACTCCGCCCGTCGCCCGTCGGTGCCCGTGCCGATCAGCTTATCTTCGAGGAGATCGAAGGCGATCTCGATACCGCCCGCACCGTCCGGGACCAGCGATGTCGTCAGCCCGCGTGCATTGACGTACAGGGTCGCGTGCCACGAGTGGTTGACCCAGGGCGTGCGCGCCAGCCGGTATTTGCCGACGATCTGCGTGTAAAGATGCAGGACGGAGCAGGTCTCGCACCATCCGTCATAGGGGATCTCCGGCCACATGTGCCGTCCTCGCTCTTGGTGACTGGGGCGCGGCGTTTGAAAACGGCACGGCCCGCTTTTCGCTCCCGCCCACCAAGAACCCGGTCGCCATGCGCTCCGGTTATCCAATTCAGATAGTCGACACCCATCCCTCGTCGTCCCGGCGAAGGCCGGGACCCATTTGTCAGCCGCCCGTGCAGCCGACCTGTGGATACCGGTTTGCGCCGGTACGACGGCACTGTGGGCGAATGCAGTATTCGCTCGTCAGAAATCCATTTCGAGTGCGTAGAGGCCGCCGGCGTGGCGGTCGACGCAGAAGACGATGCCGCGGTCGTCGACGAACACGTCGTTGATCTGGCAGGCGCCGGTCGGCGCGCCCTCGACCTTCGGCGCGAAATAGGCGACCTCCTTTGGCTGGTACGGGTTCGCCAGATCAAAGGCCCTGAGGCCGCCGTTGAAGAAGGTGCCGAGGACAATGTTCTCGGACTTCCAGCAGCCTTCCTTCGGCAGGTTCTCCCACAAATTATGGGCGCCGTAGCGGCCGCCGCGGCGGGCGAAGGCCTCGACCGGCGGGATCGGGCAGGTGGCGATCGGCACCGGGTTTTCTTCAGTGCGGTTGTCGACAATCCACACCAGCTTCGGCCAGTCGGCGCCGTCATTGCGGGTGCATTCGTCGCTGACCACCAGGAGGTTGCGCTCGAAGAACGGCACCACGGTGTGGGTGAATCCGGGGTTGGGCGGGTGATAGTCCCAGCGCGAGATCAGCTTCGGGTGGGCCTTGTCGGCGATGTCGAGGACCATCATGCCGCCGTCGATGTACCCCATGTAAAGCCGGTCGGGGCGCTCGGGATAGACGTTGGTGTTGTGCGGCCGGAACCCGGTGTCGCACTCCTCGGGGTGGCGCTTCGGCGGCGCCGCGCTGTCGCCCTGTTGCGTGCCGGGCAGCCACCAGCGGCCGATCTCGACCGGCTTTGACGGGTTTCGCACGTCGACGCACTGATAGAACTGGTCGTCCTTCGGGTGGGTCGGGTGCGAGTCGGCGGCCCCCGAACTCATGTGGATGTAGTTGCCGTCGGCAAACCACAGCTGGTGCACCCCGCGCGAAGTGGGGCCGGAACGATCGAAAAAGGCGATCCGCTTCGGGGTTTCCGGCGTCGAAATATCGAGCAGCTCGAAGCCGGCCTCCGGGTCGCCGGTCTGCTGGGTCTGGTAGGCGATCGCCAGGATGTCGCCGACCGTCTCCAGCGAATTGGACCGCATGCGGTTGTGCGGCAGGTCGGCGCGCGCGACGATCTTCGGGCTGCGCGGGTCGGTGACATCGACGGCGGTGTAGTTCTTTGGCGCGCTTTCATGGGCGAGCCACAGGATGCGGCGGCCATCCTTGGCGAATTGCAGCGACATGCCTTCGCCCATGCCGCCGAACCCGTCGAGCCGGTGGTGCCCCAATTGGCGGAAATTCCAGATCAGCGTGTCGTTGGCGGTCGTGCTCTCGGCCATGTCATACCCCCTGCGCCAGGTTGCCCGGTGGATACTCGGAACCGGGCCTGATCTCGCCCTCAATCGGGCTGCCGGTCAATTGCGAAACCGCGCGCACGGTGGCGCGGGCGACGCGCCATGCCGCATCGCCCGCATTGTCGGCGCGCACGGTGACCGAACCCTCGCGCTCGCCGCCCGGGTCGGTGATCCCGACCAGCCACAGCGGCCCGACATGCTGGCTCGCCTCGATCGCGATGGTCCGGCCGGGGAAGTTGACGCGCGCGCAGCCTTTGCGCATTTGCGACATCTCGATGCGGTAATGCATGGCGGGAACGATAGCGAAGGCGGCGCCGCCGCGCCACCAGCGGCCGCAGGCGGCGCTGTTACCGCGGCACAGGCTTGGCCTCGCCTTTGGCCGTCGCGCCGGGCGGCGCCGCGTCGTGCTCGCCGCCGGCGGAATCGGCCGGGTCCGGCGCCTTGGCAGCGGGGCTCGGGCGGCCCGGCGCCGGGCCGGACACGACATCAAAATCGGCTTGCGAGCGGTGGCGCATCGTTCTGACCTCCGGTTGGAGGCCGCTCCCGTCCGGGCGACGCTCGCGTCATCGAGAAACACGAAAGCCGCCTCAGGGGGCGGCTTCGGGTGAAACGCTGGTACGCGATTTCCTAGGCCGCCGGGATGTACCGACGGTACCAAAATCGCATCGGGTGTAACGGGCCGGAACCCGGCCTTGCTGCTGTCATCGCAACGAAGGTAACGGGGGCGGGCGGGCGCGGTCTGTGCGCCCGATTGCCGCAGCGCCGGTCAGCTGCCGTGCCGCGCCCACTCCAGGAGCTTGTCGAGGAAGGCGGCGCCGGCCGCGAGTTCGTCGCGGCTGATGAATTCGTCGGGCTTGTGGGCGACGTCGATCGAGCCGGGGCCGCACACCACCGCCGGAATACCGGCCTGCTGGTAAAGCCCGGCCTCGGTGGCGAAGGATACCGCGATCGTGCCGTTCGCCCCGGTCAGCCGGCGGGCCAGGGTTTCGGCCGGGGAATTGGCCTCGGGCATCAGCGGCGGCACCGCGACGGCAGTCTCGGTGACGATTGAGCTGCCGGGGTGCACCGCCCGCAGCTGCGCCTCGAGATCGGCCGCGAAAGCATCGATCCGGCCCTTCAGGGCCGCCGCGTCATCCTCCGGGACGTTGCGCATGTCCCATTCGAGGCTGCATTCGCCGGCGATGATATTGACGGCGGTGCCGCCGGCGATGGTGCCGACCGACAAGGTCGTGTGCGGCGGGTCGAAGCCGCTGTCGGGCCGCGCCCGACCGCGCGCCTCGGCGGCGAGACGGGCGATCTCGCCGACGATCCCGGCAGCGGCGATGATCGCGTTGACGCCGCGCTCCGGTGCGCTCGAATGCCCTTCGAGACCGACCACCCTTGTGCGGAAAAACCCGGCGCCCTTCTGCCGGTTGGCGATCTGCATCGAGGTCGGCTCGCCGATGATCGCCAGGAGCGGGCGCCCCATCCCCGCCGGCAATGCGCGGATCAGCGCCGGCGCGCCGAGGCACCCCGTTTCCTCGTCATGGGTGAAGGCAAGGTGCAGCGGCACCTTGAGCCCGTCTGCGGCGGCGCGCGGCACCAGCGCCAGGCACAGCGCGACAAACCCCTTCATGTCGGCAGTGCCGCGGCCGTGGAGGCGGCCGTCGCGCTCGCTGAGGCGGAACGGGTCGCTGCGCCATTCCGCGGGATCGACCGGCACGGTATCGGTATGGCCGGACAGCACGACCCCGCCGGGTCCGGCCTCCACGCCGCGCGCGCCTATGGTCGCGAACAGATTGGCCTTGCCGGCCTCGGCGCCGGTGATCTCGCCGTCGATGCCGAACCCGGCGAGATAATCGCGAACCCAGCCGATCAGCTCGAGGTTGGAGCGCGCCGAGGTGGTGTCGAAGGCGATCAGCCGGTCGAGAATGCCGATCGCCGCATCGAGGTCCGGCATCGCCCGGCTCAGACGAATTCGGAGCTGCCGCCGGTGGCCGGCGTGCCGATCATCGACAGGACTTCGCGGCGGGTCGTCGGGTTGGTGCGGAAGACGCCG
>DASUKH010000277.1:0-4449 GCA_036278835.1 Allostellaceae bacterium
TGCCGCCGGTAACCACCACCCGCTTGCCTGCCAGATCGATCCGCATCGAGTCTCCCTCCCGTCCGCGTCGAATGACGCGCGATGATGGCGGCGAAGGCTGCCGCTGCTGGCACGGCCCGACCTATAGCAGAGAATTTGGACGGTTTGCGTTTGCTGAACCGGCGGGTAATCTCGCGCGCTCCACTGCGGCGAGGCGACGGTGTCGGCAGGAGCGGAAACCGGCGCTCGGACTGGATCGCGCGGCCGGGGCGGCCGGCCGTCGCGAAGCCAGTCGGCGCAGTTGTCCGACCATATCCTTGCGGTCGCGACCGATTCGTTTTTGCGCGACGGCTTCGGCACCACCAGCATCGAGGCGGTTGCCCGGCGGGCGGGGATATCGAAGCGGACCTTTTATCATCGGTTTCGCGGCAAGGAGGAGCTGTTCGAAGCCGTGGTGCGTCGGCTGATCGAGCGATGGATGCCGCCTTTCGACATCGCCCTGCTTGAGGCGCCGGGCCTGGCCGAGGCGCTGCGCCGCGCGGCGGAGCACATGCTGGCGGTGGCGCTGACCCCGGAAGGGTTGGCCCTGCACCGCGTGGTGATTGCCGAGGCGCCGCGCTTTCCCGGCCTCGCCCGCATCCTGCACGAGCTTGGCGCCGCGGCCGGCGTCGAGCGGATCGCGCGCCATCTCGACCAGCGCGTCGCCGGCGGCGAGATCCGGCCGATCGATACACGCTTCGCCGCCGAGCAGTTCATCAACATGGTCGTGACCGGCCCCCGCCGACGAGCGCTCGGCCTTGGGCGGCCGGTCGAGGCTCCCGAGCTGCGCGGCTGGATCGACAGCACCGTCGGGCTGTTTCTTGACGGCTGCCTGGCAAAGTAATTCCTGCGCGCGGCCTGCTTCTCCTCCGCCGCGTGTGAACGCCGCGGCCATCGCCTGCCTATACTTATCCGCGAACTCTAGAAAGGTGATCGCGATGCGAACTCTGATCGACCGCTTCGGTCCTGCCGCGTTGGTGGGCGGCTTCGCCGCCGCTGTGATTGCCGTGCCGCTTGCCTGCACGACCGCCGCCGAGGTTTCGATGGGCGCCGGCTCGTGGCAGCTGGCCCAGGCGGGCGCGGCCAAGCGCGGCGCGCCGCAGGGCCAGGCGCAACCCGCGCCGCCTCCGGGGCAGCCGGGCGGCCCCGATCAGGACATCGAGCAACAGATCAACGAGCTGCGCAAAAAGTTGAAGATTACCCAGCCGCAACAGGCGGCGTTCGACGGCCTCGCGCAGGTGATGCGGCAAAATGCCCAGTCGATGGACGCGCTGGCGCAGCAGCAGCAGCAGAACCAGCCCGGCAGCGCGGTCGAGGATCTGCGCACCGCCGTTCGCTTCTCCGAGGCGGAGACAGAGGGTTTGAAGCGGCTGCTGCCGGCGCTGGAAACGCTCTACAACAGCCTGTCCGACCAGCAGAAGCGCACGGTCGACCAGGTCTTGGGCAGCAATCAGCAGGCCGAGCCGCCGCCGCAAGGCAAGCGCCGCTAATGCGGTGATTGCGACGGTTCATTCTCAACGTCATGTATGGACGGCCCCCGTTGCGCAAGGGGCTTTGGCGGTTTGGCAGGTGCGGTCTGGAGCGGTCATGTATCCGGCCTGTTGGATGCGGTCGGCTGACCGCTGGCCCCGATGGGTTGCGCGGATCGGCTTCCAAGCATTCCGACGCGCTGGTGGCGCGATGACGAAGCGGAGTGTGCCGATCCAGGTCCTGACCATTGTGCCGTCGCTGCCTCTTGCTCCTTGCCGGGGTACCGGCCGGGTGTTCCGGCCGGAAGCTGTCTCAGGCCGCGATCGCGGCGGCGGCGCCCGATCGGCGATAACTCTCGCCGGACTGCAGCATGGCCCAGGCGATACGGGCGTTGCGGGCGGCTTGCGCGACGGCCACGACCTTGACCGGCCGGCGGGCGAGGATGCCGCCCTGCCACGGGCTGGCGCGCTCGGGCGAGGCGCGCAGCTGACGCAGCACGGCGCTGGCGCCGAGCACCAGGAGCTTGCGCACCGCGTTGTCACCCTGTCGCGAGATGCCGCGCTGGCGCCGCTGGTCGGCGCTCTGGTCGACCCGCTGGGTCAGCCCGCACCAAGCGGCGAAGTCGCGGGCGCAGGCGAACTGCTTGCCCTCGCCGATCGCGGTGACGATGGCATGCGCGCTCAAGGGTCCCACCCCGGGAATGCCGGTCAGCCGCCGCATCGCCGGGTGGGCCCGCGCCGCCGCCACGATCCGCCGCTCCAACAGCGCGATGGCGGCCGCCAGCCGCTCGATCTGCTGCACCAGCAGAGCCAACACCTCGCACAGCACCGGCGGGATTGCCGCCGTGCCGCTTCCCACCGCCTGCGCCAGGGCGGCAAAGCCGCGCCGCCCCTGCGCCGCGATGATGCCGAACTCGGCGAGCTGGCTGCGCACGCTGTTCATTAGCTGGGTGTGCTGGCGGACCAAGAGATCGCGCGAACGTTCGAGCCCGCGCGAGGCCTGCTGCGCCTGGCTCTTGATCGCGACAAACCGCATGTCCGGCCGGCCCAGTGCCGTGCAGATCGCGGCCGCGTCGCGCGCGTCGGTCTTGTTGCGCCGCACGAATGGTTTGACATAGGCGGCCGGGATCAGCCGCACCTCGTGGCCCAGCGCCGACAGTTCGCGCCCCCAGTAATGCGCCGAGCCGCACGCCTCGATGCCGATCCGCGCCGGCGCCAGCCCGGCGAAAAACGCCACCACCTGCGATCGCCGCAGCCGCTGCTGAACCACGACCCGGCCGCCGTCATCCTCGCCGTGAACCTGAAAAACCGACTTCGCGATATCCAATCCGATCATGCTAGCCTGTGCCATGGACGGTCTCCCTCGCTGGTCTCGATCAGACGCACCAGCTTGGCACATCCGATGCCGTCGGGGGCCGTCCACCCAGCATTCCGGGACGGCCCGCGAGGGCCGGGCCCGGAACCCATGAACACAGGCCAACCCAATTGTTTCCACCGGCCGTGTTCATGGGTTCCGGGTTCCCTCGCGGAGTTTATCCTCGGGCCGGCCGGAGGCCGGACCCGTGGGCTCGGGCCCCGGAATGACAAAGGTTTCAGAGAGCCGACCTGCAGCTCGAACGCGATCGAGGGCAGCTAACACGTCACCGCGGAACACACCGCGAGGGTGTTGGTCACCGGGCCGGTGATCTGCGACAGCGCCTGGAAGAAGTAGTACAGCGACGCGGTCTCGGCGTTGGCGACGAAAATGATGTCCTTGTCGCGCACCGGGAAACGCTTGGCGAGCAGATACGACTTCGCATCCTTGAGGTCGAGCCGGTAGGCGACGGGCGACATTCCATCGCGCGCCCCGCTCGCGATCGGCTGCCCGAGCGCCCGCACCACGCTCTCCGGCTCGTAGCGGAACAGAAACACGGCGCTCGCGTCGGCGCGGTCGTCGAGCAGGCCGCCCGCCCTCGCCAGCGCCTCCGACAACGACAGGCGGTCGTTGAGAAAGCTGATGGTGGAATTGATCCCGGCGGCGCTGCGGGCGGCGGCGCCGAACACGCTGAACGTCTTCGGCTGGCGGACGACAGTCAGAACATCGCCCGGCTCGACGAAGATGTCCTGGTCCGGATCGGCGACGAGCGTCGACAGCGGCACGGTCGCGGTCACCCCGTCTCGCGACAGCCGCACGAATGTCTCGTCGACCGGCGCCTTGGCGCCGCCCGCCGCGGCGATGACCTGCATCAGCCGATCGCCGCCGGGGGAGAGGCGAATGCGCTTGCCGGCGACGATTTCGCCCGCGACCGACACGGAATTGGCGGCGCTTCGCTTGACGACGACAAGCGCCTGCGGCTCCAGCGCCTTGGGGCCGAGCCGCTGTTCGATCGCGCGCTCCACCTCGCTCGGGGTCCGGCCGGCCACCGGGAGCCGCCCGGCATAAGGAATGGTGATCGCGCCGTCCGCCCCGACGAACTGGTCGGGAATGCGGGTGCCGGCCCGGCTGCTTTGCCGCGCGGTGTCCAGGAACTGCTGGAGCTTGCGGGAACCCGGCGCTTTCGCCTCCGCCGCGCCGGTGCTGCGCCCGCCGGCCGCGCCGTCGCCCGCCGCTTGGCCGGCCGCGGCCCCGCCGCCCAACCGGGCCGCGGCGCCTGCCAGGTCCTCGGCGCCGGCCGCCCCGAACAGCGCGGCTAGCAGTTCCGGCGACGCGCCCAGCCCGCCCGGCAGCCCCGGGACCCCGCCGAGTTCGGTGCCCTCTTCGGTCAACAGCCGCGCCGCGGAGCCGGCCGGGAATGTCAGCTCGGTCAGCGAATTGCCGAACAGCCCATTCGGCCCCGACTCCCAGATCACCACTGAGACCTTGTCGCCGACCGCGAGTTTGATCTCCGGCGGCGGCGTATATTTCTTGAACCGCTCTGGAAACGCCGGCGGCGGATGGGACAGCAGGGTCGTGAGGACGGCGTCGTCGATTTTGACCACGTCG
>DASUKH010000278.1:0-3362 GCA_036278835.1 Allostellaceae bacterium
GCACTCCCTTGGTAAGGGAGAGGTCGACAGTTCAATCCTGTCCGGCAGCACCACAGCGAATCAACCCCGATCAGCCAATGGACCGCCGGCGTCTCGCCGGCATGCCGGCCGTCCGGTTACTGCAGCCGCTATTCCACCGTGACGCTTTTCGCTAGATTGCGCGGCTGGTCGACGTCGGTGCCTTTCAGAACCGCGACGTGGTAGGCGAGAAGCTGGATCGGGATCGCGTAAAGAAGCGGCGCGACGAATGGCGCGCAGGGCGGCACCGCGATGCCGAAGGCAAGGCGGCCTTCGAGCCGCGCCACCCCGGCGGCATCCGAAATCATCACCACGCGGCCGCCGCGCGCCATCACCTCCTCGACGTTCGACAGCGTCTTCTCGAACAAATCGTCTGGCGGCGCCAGGACGATGACCGGCACGTTGTCGTCAATGAGGGCGATCGGTCCGTGCTTCATTTCGCCGGCGGCGTAACCTTCCGCGTGGATGTAGGAGATTTCCTTGAGCTTCAGGGCGCCTTCGAGGGCCAGCGGAAAGGCGGTGCCGCGGCCGAGATAGAGCACGTCGCGGGCCAGCGCGATCTCGGCGGCGATTTCCTGGATGCGCTCGTCGTGGTGCAGGACCTCGCTGGCGCGCGCCGGGATTTCGGCGAGTTGGCCGGCCAAGGCCGCCTCGCCGTCGGCATCCAAGGTGCCGCGCGCCCGCGCCATGGCCACGGTCAGCGCCGCAAGCACCGCAAGCTGCGTCGTAAACGCTTTGGTCGAGGCGACGCCGATCTCCGGGCCGGCCAATGTCGGCAGCACGATGTCGGCCTCGCGGGCGATCGTGCTTTCCGGCTGGTTGACGATGGCGATGATCTTCTGCCCGGCCTCGCGGCAGTAGCGCAATGCCGCGAGCGTGTCGGCGGTCTCGCCCGACTGCGATATCACGAGCGCCGCGCCGTCGCGCGGCATGGCCGGGGCGCGATAGCGGAACTCGGAGGCGACATCCGCCTCGACCGGGATGCGGGCGATCCGTTCGAGCCAGTATTTCGCGATCATCCCGGCGTGATGCGCGGTGCCGCAGGCCAGGGTCGTGATCTTGACGATGTCGCCGAGCGCAAACGGCAGGTCCGGCAGGTGGACGCTGCGGCTCGCCGGGTTGATCAGCGCCTGCAAGGTGTCGCCGATCACCGCCGGCTGCTCGAAAATCTCCTTCTGCATGAAATGGCGGTGATTGCCCTTGCCGATCAGCGCGCCCGATAGCGCCGTCTCGCGCACCGGCCGGGCGACCGGGTTGTTGTCGCGGTCGAAGATCGCGGCGTCGCGCCCGCTCACCACCGCCCAGTCGCCCTCTTCGAGATAGCAGATGCGGCGGGTCAGCGGCGCCAGGGCCAGCGAATCCGAGCCGACGAACATCTCGCCGTCGCCGTGACCGATCGCCAAGGGGCTGCCGCGGCGCGCGCAGACCAGGAGGTCGTGCTCGCCGGCAAAGAGGAACACGAGGGCGAAGGCGCCTTCGAGCCGCTCCAGGGTGCGCGCCACCGCCTGCGCCGGCGGCATTCCTTGCGACAACAGATGCGTCGCCAGGATCGCCACCGCCTCGGTATCGGTCTGGGTGCGGAACTCGTAGCCGAGGCCGACGAGCTCGCGCTTCAGCGCCTGGAAATTCTCGATGATGCCGTTATGGACGACGGCGATCCGGTCGGTGGCGATCGGATGGGCGTTATCCTCGGTTGGCTGACCGTGAGTCGCCCAGCGGGTGTGGCCGATGCCGATCGTCCCCTGCACCGGCTCTCTGGCGAGGCGGGCAGCGAGATTGTCGAGCTTGCCCTCGGCGCGGCGGCGCTCGATGCGGCCGTCGATCAAGGTGGCGATCCCGGCCGAATCGTAGCCGCGGTATTCGAGCCGTCGCAGCCCCGCGATCAGTTCGCCGGCGACCGGCCGGTTGGCGACGATGCCGAGGATGCCGCACATCAGCCCTTCTCCTTCCGCAGGCGCGCGCGCAGTTCCGCGGCGCGGCCCGGCTTGTCGGCCTGGCGGCCGCGCGCGATCGTCAGCGCGTCGGCCGGGATATCGTTTGTCACGACGCTGCCGGCGCCGACGATGGCGCCGTCGCCGACCGCGACCGGCGCCACCAGCGCGGTGTTGGAGCCGATGAAAACGCCGGTGCCGATTGTCGTGCGGTGCTTGTTGAACCCGTCGTAATTGCAGGTGATCGTGCCGGCGCCGATATTGGTGCCGGCGCCGATGTCGCTGTCGCCGAGATAGGTGAGGTGGCTCGCCTTGACCCCCGCGCCGAGGCGCGTGGCCTTGACCTCGACGAAATTTCCGACATGCACGTCGCGCTCCAAGACCGCGCCGGGGCGCAGCCGGGCGAACGGGCCGACGATCGCGCCTTCGCCGACCGTTGCGCCTTCGAGATGCGAGAAGGCGCGGATGCGCGCGTTGTCGGCGACGGCGACCCCCGGCCCGAAAACGACATTGGGCTCGATCACGACATCGCGGCCGAGCTGCGTGTCGGCCGACAGGAACACGGTTTCGGGGGCGACGAGGGTCGCGCCCGCCGCAATCGCGCGCCGCCGCAATCGCTGCTGCATCAGCGCCTCGGCCTCGGCCAGCTCGGCGCGGGTGTTGACCCCGACCACCTCCTCGGCCGGCAACTCTGCGATCCGGCACGAGAGCCCGTCGGCGCGGGCGAGCGCGACGATGTCGGTCAGGTAGAACTCGCGCTTGGCATTGTCGTTGCCGATTCGGTCCACCAGATCGAAGGCGCGGTCGGCGGCGATCGCCATCAGCCCGCCATTGCACAGCCCGATCGCCCGCTCCTCGGCGTTGGCGTCCTTTGCCTCAACGATCCGCGCGAGGGCGCCGTCGCTGTCGAGGATGAGCCTTCCATAGGGGCCGGGGTCGGCGGGCCGGAACCCGGCGACCGCCACCGCCGCCGCCGGCGCGCGCCGCCGCGCCTCGATCAGCGCTTCGATCGTCGCGGTGCTGAGGAGCGGCGTGTCGCCGTACAGCACGATCACGTCGGCGATATCGCCCGATTCCAGCGCCGCGGCGAGGGCCGGCCGGGCGGCGCGCACCGCATCGGCGGTGCCGCGCGGCGGCGACTGGATCGCCGTCAACGCCGGCGCCACCGCCCGCGCCACCTCGACCGTGCCCTCGCCGATCACAACCACGGTCGCCGCCGGTTCGAGCGGGCGCAGCGCGGCCAGCACATGGCCGATCATCGGCCGGCCGGCGATCTCGTGCAGCACCTTCGGGCGCGCCGAGTTGAGGCGGGTGCCCTCGCCGGCGGCAAGGATGATGGCGGCGATGCGGGATCGGCTCATTTCTGGTTCAGGCTCGCCCAAGGGTCACGTCGGAACGAAACGCGATCAACCG
>DASUKH010000279.1:0-4945 GCA_036278835.1 Allostellaceae bacterium
CGCCGCCCGCAGGCGTCAAGGCGGGGCAGTATCACATCGGCGTGGTCGCGTCGATCGACGGCCGGTCGTACAACCAGACGCTGGAAACGATCGCGTATCCGCATATTCAGACGCACCGGATGTACGAACCGGCGGCAGCGACGGTGGACGTGCTCGATCTGAAGGTCGCGCCCGTGCGCGTCGGCTACATCATGGGGAGCGGCGACGAGGTGCCGGACGCCATCCGCCGTCTCGGTCTTGCCGTGACGATGCTCACCCCGGATGATTTGTCGGCGGGCGATCTCTCGCGCTTCGACACCATCGTCGCGGCCCCGGCCCGTTCTGCGCGATGCTGTTGTCCGACATGGGCGCCGAAGTGATCCGGGTGGACCGCGCCGCCAATGTCGGCCGTGATGTCGGGCGTGAGGGCGAAGACCCGCGCTTCGGCCTGATGCAGCGCGGCCGCCGCAACATCGCGGTCGATCTGAAACACCCCGACGGGGTTGCCGCGGCCTTGCGCCTGATCGAACAGGCGGACGCGCTGATCGAGGGGTTCCGGCCCGGCGTCATGGAGCGGCTCGGCCTCGGCCCCGACATCTGCCTGCCGCGCAACCCGAAATTGGTTTACGGGCGGATGACCGGCTGGGGCCAGGACGGGCCGATCGCCCATACCGCCGGACACGACATCAATTACATTGCCTTGTCGGGCGCGCTCTATTCGATCGGCGAGCCGGGCGGGCCGCCGGTGCCGCCCTTGAACCTGGTCGGCGATTTCGGCGGCGGCGCGCTCTATCTCGCGATGGGGGTGCTGGCCGCGATCATCAGCGCACGCACCACCGGCAAGGGGCAGGTCGTCGATTGCTCGATGGTCGAAGGATCGGCGTCGTTGATGATGATGATGTATGGCGCGCTTGCCGCCGGCGCGTGGGACGAGCGGCGCGGGGCCAACCGCACCGACGGCGGCGCCCATTTCTACCACGTCTATGAGACGCAGGACGGCGAGCACGTCGCGGTCGGTTCGATCGAGCCGCAATTCTACGCATTGTTGCTGAAGCACACCGGCCTTGCCGGCGAGAACCTGCCGCCGCAAAACGACCGCGCCGCGTGGCCCGCGATGCGCCAGCGCCTCGCAAGAATTTTCAAAGAGAAGACGCGCGCCGAATGGACCGCGATCATGGAGCAGACGGATATCTGCTTCGCCCCGGTTTTGCGCATGTCGGAGGCTTTCGAGCACCCGCACAACCGCCACCGGGAAAGCTTTGTCGAGGTCGCCGGGATCCGCCAGCCGGCACCGGCGCCGCGTTTTCGCGGCACGCCGGGCCGGGTGCAGAGGCCGCCGGCGCGCACCGGCGAGCACACCGGCGAAATACTCAAAGACTGGGGATTTTCCGCCGCCGAGATCGACGCCCTTTATCGCGCGGGGGCGGTGGCCGGCGGGCGCTGAGCCTGTCCGCCGTTACGCTTGCACGTGGATCGAGAAGACCGTCGGGTCGGTCAGCGCAACGGCCAGCGCGGCGAGCATCAGCGCGAAGCCGACCCACAGCGCGGCTTTGGTAACCCCAGGCCTCGGGTTGAAGCTGGCGGTGGCGATGCCGCCGACGACGCAGGCCATCGCGCCGGCCAGCACCAGATAGGATGACAGCATCGGTGCAATCCCCTGCTTCCTCGCGGGGGGACGATAGCGATCCGCCCCTGCCCTGTCCACGCGCTCGCCGGGGTTTGCTTGCCGACATCCGGGCCGCGCCGTATCGTCGCGTGGGCGATACGGAGGATCACATGGCTGCGATCGATAGTGCGCGTCCGGCAGCTTCCGCCACGGACCTGTCGCCGCCGCTGCGGCTGCATCACCACGCCTATGTGGTGCGCGACCAGGAGGCGAACCGCCGCTTCCTTGAAGACCTGCTCGGCATCCCGCTGGTCGCGACGTGGTGCGAAAGATCGGTGAGCCGCGACACCGGGCAGGAGATCGAGTTCTGCCACACCTTTTTCGGTCTCGCCGACGGCAGCGCGCTGGCGTTCTTCCAGTTCGCCGACCCGGAACTCTACGCGCGCACCCAGGCCAAAACGCCGGCCGAAATCGGCCATTACGACCATATCGCGCTGAAGGTCGACGAACCCGGCTACGACGCCTTGAAGGTGCGCCTCGGCGCGGCCCGCGAGCGTTACCGCGAAACCGATCACGGCTATTGCAAATCGATCTATACGACATCGCCCGACGGGCTGATCGTCGAGTTCACCTGCGACCCGCCCGACGTCGCCCAAATCGACGCGCTGCGCCGCGCCGACGCGCACAGCGAGTTGCGGCGCTGGCTTGCCGGCGACCGCCACGTCAACAACGAGCTGCGGCACCGCGATTAAGGCGTGTGAGGAATTCAAGACCGCTGTCATTCCGGGGCGCGGGCGCAGCCCGCGAACCCGGAATGACGAGGCGCGCGGTCGGGGGCAAGGGCGGCTCAACATGAACTTCGGCTGTTCCGAAACCCCGTCTCCCGTTTTGGACGAGAGGGAGGTGTCATTCGAGTGGCCGATCGACCTCGGGCTGACCGTGGCGAGCCATGGGTGGGCGCAGCTCGCGCCTTGGCGGTGGGATGCCGAAAGCGGGTGCCTCGCCCGCCGCGAGCACCTGGGGAAGAGGGTCGTCGAAGTCATCGTATCTCAGCGCGCCCCCGCGGCCCTGGACGTGACCGCCGCGGGCGCGGACGAAACGGAAATGGCGGAAATCCGGCGCCGGGTGCGCCGCTGGGTGTCGGCCGGGTGGGACCCGGCACCAGCGATCGCCGCGCTGCGGCGGAGCATGCCGGCAGAGGCGGCGCTGATCGCGCGCGGCGGCGGCCGCATCCTGCGCTGCTCGACCTGCTACGAGGATTTCGTCAAGACGGTCCTGACCATCAACATCAGCTGGTCGGCGAGCCTGCGCATGTCGGGCGCGCTGGTCGCCGAGCCCGGCGGCGGCGCCTTCCCCGATCCGCTGGCAATGCTTGATTACGGCGAAGGACGGCTGCGCGACGAGGCGCGGCTCGGCTTCCGCGCCAAGACGGTCATCGCGGCGACGCGGCGAATGCTCGACGACGGCATCATCGATGCGCACGGCAACGAAGCGAGCCAGGCTCCCGATTACGACTACCTGATGAGCCTCAAGGGGATCGGTCCTTACGCGGCGGCGCATTGCGCCTTGCTGCTGCATGATTTCCGCCGCATCCCGGTCGATACCGTGGCCGTCGCGCATTTGCGCGAACGGCATGGCGTCGGCCCCGACGAATTTGCCGCGCGGCACGCGGCATGCGGCGATTATCTCGGCCTCGGCTACCGGCTGACCCGATTGTCGGAAAAGCTGGCAGCCACGGCTGCCGCCGGGTAGCCCGATCGCCGCGATGCGTCAGCGCCGGGCGGCGGCGCGGGCCTTGACCAGTTCGGGGGTCGGTCCCGGCATCGGCGCGGACGGCGCTTCGGTGTCGCCGGCGCGGGCGATTTTGACGAGCGTCTGGATGAAGCGCCCGACCCCGGCGAGGCGCTCCGCCTCGTTCTCCCAATTGCGCAGATAGACGAGTTTCTGGTCGGGGCGCAGGCGCAACGTGCCCGCGTGCTTCTGGATCAACCCGACCAGCGCCTCGGGGTTGGCGAAGCGGTTACCACGCAGCGTCACGACGGCGCCTTTCGGGCCGGCCTCGACCCGCTCGATGCCGGCTTCGCGGCAATCGCGCTTGATCGCGATGATCTGCAGCAGGTTCTCCAGCTCAGGCGGCAACGGGCCGAAACGGTCGATCAGCTCGGCGGCGAAGGCGTCGCGCTCGCGCCTTGTGTCGAGCTGGGCGATGCGCCGGTAGAGGCCGAGCCGCACGCCGAGATCGGCGACATAGCCCTCGGGGATCAGCACCGGGGTGCCGATCGCGATCTGCGGGCTCCACTCCTCCTCGGCCGGCTCGCCGCCGGCGCCGTTGCTGCTCTTCGCCGCCGCCACCGCCTCTTCCAGCATGTGCTGGTAGAGTTCGATGCCGACTTCCCGGATGTGGCCGGACTGTTCGTCGCCCAAGAGGTTGCCGGCGCCGCGGATGTCGAGGTCATGGCTCGCCAGCTGGAACCCGGCGCCGAGCGTGTCCAAGGTCTGCATGACTTCGAGCCGGCGCTGCGCCACCGGCGATAGTTGCTTCTTTTCGGGCAGGGTCAGGTAGCAGTAGGCGCGCACCTTGCTGCGCCCGATGCGGCCGCGCAGCTGATAGAGCTGCGCCAGGCCGAACATGTCGGCGCGGTGCACGATCAAGGTGTTGGCGGTCGGGATGTCGAGACCCGACTCGATGATGTTGGTGGACAGGAGAAGATCGTAGGCGCGCTCGTCGAACGCGGTCATCACGGTTTCGAGTTCGGACGCAGCCATCCGCCCGTGCGCCACCGCAACCCGGATTTCCGGCACAACCTGGCGCAATTCCTCGCGCACCTCGTCGAGGTCGGCGATGCGCGGCGCGACGTAGAACACCTGCCCGCCGCGGTCGCGCTCGCGCAGGATCGCCTCGCGCACGACGACCGGGTCGAACGGCGTGATAAAGGTGCGCACCGCCAGCCGATCGATCGGCGGGGTGGCGATGATGCTCATCTCGCGCACCCCGGACAAGGCCAGTTGCAGGGTGCGCGGGATCGGCGTCGCGGTCAGGGTCAGCACGTGCACATCGGCCTTGAGCTGCTTCAGCCGCTCCTTCTGGGCGACGCCGAAATGCTGTTCTTCGTCGACCACGACGAGGCCCAAATGCTGAAAGCGCACGTCCTTCGCCAGGAGGGCGTGGGTGCCGACCACGATCTCGATCTTCCCTTCGGCGAGATCCGCCTTGATCTGCTTTGCCTCCTTGGCGCTGACGAGGCGCGACAGCTGGGCGATGCGCAAGGGCAGGCCGGCGAAGCGCTCGGTGAAGGTGCGGTAATGCTGGCGCGCCAGGAGGGTCGTCGGCACGATGACGGCGACCTGGCCGCCGGCGAA
>DASUKH010000280.1:0-23596 GCA_036278835.1 Allostellaceae bacterium
TCAACATCGCGCGCGGCGGCATGATCGACGAGGCGGCGATGTATGCCGCGTTGCGCGACCGCACGATCGCCGGCGCGGCGCTCGATGTGTGGTGGCAATATCCGGACGCTGCCGAACCGATGCGCCGGCCGTCGCGCTTCCCGTTCCACGAGCTGCCGAACGTCATCATGACGCCGCATTGCTCGGGCTGGACGGAGGGCATGGTGCGGCGGCGCTGGGATGAGATCGCCGACAATATCGGCCGCTTCGTCCGCGGCGAGGCGCTGGTCAACCTGGTGACGACGACGGGGTGAGGAAATGGCCGACGACATCGCGTTTCTGCCGGCGACCCGGCTGATCGAGTTGTACCGCACCAAGGCATTGTCGCCGGTCGCGGTGATGCAGGAGACGCTGCGCCGGCTCGAAGCCTATGAGGGCGCGGTCAACGCTTTTGTCCTCTACGACCCGGAGAGCGCGCTGGCGGCGGCCCGGCAGTCCGAGGCGCGCTGGCAGAAGGGCATGCCGCTGGGGATGCTCGACGGTGTGCCAGTGGCGATCAAGGACACGCTCTTGACGCGCGGCTGGCCGCGCCGGCTCGGCTCGCGCACGGTCGATCCGGACCGCGAGTGGCCCGAGGATTCGCCGGCGACGGCGCGGCTGCGCGCCGAGGGCGCGCTGTTCTTCGGCAAGACGACGACCCCGGAATTCGGGTGGAAACCGACCACCGACTCGCCGCTGACCGGCATCACCCGCAACCCGTGGGACCTCGAACGCACCCCCGGCGGGTCGAGCGGCGGCAGCGCCGCTTCGGTGCTGGCCGGCATCTGCCCGCTCGCGATCGGTACCGATGCCGGCGGCTCGATCCGCATCCCGGCGGCATTCGCCGGGGTTTTCGGGCTGAAGCCGACCTTTGGCCGGGTCGCGGTCTATCCGCCCTCGGCATTCGGTGACGTGTCGCATATCGGGCCGATGACCCGCACGGTGGCCGACGCCGCGCTGATGTTCGACGCGATCAAGGGGCCCGACGCGCGCGACTGGTACAGCCTGCCGGATGACGGCATCGCGTATCGCAAGCAGGTAGGGGAGGGGTCGCTGAAGGGGAAGCGGGTCGCGCTGTCGCCGACCCTCGGCTATCACGAGCCGGCGCCGGCGGTGCGCGCGGCGGTCGAGCGCGCGGCGCGGGTCTTCGCCGAACAGGGCGCGCAGGTCGAGATCGCCGATCCATTCGTCGAATCGCCGATCGACACATTCCAGACGCTGGCGCTCGCCGGCTTCTGGGCGCTGATCCGGGCGATGACCCCGGAGCAGGTCGCAGTGATGGACCCTGGACTTGTTGCGGCCTGCCGCCAGGGCGAGAGCGTGACGCAGGAGCAGCTTGTCGCGGCGCTCGGCAAGCGCGCCGCGCTGGGCGTGCAAATCCGCCAGTTTTTCGAACGCTACGACCTCCTGCTGTCGCCGACGATGCCGATCGTCGCGGCCTATGCCGAGCCGCGCGCCGACAACCGTCCGCACCCCGGCAATTATCGGCAATGGCTGACCTATACGTGGCCGTTCAACCTGACCCGCAACCCGTCGGCCTCGATCCCGTGCGGCTTTTCCGAGGGCCTGCCGATCGGGTTGCAGGTCACCGGCCCGCTCTACGACGACCTCGCAGTCCTGCAGGCCTGCCGGCTCTATGAGAAGGCCGCCGGCCAGGCATGGCCGGGCGCGGCCCTGAACGCGGCGCTGGCAAAAGCCGAGGGCGCGCCCGACGCGAAGGTCAAGGCGAAGATTCGGCCCATCGGGTAATCGTCGGCCCGGAACGCCGCAGTCCCGGCAAGGGGCAGGCTCTGGAACCCGCTCTCGCCGTCATACCGGCGCAGGCCGGTATCCATAGTTCCACCGCACGAACGGCCGATAGGTGGGTCCCGACCTTCGCCGGGATGACAAAGGTGGGTACGATATCTCTGAATTGGACCACCTCGGCGAGCGCGGGGACGGGGTCAGCTTTCCGCTGGTTCGAGTTCGCGGTCGGCGGGGGCCGGTTCGAGGGCGGCCGTGACGACGTCCTCGACCCGCTCGGCCCAGACGAAGCGCAGCGCGCCGCGGGCGGCCTCGGGGATCTCCTCGTAATCCTTGCGGTTGCGCGACGGCAGGATGACCGTCTTCAGTTCGGCGCTGGCCGCGGCCACGACCTTTTCCTTGATGCCGCCGACCGGCAGCACGAGGCCGCGCAGGCTGATTTCGCCGGTCATCGCGGTGTCGTTCCTGACCGTGCGGCCGGTCAACAGCGACACAAGCGCGGTGAACATCGCCACCCCGGCCGACGGCCCGTCCTTCGGGATCGCCCCGGCCGGCACGTGGATATGGATATCGCTGTTCTCGAACTGCTTCGGGTCGATGCCGAGATCGACGGCCTTGCCCTTGACCAATGACAGCGCCGCCTGGGCGCTCTCGCGCATGACCTCGCCGAGTTGCCCCGTCAGGATGAGGCCGCCTTTGCCGGGGATGCGGGTCGCCTCGATAAACAGGATGTCGCCGCCGACCGGGGTCCAGGCGAGGCCGGTCGCGACGCCGGGAATGCTGGTGCGCATCGCGACTTCGCCCTCGAAGCGGCGCGGCCCCAGGATTTCGTGCAGGTCGCCGGCGTCGATGCGGACCTGCGTCGCGGTGCCCTCGGCGATCTGCATGGCGGCGCGGCGCAACGCCGTGCCGATCTCGCGCTCCAAATTGCGCACCCCGGCTTCGCGCGTGTAGTCGCGGATGATCGCGCGCAACGCGTCGTCGGTGATCTCGGCCTGCTCGGCGGTGAGGCCGTTCGCCTTGATCTGGCGGGCGACGAGATAGCGCCGCGCGATCTCGAATTTCTCGTCCTCAGTGTAGCCCGGCAGATCGATGACCTCCATGCGGTCCCTGAGCGGCCCCGGAATGTTGTCGAGGACGTTGGCGGTGGTGATGAACATCACCCGCGACAAGTCGAACGGCACGCCGAGATAGTTGTCGCGGAATGTCGAGTTCTGCTCCGGGTCGAGCACTTCAAGCAACGCCGAGGCCGGATCGCCCTGGATGCCGCGGCCGAGCTTGTCGATCTCGTCGAGCATCATCACGCATTGCCGGCTGCCGGCGCGGCGGATGCCTTGCAGGATATTGCCGGGGAGCGCGCCGATATAGGTGCGGCGATGGCCGCGGATTTCGGCTTCATCGTGCGTGCCGCCAAGGCTGACGCGGACGAATTTCCGCCCCGTCGCGCGCGCGATACTCTGCCCCAATGAGGTCTTGCCGACCCCCGGCGGCCCGACAAAGCACAGGATCGGGCTGCGGCCGCCGGGGTTGAGCTTGTGGATCGCGAGATATTCGAGGATGCGGCGCTTGACCTTGGTGAGGCCGTAATGGTCCTCGTCGAGGATGCGGCGCGCCTCGGCGACGTCGATCGGCTTTTCGTCCTCGGCCGCCCACGGCAACTCAATCAGCCATTCCAGATAGGTGCGGGCCATCGAATACTCGCCGGCCTGCTCCGGCATGCGTTCGAGCCGCGCCAATTCCTTCTTGGCGTGCTGCTCGACCTCCTCCGGCATCTTCGCCTGCTCGATCTTCTCGCGCAACTCGGCGATTTCCTGGCTTTTGGCGTCCTCGCCTTCGCCCAACTCCTTCTGAATCGTCTTCAACTGCTCGCGCAGCAGGAACTCGCGTTGGCGCTCGTCCATCGTCTCCTTGGTGCGGTCGCTGATCTGGCGCGACAGGCGCAAAACTTCGAGGCGGTGCGACAGAAACTCCGACACCCGCTGCAGGCGGCGGTCGATTGCCGTCGTCTCCAGGATTTCCTGCTTCTCGGACGGCTCGATGTCCATGAAGCTGGCGATCAGATCGGCCAGCGCCGTCGCCGAATTCATCCCCTGCACCGCGTTGACCAACTCGGCCGGGGTCTGCGGCAGCAGCTGCAATACTTCCATCGCCTGATTGCGCAGGTTGAGCAGGCGCGCCTCGACCTCGGTCGAGCGCTCCTCGGGTTCTTCGATCGGATCGACCCGTGCCACGAAGAACGGAAAGCCGTCGAGGAATTCGCGGATGCGGAAGCGGCGCTCGCCCTGGCAGATGATGTGGTGCGAGCCGTCAGGGCTCGTCACATAGCGCAGCAGGTTGGCCTCGGTGCCGACCCGGTGCAGATCGACCGGCATCGGGTCGTCCATCGCCGGGTCGCGCTGCAGCAACAGCCCGACCGGGCGGTTAAGCCGCACCGCCGCCTGCGCCGCCGCGACCGAGCGCTGCCGGCCCAGGGTTATCGGCAGCACCGTGCCCGGAAACAGCACGAGGTTGCGGGTGGTGATCAGGATCAGCGCATCCGCCGGGATCGCGGCCAGGGTTTCCGGTGCGATCGCGGCAGCCGACGATGCGGCCGGCGGCGCGGCCCCCATCTCGGGCGCGCGCGTCTGGTCTTGTTGCTGGTCCATCAGCGCAGTCCCTTGGCGAGCTGCAGCATCAGGCAGCCATTGGTTAGATGGCGGCCGGAGATCCGGAACGGCGCCGGCGGCAGGTCGATCCGGCGCTCGAAATGGCCATAGGGTATTTCCATGCGCAGGATGCGCGCATTGCGCAACTCGGGGGGCAGCGGCCGCTCGCCGCGCACGATCAGCGCGCCGGCATTGAGGGTGACGGAAATGCTGTCGAGCTCGACCCCCGGCAGCGCCACCATGATCAGCAGCGCCTCCTCGGTCTCGAACACGTCGATCGGCGCCTCCCAATGCGGTGCGCCGTGATGAAAGAACTGCCGCCGCAGCCGCTCGGCGCGGTCCATGGCCGCGCAGGCATCGGCCCACATCAGTGCTTCCAGCTGGCTTTTTGACATGGTCGGCTCCGCGCCGTCAGACCGCCGTCGCTCCGGCGTCGTTCATATATAGCGCCCGATGCACGACGGAAGTGGGAGTCAACATCCGCGATCGGCCGAGCGGAGCAAAGCCCGCCGATTCCGGTGAGATATCTGCCGGGCTGGCTGCGCTCAGCCGACCCGGCGCATTACGGCTCCGACCGGCTCTTCCGGTTTGTGAACCGCTCGGCCTGTTCCTTGTCCTGCTCGACCTCGCGGGCGAGCTCGTCAACGGCGCCGGGATCGATCTTTTTGGCTTTGTCGATGAGATCCCGGCCCTTCGGGTCCCCGTCGATCAGCCGGTCGAGACCCTCCTCGGCCATGTCGTGGGCGCGTTCGCGCTTGCCTGCCATCTGCCCACCTCCACCCTGCAATGCCGCCTCAACACAAGCGTTGCAGTGGCGGTTCCGCGGACCTCTGGCCGCGGGCCACGAAACCCGTTATCAGCCTCATCATCGAGCCGGAGCGGGAGGTGAGGGGCGTGATCGGGAACGGGGCGGCCGGTTTTGTCGAGGAGGTTGCGGCGGCGGCACGGCAGATCGCGACGCCGTGCGGCGACGGCGACATGGCATGGCGGGTATGGGGCAGCGGCTCGCCGCTGGTGCTGCTGCATGGCGGCTACGGTTCGTGGACGCATTGGGTTCGCAATGTCGGGCCGCTGTCGCGGCGCTTCACCGTGATCGCGCCCGACCTGCCGGGCCTCGGCGATTCGGCGACGCCACCCGAACCATGGACCGCCGAGGGGCTGGCGGCAATCGTCGCCGAAGGAATTGCGCGGATCGTGCCGGGCGAGCGGGAGGTGCACCTCGTTGGGTTCTCGTTCGGCGGCGTCATCGGCGGCGAGGTAGCGGCGCAGCTTGGGCACAGAGTGCGCGGCTTTACCGTGGTCGGCTCGAACGGGCTCGGCCTCGAGCGCGCGCCGACCCCGCTGAAGCGGGTCGCGCCCGAGGCCGGCGAAGAGGAGGAATTCGCCACCCACCGCTACAATTTGAACCAGCTGATGATCGCCGATCCCGACAAGATCGACGAGCTGGCGCTTTACCTGCAAAAGACCAACCATGCGCGCGCCCGCATGCGCAGCCGCCGCTTTTCGCGCTCCGACGCGCTGGCCCGCGCCTTGCCGCGGATCAAGGGCCGCCTCGACGGCATCTGGGGCGAGCGCGACGCCACCGCCTACCCGCACGTCGCCGAGCGCGCCCGCGTGCTCCGCGAGGCACAGCCGCAAGCGCGCTTTGCGGTCGTGCCGGGAGCCGGCCATTGGGTGCAGTACGAGGCGGCCGACGCCTTCAACGCCCTCCTCGCCGATTTTGCCGCCGGGTAGGCCGTCGCGCGCCTACCCCGCGCCGAAGGGGACGAGTAGGAAATAGCCGTTGCCGGTGAGGAACGCGGCGGCGACCGCGAGGGCGCCGCTGCCGATCAGGAGCGGTGGCGAGGCCGCCACGATCGCGACGGAGCCGAGCACGATCGCGATCTGGAAGAGGGCTTCGGCATATTCGAAATTCGGGATTTGCGCCGCCGCGTGATCGCGGACATCTTCCCAGCGCCGCGCCGCGGCCAGCAGCTCCTTCTTGCCGGTTTTGGCCTGCGGGTCGCTTTCGTATCGTTTGGCGGTATCGCGATACTGCTTGATCAGCTGATCGGCATGCGCCCGCGTCTCGGCCGGCAGCCCGGTTCCGATCGCGGCAAGCAATCCGATCTGCTCGGCCGCCGTCTGGTAATTCAGCTGCCGAATGTATTTCGCCTGATAGAAGGCGTAGGTGTCGGACGCATGAATGTTGGCGTTCAGCATGTCCCTGGTGGCTTCGGCGCCGCCCAGCGTGGCGATCGCCAGCAGCATCGCCACCACCCCGATATAAATGCCGGTGAGGCGTCGGAACCATTCGTGATGAGTCTCGCGGGCCGCCTCGTGATCGTGGTGAGGAGCCGCGTGCTCGTGGATTCGTTCGGCGATCTCGTGTGCTTCCACCAAGCGCCCTCTGCATCAGGCGTGTCGCGGCCGCGACACGGCAACAGGCTCGACCGGAGCCGCCCGGCAGATTAGCATGCGTCAGCCGCGCGCCGCGAGAGGGGCGCCGGGGGGTGAATGCATGCCCGCGCCGGCGACAGGGAATCGGATCGATTGTCGATGGACATCAGCCAGCTGATCGCGCAGCACGGCATTTGGTTTTACCCGATCGTTTTTGTCTTTACCTTTCTCGAAGGCGAGTCGATCGTCCTGTTCGCCGCGTTTGCCGCCGCTCAGGGCCTGCTCAACCCATTGTTGCTGGTGGTGGCTTCGGGACTTGGCAGCTTCGCCGGCGACCAGTGCGTATTCTGGGTCGGCCGGCGGTTCGGCTTGCGGCTGCTCGACCGCTTTCCGCGCTGTCGCGACGGGGTCGCGCGGGCTTTGCATTTCCTCGAGCGCTACGACGCCGGGTTCATCCTGTCGTTCCGCTTCATTTACGGCGTACGGAATTTCTCGTCGGTGGCGCTGGGCCTGAGCGCGGTGCGTTGGCAGCGCTTTTTGTGGCTCAATTTCGCCGCCGCCGCGCTGTGGGCGGCGTGTTTCGTCGCTGCCGGCTATTTCCTCGGCCACGTCTTCCGCGAGATGCTGGGCGATGTCGCGCACTCGTTCGGCCTCGCGATGCTGGCGCTGTTTCTGCTGATCGGCGGTGGTCTGGCGATGGTGCGCCGCATTCGACGGTGGCGCCGGGGCAAGCCGCCGGCGGGCGCTAATGCGGCGCTGCCGCCGTCGTGACCGCGACCGGGCTGCGGACCGACAGCCCGAGCACTTGGTCGGCGCGCCCGCGATTGACCGCGATCTCCACCAGCCCGTTCGAATTGACGTACCAGAACGCTGCCCCCTGCGGCACCGCCGAGAACGTCTCGGCATGCGGCACCGCGCGCCCCCCGACGGCGAGGCGCGTGCCCGCCGGCACGGCTTCGCCGCGCATCCCGGTCAGCGCATTGCCGAAATGGTCGATATAGACGATCTCCGCCAGATCGTCGGGCCAGTCGGGATAGCGGAGCGGCGCGGCCGGGGCGCCAAGCGCCGCCGGCGTCTTGCCGCCCGCCAGCCGGGCCGCCACCGGGGCAAACAGGTCGCGGCCGTGAAAGCTGGCGGACAGCGTCGGCGGGCGCCACGTAATTTCCCAGGCTGACGGATCGGCGGCGCGGCGCAGCGCGAGCTCGAACAGCCCGTTGTCCGGCCCGACATAGAACCGTCCCGCCGCCTCGACTATCAGCGCCCGTCGAGCGCCGCCGACCCCCGGATCGACGACGCACAGCAGTACCGTCCCGGCAGGAAACCACCCCGCATAGGCGGCCAGCAGATAGGCCGAGGGTTGCGGTTGGCCAGGCGGCGCATCGGCGAACAGCGATACGACCGGAACATTCGGCGCGTCCCGCATGAGGACGGTCTGCATTTGGCCGGTATAGGGGCCGGGGAGTCCGAAATCGCTGAACAGCACGATCATCGCGGGATTATGTCGACGCCCGCCGGGCTGCGACAAGGCTTCCCGTCACGCAATTAACGGGTCTGCCGAGATGGCGGGCGGACGCTTGGCGCTGGCTGGACGGCATCTATGAAACTACTGCGGGAACAGCACGTTAAGGTTGGTCGCCCTTGCATATCCTGCCGTGTCGCGTATGGTCCGGGCGGGGATCAAGCTTGGGGGACGATATGCGGAAACTGGCCCTGGCGGCGGCCTTGGTCGCGGTCGCGGCGCTGACCGGGCAGCCCGGCTGGGCGGCGGGCTCGTCGCGTGCCCGGCACAACGCCGCTGCCGCCGTGCCAAGTTGCGCTCCGCCGTCGGAAGCCGAACAGGCGATCCGCTACATCACCGATCTGATGGTCGCCAGTTCGGCCTGCGGCAATACGGTTTATGGCAAGTTCGCGTTGCGCAACCGTCAATCGATCATCCGCTACCAGAACGCGATGATCGTGCGGCTGCGCAGCAAGGCGGCGTTCGACCACTGGAACACCGCGCTCGCCAATTATGCCGCGATTCGCGAAGGGGGGATGCCGCTCGCGAAATTCTGTCAGCAGGCGCAGCCGATGATGACGCAGGCGGGCACGCTCGACGCCAAAGGCTTCCGCGCGGTCGTCTTGGCGCAGGCGGCCAGCGCCCCGAAACCGGCGGGCTGTACCGAGCGGGCGCAGCGCTGAGCCGGCGATCGGATGGCCGATGCCCGTCCTCGTCGAAACCGGCCCCGGCTATCATGTCCTGACCCTCAACCGGCCGGAGCGGCTCAATGCGCTGACGGTCGAGATGGCGGATGCGCTGCTTGCCGCGCTCGACGAGGCGGAAGCCGACCGGGAGTGCCGCGCCGTCCTGCTGACCGGGGCCGGGCGCGGCTTTTGCGCCGGCCAGGACTTGACCGCGATCGACAGCGCCACGCCGGCCGCAATCGGCGATTTGCTCGACCGCTACAACCCGCTGATCCGGCGTCTACGCGCCTTGCCGCTGCCGGTCGTCTGCGCGGTCAGCGGAGTGGCGGCTGGCGCCGGCGCCAATCTGGCGCTCGCTTGCGACATCGTGATGGCAGGGGAGGGCGCCAGCTTCGTCCAGGCCTTTGCCCGCATCGGCCTGGTGCCGGATTGCGGCGGCACATGGGTTCTGCCGCGCCTCGTCGGGATGGCGCGCGCCCGTGCCCTGGCTCTTTTGGCCGAACCGTTGCCGGCGGCGACGGCCGTCGAATGGGGCCTCATCTGGCGGGCGGTTCCCGATGCAACCCTGATGGAGGAGGCGCACGCGCTTGCGGCGCAGCTGGCCGCCGGGCCGGCCGCCGGTCTGGCGCTGATCAAGCGCGCGCTCGACGCCGCTCCCGGCAACGACCTCGATACGCAGCTCGATCTCGAGCGTGATCTGCAGGTCGAGGCCGCCGCTTCGCCGGACCATGCTGAGGGCCTCCGCGCTTTTCTCGAAAAGCGCCCGCCGCGCTTTGGCGGTCGGCGCTAGAACAGGTCCGGGCAGATGGAATCGTTTGCTTCCGTCATGGCCGGGCTTGTCCCGGCCATCCACGTGGGTCCGCAAAAGCTTTAACGGTTCGCGTCCCGGCACAAGGCCGGGCATGACGATATGGCTGCTCGAACCTCACCCGGACCGTGCGCCAAGCGAAACTCTGAACGGCGTTCGCCATGCCGCATGCCAGCCCGGCAATTTCTGCGCGGGTTGCGGCTAGGAAACGCCACGAAAGCTGCGATAGACTGCCGCAGCTCTATCTCCAGGGAGGATCGGCGAATGGCTCGGCAATACCGGCGCATCTCGGCGGATTGTCATCTCGACATGATCTGGCTGCCGCCGGAGCTCTTCAAGACGAACGCCTCGAGCAGGCTTCGCGACCAGATGCCTTACGTCAAGGACCAGCCGGACGGCACCAAGCGCTGGGTCGATGACAACGGCGCCGATTACGGCATGGCCGGCGGGGTCGGCGCTTCCGGCACCCCTTACGTTCCCGGCAAGCAGCTGCGCGTCGACAAGATGGCCGAGGCCGGGCTTTACGACGATTTCAACAAGAAGGGTATGCGGCGGCCGGGCGACCCGCATCTCCGGGTCAAGGAACTCGACCGCGACGGCGTCGATGCCGAGGTCATCTACGGCATCCTGGCGGCCTGCGCCAAGATGAAGAGCCCGGAAGCCGCCAACGAAATGCTGCGCATCTACAACGACTTCCTCAATGATTTTTGCAGCTACTACCCGGATCGCGAGATCGGCCTCGCCTGCCTGCCGTACAGCGACATCAACGCGGCGGCGGCCGAGGTTCGGCGGGTCGCCAAGTTGGGCATGAAAGGGGTCGAGCTGTCGTGCTCGTGGCACATGACGCCGATGTGGCACCCGATGTGGGACCCGCTCTGGGAGGCGGTCAACGAGACGCAATTGCCGCTGCATTTCCACACTTTCCCGGCGGTCGACCCGGAGGAGCGCAAAAAATACGATCTGCCGGTGCAGCGCCGCATGACCTATGCGGGGCTGTGCCTGTTCCAGATGACGCTCGGCCATATCCTGAGCGCGCTGATGGGGGCGGCGGTATTCGAGCGCTTCCCGAACATCCGCGTCGTGTTGGGCGAAAGCGGCATCGGCTGGATCCCCTACGTGCTCGACCGCATGGATTTCGAGTTCAAGGACCAGTACCAGGATCTGAAGTTGAAGCTGCTGCCGACCGAGTATTGGCGCCGCCAGTGCCGCGCCACCTTCCAGTACGACCGGGTCGGCACCAAGCTGATCGAGGATATGGGGGTCGAGACCCTGATGTGGGGTTCGGATTACCCGCACCCCGACGGGGTATGGCCGGAATCGAAGAAGTATATCGAAGACCAGTTCAGCCACCTGCCGGCCGACGTGGTCTACAAGATGACCTGCGAAAACGCCGGCAAGTTCTATGGGCTGATCAACTGAGCTTACGGGGCGACCCTTTCCGTCGTTCGGACGGAGAGGGAACGTCTCCATCTTTCGGCGACGGGCTTCGCGTCGCTCAGCCCATCCTAGGCGTCAGGATGGGCTGAGCAACGCGAAGCCCATCTCAACTACATCACACCAAATCCGCCACCCGATCCCGGCATGCGGTTCGCGCTCGCGCTTGGGCAGGAACCGGGTTACCCTGCTAGCGCTTTGGTTTAACATCGTCCCAAGGGGAACCGAATGAAGAGAAAACTGCTGGCTGTCGGCGCCGCCGCGGTCATGGTGACGCTGGCCGGCTGCACCAATCCCTACGACCCGGGGCAACGCGCGATCGGCGGCGGTCTGCTCGGGGCCGGCGCCGGCGCGGCGATCGGGGCCGCGGCGGGCGGCGGAACCGGGGCGGCGATCGGCGCCGCGACCGGCGGCGCGCTCGGGGCGATTACCGGCGCGGCGACCACCCCGCCGCCGCCCCCGCCGCCCGGCTACGGCTATCCGCCACCCCCGCCGCCGCCCTATTACCGCTGAGCGGGTTTCGACCTGCCATCGCCGGGCCGACCCGGCCAGATGGTGAGTTCGTTTTGCGTTGAGGGGGATCAACCCTCGGCCCGTCATGCCCGGCCTCGTGCCGGGCATCAACGTGGCCGGCGGGCGCAACACGGGCGATGATCTTCGGGAACGCGTCTTACCGATCAGCCTTTTAGACGATCGATGGCAGAACGGCTGATTTCCTGGGCGGCGACGGTCGCCGTCGTGTATGCCGTACTGCTCGCGACCTATCTCGCGGCCTGCCTCGTCGTCGAGCGCCTCAACCGCCGGATGCCAGGCGCGAAAATTCAGCCGCGCGCAACGCCCGCGGAACAGATCGGCCGCGACCGCCGGCAGAGCCTCGTCTCGCTCGCCGGCATCGCCGTGCTGTTCGGCACCGGGCATTTTCTTTACGCCGCGTTCGGCTGGGGATTGCGGCCGTGGCGCGGCCCGGTCGGGATCACGTTCTCATTCGTGCTGTCGATGGTGCTGTTCGATACTTGGTTTTATTGGCTGCACCGGCTGATCCACACGCGACCGCTCTATCGCCGGGTGCATCGCTGGCATCACCTGACGGTCACGCCGGTGGTGTGGTCAAACAACAGCGACCGGCTGCTCGACAATTTGTTTCTGCAATCCTATTGGCTTGTCGCGCATTTTCTGGTGCCGGCCGCGCCGGCGGTGCTGCTTGCGCACAAGCTCTACGATCAGATCACCGGGGTCGCCGGTCATTCCGGGTTCGAGCACGGCGGAGTTTTATGCCGCCCGCCCTCGCCGCTGGTCGGTGTCACCCACCACGACCAGCATCACCGTTATTTCCGGTGCAATTACGCAACGCATTTCAGCCTGTGGGACCGGCTGATGGGAACCCTTCACCCCGAGCACGACGCCGAATTGCGGCGCAATCTTGGTTTGGCCGCAGCGTCGCACCGATCGCCGCCGCCTCCAATCGCCGGATAGCGCCGCCGCCTCAGGCAGTCATCACTTCGAGGACGTGTCCGTTCGGGTCTTCGAAATAAAAGCCGCGGCCGCCGTTGCGACGATTGATCTCCATATCGGCGCGCGAGCGCGGACCGCTGCCATAGGCGATGCCCGCATCTTTGACCCGCGCGAAGATCGCGTCGAACTCGTCCTCGCTGATCCGAAAAGCATAATGGTGCGGCTCGAACTGTCCGCGCTCGTCGAAATCGAGGGTCAGCGCATCGTTGACCCGGACCGGCGCGAAGTGCGAATGCGGCCCCCGGTATTCGAGCCCCATGATGCGCGCGAAAAACCGCGCCGAGGCGATTTTGTCATGCGCCGGCACGATCGTGTGGTCGAGAACTATAGCCATCGCCAACCTCCTTCCTCCGATTGATTTCGGAGCGCGGCCGTCCCGGCCGCATGCGGGCGGGACGCCCGCGTTCCGGCTGAAGCCGAGGCGGCCGGGGGCTCGCGCCCCCTTACTCCGCTGCCCGGCTTTCCGGCGCCGCCTGGTCCGGCAGCATCCCAAGCGCCCGCTTGTAAAGCTCCAACAGGGTTTCCTGCTCGTCGAGATCGTCCTGGTCCATCCGCCGGATGCGGATGATCTGGCGGATGATCTTGGCGTCGAAGCCATTTCCCTTGGCTTCGGCATAGACCTCCTTGATGTCCTCGCCGAGTGCGCGCTTTTCCTCTTCGAGCCGCTCGATCCGCTCGATCAGCGATTTGAGCTGCTCGCCGGCCACCCCCCCAACGTCGGGCATTCGGTCCCCCTTCCCCGTGCGTGATCAGTGCTTCTGCGACGCCGCGAACGCCGCCTTCTGCTCGGCGCTGGCCTCTTTCTGGTGCTTCCGGCGCCATTCGTCATAGGGCATGCCATAGACGATCTCGCGCGCCTGCGGGTCGGTCAGCGCAACGCCCTGCTGCTCCGCCGCCTCGCGGTACCAGCGCGACAGGCAGTTGCGGCAGAACCCGGCGAGATTCATCATATCGATGTTCTGCACATCGGTGCGCTCGCGCAGATGCGCGACCAGCGTGCGGAACGTCGCGGCTTCGAGCTCGGTGCGGGTTTTGTCGTCCATTTCGATCCTCCACTTCCGCCGGTTTATGTAGCATCGCCGTCCACCGTCTTGAACGCTTCGGTCGGCATCACGGCAAAGATAAGATGGCGGGGGAGCGGATGGAGGGGGATTGTCATGCGCCGTTTCGTGCTGGGCCTGTTTGCCGCGATCGGCATCCTGACGGTGCTCGCCGTCCTCGGCGCCGGTCTCGCGGCATGGCGGCTCGTGGCGACCCGGCCGGCACTGCCGGACCGGATCGTCATCAAGGCCGATCTGAGCCGTGGCCTGCGCGACGGAGCCAGCCCGACGGCGCTGCGATCGATCGTGTTCGGCAATAATATCCCGACGTTGCGCGATTTCCTCGACGCGCTCGACCGCGCCGCCAGCGATCCGCGGGTGAAGGGGATCTATGTCCGAACCGGCGGCGATTCGCTCGGCCTTGCCAAGGTCCAGCAGGTGCGCGACGCAGTCCACGCGTTCCGCGCCAAAGGCAAATTCGCAATCGTCTTTGCCGACAGCTTTGGCGATTTCGGCCCCGGCACCCGCCCGTATTATCTCGCCACGGCGTTCGAGCGGGTCTGGCTGCAGCCGCTCGGCACGGTCGGCCTCGTCGGTCTGCGCACCGAGATGACGTTTTTCCGCGGCGCGCTCGACAAGCTCGGGATTACCGCCAGCTTCTCGCACCGCGAGCAGTTCAAGACCGCCGCCAACGCATTGACTGAGACCGGCATGACCGCACCCCAGCGGGAGGAGGTCGCGGATTTGTTGAACAGCAACTCGGCCCAGATCGTCGCCGGCATCGCCGCCGACCGCGGCCTGACGAAGGAGACGGTCGCCGCGCTGATCGATCGCGGACCGTTTTCCGCCGAGGAGGCGAAAGCGGCGCATCTGGTCGACAGCATCGGCTATCGCGATGAGGCGGAGGCAGCGGCGCGGCAGCGCGCCGGAGCCGGCGCCAAGCTGGTGTCGATTCGGCGTTACCTCCGCGGCGCCGGCCACCCGCATAACAAAGGCCCCGAGATCGCGCTGATCTACGGCACCGGGGTCATTACCAGCGGCGATGCCCCGGCAAACCCGCTGTTCGGCGGCGAAGGGATGAGCGCGCGCCAGCTCTCGCGGGCATTCCGTCAGGCCGCCGCCGACAAAAAGGTGCGCGCGATCCTGTTCCGCATCGACAGCCCGGGCGGCTCGGCAACCGCCTCGGAGACGATCTGGCGCGAGGTCGCGCAGGCGCGCAAGCACGGCAAGCCGGTCATTGTGTCGATGGGCGATGTCGCCGCCTCGGGCGGCTATTACATCGCGGCGCCCGCCGACAAGATCGTCGCCGAGCCGGCGACTCTGACCGGCTCGATCGGGGTGCTCACCGGCAAGCTGGTGATTGGCCAGCTGTTGCAGAATCTCGGGATTACCGCGCAATCGGTCGAGCGCGGCGCCAACGCCTCGATGGACAGCCCCTTCGAGAATTTCTCGCCGGCCGAGCGGGCGCGAATCGAATCGTTTCTCGACGTGACCTACGAGGGGTTCAAGGCGCGCGTCGCTTCCGGCCGCCATCTCTCAGCCAAACAGGTTGAGGCGGCGGCCAAGGGCCGTGTTTGGACCGGTGAGGAAGCCAAGGCGAAAGGCCTTGTCGACGCGCTGGGCGGCTACGAAACGGCGCTCCGCCTCGCCAGGGTGGCTGCGCATGTGCCGAACGGAGAGCGAGTCAAGCTCGTGAGCTTTCCCAAAGAGAAGGGCACGGTCGAGCGAATTTACGATCGGCTGACCGGCCGCGGCGAGGGTGGCGAGGGGGCGATGCAGACAGCGACCGCCGGGATCGCGAGCCGCCTCGCCGGCGTTCTCGCTGCCGTTGACGGTCTCGTCGCCGATCGGGGCGTGTTGCGCATGCCCGCGCTGGGCGAGATTCGCTGATCGGCGCTTCCGTTTCTGCATGCATAGCGGAGCGTCGACGGCGAACGTAAATCGATGACCGCGCCGATACGATTCAACTTGATTTCGCCAATTTTCCGTGACAAACTGTAACACATGGTAACGCTCATCGGCGAGGCCATGCACGTTTAGCGAACCCTAAGAACCTTGTCGGCGGCAATCTCCGCGCCGTTTCGCAGCAGCACCTTCCGCAAGCACCTTCCCGCCTCAAGCACTTTCGCAAGCACCTTCTCCGCACCTTGCTTTCGGCAAACGAGCCGGCCTCGGCCGGCTCGTCGCTTTTTGCGGATGGACGAGGGCGGCTCTACGCCTCCATCCCCGGTTCGGCCACCGCCGCCGACCAGGGCGACATCACGTCGCCGACCCCGTAATTCAGCCCGTCCTCACCGCGCAGCACGAGGTTGGGGCAGGCGAACCGGGCAGGCCACGCGGTATGCTCGACGATCGCGGCGCCGGGGCGAACGGCGAGGCGATCGCGAATCGCCGCGCCGAGGCGACGGTCGATGGCGATTCCGGTGTCGCCGCTGACGTCGATTCGCGGATGATGCGCCGCCTCCTCGGGGGTCATCGCAAAATCGATGATGAAGCTCGCCAGTTGCACGATCGCTCCAAGGATGCGCCGGCCGCCGGAGGCGCCGAGGCCGAATCGGGCGCGCCCGTCGCGCGCGGCTATGGCCGGGCACATATTGGTCAAGGCGCGCTTCCCCGGGCCCAGCGAATTTGGCCTTCCGGGCCGCGGGTCGAACCACATGACCCCATTGTTCATCAGGATGCCGGTCCGCGGCAGCACATAGCGGCTGCCGAAGCTCGACAGCAGCGTAGAAGTCAGCGCAGCGACGCCGCCCTCGCGATCGATCGCGGTGATGTGGGTGGTGCAATTGTCGCCACCGCCGGCCGGCTGTATGTCGCCGAGGCCTTCGAGGCGCGCGTGATAGGCCTGCTGCAGGGCGTCTATCAGCGCCTCGAAATAGATCGCGTTCGGCGCCTGCGCGAAGCGCTTGCTCGAGAGCCGGTCGAGCACGTCGGCGAGGGTCGGGGCCGCGCTGAGGCCGCGCGCCGCATGGATCGCATAGCCGCGATAGGGGATTTCGAGCGACGGCACGATTCGCGCCCGGCAGGCGGCGAGGTCCTCAGCATCGAGAACGCCGCCGGCTTCCTGCGAATCGGCGGCGATCGCGCGTGCGATGTCGCCCTGGTAGAAATCGTCCGGCCCCGCCTCGGCGAGCCGCGCCAAGGTATCGCCGAGCCGGCCGAGCGCCAGCGGCGTCGCCTCGCCGATTGCCGGACAGACCGGCGGCAACCCGTCAGGCAGCCAGATGTTCCGCGTGCCGTCGTAGCGGCGCAGATCGGCGGCGGCATTGGCGGTCTTCACCGTCACCCACCAATCGACCGGCAAGCCCTCGCGCGCCAGTGCCGCCGCCGGCATCACCAAATCGCGCCACGGCGTGCGGCCAAAGCGTTCGACTGCCTGGGCATAGCCCCGCACCGCACTCGGCACCGCAAACGACAAGCCGCCATGCATGTTGCGGTCGCCCGCGACCCGCGGCCAAGTGAACAGCTCGGTGACCATTTCGCCGGTCAGCGGAAAGGCGGCGGGATCGATGCCGCGCGGCGCGACCGGCCCGAAATCGACCACCTCGGCGCGCCCGCCCGGCGGATTGACGACCATGAACCCGATGCCGCCGAGGCCGCTGTTCCACGGCTCGCGCACCGCCAGCGCGAAAGCGGTGGCGACTACCGCATCGACCGCGCTGCCGCCGGCTGCCAGCACCTCGGCCCCGACCCGGGCGGCGACCCCGTTCTGCGCCGCGACGACGCCGCCGCGCGAGGCCGCGACCGGTTTTTTTACCGTCCAGTTCTGGGTCGGCGCACCCAAAGCGGGCGCCGCCATGATCACAACACCTCGATGCGATCGACCCGCGTCTCATAGAACGCGTAATGGCGCGCGAGGCCCTGCGCCTCATCGTACGGCTCGGGATAGGCCCAGACCGCGTTTTCCGCCTCCTTGCGGCCGCCGGTCCCCTCGGCGGAAATCGTCCAGTACGAGCATTCGCCCTTGAACGGGCAATAGGTGTGGTGCGCGGTCGGCCGCATCAAATCGAGCCGCACGTCCTTTTCCGGAAAGTAATGGACAGGACCATGGCCGGTCTCCTCGACCCGCACGGTGTCGCCGCTGTCGGCGATCACGGTGCCGGCGAAGGTGACCCGCACCCGCCGGTTGTCGGGCACGAGATCGACCCGGTGCTCGGGCTTTTTCGCGTATCCAGGGGCAGGATTGGCCATTGGCGCTCTCCTCGGTTCAGCGGATTCGTTCGGATGCGGGGGCCCGGCGCATCTGTCGGGGTACCGGGCCGTTGCACTGAAAAGACGCGACGCAGCTGTCGTACAGGGGCGAACCCTGCAACGGGCCGCATTCCTTGGCGATGCGGTTGGCGCGGAAACCCGGGTTGGCGCAGACCAGCCGCTCGTATTGCTGGCTTTCGCGCACGTTCTGCTGCGCGCTTTCGTTTGCCGCCGGCTGCGCCAACGCGCCGGCCGATCCGGCGATCCACAAGATTGCCGCCAGTGCCGGCAGCACACCGCTTCGCATCGTTCCCCTCCCGTCGATAAACCCCGAATGGCCGGCCCTCAGCCGACCATCGTCAGCCCGCCGCTGACGCTCAACACCTGACCGGTGATGTAATCCGACCGGTGCCCGAGAAAAAACATCACCGCCTCGGCGATCTCTTCGGGTTGCGCGATTCGGCGGAACGGGATCGCCCGGGTCAGCGCCTCGCGCATGCGCTCCGGCTGGCGCTGAAACAAGGGCGTGTCGGTCGGGCCGGGGCAGACGCAATTGACGTTGATGCGATAGCGCGCCATTTCGCGCGCCAGCGACTTGGTGAAGGCGATCAGGCCGCCCTTGGCGGCGGCGTAAACGGTCTCGCCTGTGCTGCCGACCCGGCCGGCATCGCTCGCAATATTGACGATCTTGCCGCCCTGCGCCGCGACCATCGGCGGCAAGAGCGCCCGGGTCAGCCGCACCGCCCCCAGCAGGTTGATCGCGATCACCTGGTCCACCATTTCCGGCGGGTTTTGCAGAAACGGCTCGATACGGTCCCAGCCGGCGCCGTTGACGAGACCGTCGGCCTTTTCGGCGCGCGCCGCGACCGCTCCGGCGAAGGTCGCGATCGAGTCCGGCCGGGTCAGGTCGAGCGGCAGGAACTCGATCTTGAGGTCGGCGGCATTGGCCTCCGCGGCGACCGCGTGCCCGCCCTTTTCGTCGATGTCGCCGACAAGCACGCGGGCGCCCTCGCGCGCCAGCAGCAACGCGCAGGCCCGGCCGATGCCCGATGCGCCGCCGGTGACGACGACCGTGCGCTCCTGCATCTCCATCGCCATGCCTCCGCGCCTTGCGCCGCCCGCCGGGCGGCCGACCGCGCGATGTTCGGCATTGCCCGCTTCGGTGTCAATCGGCGGCGGACACGGTCAGGCGAGGGCGCGGCGGAAGCCGCCGACGCGGCGCTGCGACAGGACGAGAAAGCCGACGAGGGTCAAATTGGCGAGATTGAACAGCACGCCGATCGCGAAAGCCGGCCCGTAATAGCCGAAATGGTCGTAGAGGGCGCCGGCGAACCAGCTGCCGAACGCCATCCCGCCCATGCTGACAAACAGGATGCTCGGCACCCGCCAGGAGGCTTCCTGCGGCGGGAACAATTCGCGGATCGCCACGACATAGGCCGGGATGATGCCGCTGAACCCGGCGCCGTAAATGGCGGCGATCGTGAACAGCCAGCTTTCGTTTCGGGTCGCCATGAACGCGGCGATGGTCAGTGCCTGCAGCGAAGAGCATACGAAGACCGTCTTCAGCCCGCCGATCCGATCGGCCAGGGTGCCCCAGCCGACGCGGGTCATGAACGCGGCCCCCTGCAACACCGACAGCATCAGCGCGCCGCTCGCGGCGGAGATGCCGATATCGCTGCAAAAGGCGACGAGATGGCCCTGCGGGATCGACATCGGGATACAGCAGCAGAACCCGGCGGCGCAGATCAGGCCGAGCACCAGATTGGGCCGCATGCCGAGGACGCTGCGCCGATGGCTGCCCCCGGCCGCGGCGTACACGGCCGGCGCCGCCGGCGGGCGGCGCAGAAACAACGCCAGCGCCGGCACCACCAGGATCACCAGCGCCGCAAAGGCGAGCATCGTATCGCGCCAGCCGAAGCGCCCGAAGCCGTACTGGAACAGGCTCGGCCACAGCATGCCGGCGACGTACTGGCCGGACGAGATCAGCGCCAGCGCGGTGCCGCGCCGCCGGTCGAACCAGCGGCTGACATAGACTATCAGCGGCGGGTATAGCGCGCCGTTGCCGAGAAACCCGACCAGCACCGCATGGCCGATCAGCACCGTCCACAAGCCGCCCGAGGCCGATACGGCGAGGCCGAGCGCGCTCATCGCAGCGCCGAACATCACCGTGAAGCGGACCCCGAGGCGCTCCGCCACCTGGCCCATCACGACGCCGCCGAGGCCGGTGCCAAGCCAGGTCAGCGAGCCGGCCAGCGCCACCAGCTCGCGCTTGGTGCCGAGGTCTTCGGTGATCGGCTTCAGCCCGACGACGATCAAGAGCGGCGAGCCGTAGGCGAACGACAACAGCGCCAGCGTCAGCCCCGCGGCGACCCAGGATTCGCGAGATTCGATGCTGGCCACTCGCGGCGCGGCAGCCATTCCGGCCGGATTGGTTCCGACGAAGTCGCTCACCCGGCCGGCCTCCTACAGGTCCTCTCACGGATAACGCGCCGCACCCGCGGCCGACAACCGGGGAAACCGCAGCCGAGGATTGCGTCGGCCGCGCCTGGGATGCGCAGCGTCGCGGGGTGTTCGGGGCCGCACCTCGCGGTACGGGCGGCAGGCCGCCGCCGTCCGCTTTCCGCTTAGCGGTGATTGGCCTTGTAGTAGGTGTTGCGCAGGACGCGGCCGGGGAGGGCGCCGGTGTGCTTGCCCTCATGCATCAGCATCTGGCCGGCGACAAAGGTCGCGTAGATGCCGGCGGCTGGCTCCTTGATGCGCTTGGCGCCGGTCGGGAAGTCGTGTTGAACTTCGAGCGGCAAGGGCTTAACCGTGTCGGGATCGAAGATCACGATGTCGGCGACCTTGCCCGGGTGCAACAACCCGCGATCGTGCAGCCCGAAGATCGAGGCGGATTCGAAGGTCAGGCGGCGCACCGCGGTCTCCAGCGACATCGCCTGCTTCTCGCGCACCCATTCGGACAACAGCCGGGTCGAGAAGCCGAAGCCGCTCTGGAACTGGACGTGCGCGCCGCCGTCCGAGAGGCCGATGATCGCGTAGGGGTAGGTCAGGATCTGCGCCATCGCGGCGTCATCGACGTTGATTTCGCCGTGCAGCCATTCGGTGTCGAGGTGCTCCTCGATCGCAAGGTCGAGGAAGCAATCGATGATGCCCTTGCCCTGCTGTTTGGCGATTTGCCCCAGGGTCTTGCCCTCCATCCACTTGTTCTTGGGCAATACGGCGTGCTGCACCTCCATGTAGTCCCACCAGGTACGCGACAGGCCGGGCGGCTGGCCGGCGGTGAACTCGATCGTCTCGGCGTGCAGCTTCTTGCGCACCTCCGGATCGGCATAGGCCTTCAGCATCTCCTCGGGGGAGGACAGGCAGATCGGGTGCCATACCGGCAGGCCGCGGAATTCCTGGGTGTTGCGCATCGTGAAATAGTCGGTGATGCGATTGGGCGTGCACATCGGGAAGGCGCGGATGCCCTTTGCCGCGGTCTCGTCAATCCGCTTCATCTGCTGGTGCCACTGGTCGGGACGGCGGGCCGATTGCGACAGATTGTTGTAGACGACGGTGCGACCGGTCGCCTCGGAAAGGCGGCTCATCAGCCCGTCCTTCATCTCGGCGCCGTTGCCGCCGCCCGACTGGATCAGGCCGGTGCCGAGTTCGCGCAACACGTCGCCGAGCGCGAAAATCTCCCTCTCGTCGGCCCACAGCGCCGGGATGTGGACACCCTGCGGGTCGTAATGGCCCTGGTTGCGCGATACCGAGAGCCCCAGCGCGCCTGCCTCGATGCCCTCGCGCACGAGGGCCTGCATCTGCTTTATCTCGTCGTCGGTGGCGGTCCGCTTTTGGCACTCGTCGCCCATCACGTAATAGCGCACCGCCGTGTGGCCAATCAGGTTGCCGACATTGACCCCGAGATGATGGTCGAGCTGGTCGAGATAGTCGGGAAACCGCTCCCAGGTGAATTCGAGGGTCTTCAACACCTCCATCGGGATCGCCTCGACATAGGAGAGGAATTCCGACAGGCGCTCCTGCTTCGCCCGGTCCTTGTGCACCGGCGCCAATGACAGCGAGCAGTTGCCGAAGATCACCGTGGTGGCGCCGTGGTCGCAGGAATAGGAACAGAGCGGGTCCCAGGTGACCTGCGCGTCGTAATGGCAGTGATTGTCGATAAAGCCGGGCGCCACGACCTGCCCCCCGGCATCGACGGTCTTCGCCGCCGTCCCGGACAAGCGGCCGATCTCGACGATCCTGCCGTCCTTGACCGCGACATCGCCGCGATAGGAAGGCCCGCCGGAGCCATCGACGATGCGGCCGTTTTTGATCAGCAGATCGTAGGACATATGCACATCCTTTCCGTCATCCCGGCGGAAGCCGGGACCGATTTATCAAGCTGGGAGGCGGCGGCCATCCTGGATCCCGACTTTCGGCGGGATGACAACGCGGCGGCTGCGCCGCCACATTCTCAATTGATCAGCCCGTAGAACTTGGCGGCGTTCTCGCAGGTGATCTTGTGGACGGTTTCGGCCGGCAGGCCGGCGAACTGCTCCTCGATATAGCGTGAGCTTTCCGGCCAGACGCCGTCCGGGTGCGGATAGTCCGACCCCCACATCAGGGTTTCGACCCCCATCTCATCGATGAGGCGCGGGCCGATGCGGTCGAACTGGAAGGTCGCGCGGCATTGGCGGCGCCAGTATTCGGAGGGCTTCAGCTTCATTAGGTCGCGGAAGCGGTCCTCGAACTCGAAATCCATCCGGTCGAGCGCATAGGGCAGCCAGCCGATGCCGCTCTCGCCGAAGCCGACCCGCATGTGCGGATAACGCTCCAGGACGCCGGCGCCGATGATCGCGGCGATGATGTTGATCAGGTTCATCTGGAAGCCGGCGACGCTGGTGAATTGCGCCATGCGGCGAACCTGGCCCTTCTGCTGCATCCGCACTTTTTGCGGCACCGAGGGAAAGGTGTGGAAATGGAGTGGCAACTGGACGTCGTTGACGGCCTTCCACAAGGGCTCCCACATCGGGTGCCACATCGGCTCCATGTCCCATGAGCAGGACAGTTCAAGGCCGCGCAGGCCGAGCTTGGCGACCCGGTAAACCTCCTTCGCCGCCGCCTCGACGTCGCCGTAGGGCAGGCAGGCGAGGCCGATCTGCCGGTCGGGGTAATGGCTGCAGAAATCCTTCAGGAAATCGTTGTAGATACGCAGGCAGTCGCTGGCCGCCTCGTGGTCTTCGAGGCGCGAGACGACACCGAGAATGCCGAAGATGACCTCGGCGTCGACGCCGTCTTTCTCCATCTCCTTGATGCGCAGATGCGGATCGCCGGGGCGCGCCTCGCCGCTTTTGGCGGCCTCGTAGAGGCCGGTCTCGGCCATCTTGTCGACCCGGTAATTCTGCCCCGGCACGAACGGGCCGCCGACCGAGCCGACGCCGCCCCACCGGCCCATGTCGATGCCGGCCTTGGTCACCCAGTGCGGGCCGTCATCCTTCTCCTCGACAAAGGGCATGCGGTCCCGCAAGGCGCGCGCCGCGTTCTCCACGAACAGTTCCTTCGGCAGCCACGGCAGATCGAGGTGGCAATCGGCGGAAATCCGGCGGTACTGCATCGCGCTCCTCCGCGTCAGGCGTTTTGCCGCAGTGTAAGGCAGTTTTCCG